>JAVEXM010000058.1:0-17282 GCA_034004025.1 Bacteroidales bacterium
GCATTTCATGTGCGGGGCACAGCCTGTGTCGAAGCCTCAAACTGCCAAATGCCGACTGTTGACTGGACTGCTGCCGACTGAAGACTGCTGACTGAAGACTGGAGATTCCCCCCCTGCAATCTGGCTTCTTCTCCGCCAGCCGGCGGATCGGCCCTCTGCTGCCTGTTACTATTGCCTTCAAAAAAAAATGCCACACCCCTGTCGGGATATGGCATTGATGTTGTTTATGGAGTAACTTCAGAATGGCAGGTCGTCGAGCTCGGGATCGGGTGAAGGGGCATCTTCAAGTTTAGGGAGGGCAGCAGGCTGCTCTCCGCCCTCAGCGATGGCAACACCACGGACGACACTCAGGGCGTTGAGGTTCGTGATGTAATTAACCATCCCGTTCTTTTCCCAGCGGTTGCCTTTAAGGTTGAAAGTAACGGTCACCTCCTGCCTGAGCCATGACTCATCGATGAGGTCACACCTCTCCTGCGTCAGCTGGAATTTGATGAAGTCAACGAATGCCTGTCCGCTGCTGCTCTCTTTGTGCTCGATCACAAACTCGCGCTTGCGGAAGCGTTCACTCACCCTGTTGACAGGGTAAACCTCGGCAACTTTGCCTGCGATCTGGTAATCCATTGAAGTTTTATTGCTTCACGATCTCGAGCAACTCAACATCGAAGATGAGAGTCGAGAATGGCGGGATCGGTCCTGTACCCTGTTCGCCATAAGCAAGTTCATAAGGAATGTAGAACTTGAATTTGGATCCGACGGGCATCAGCTGGATACCTTCCTGCCATCCGGGGATAACCTGGTTTACACCGAACTGAGCGGGCTCACCGCGGTCAACCGAAGAGTCAAACTTGGTGCTGTCAAGGAGCATGCCTGTATAGTGGACTTTTACCATATCCTGAGGACCGGGTTTGTCTCCGGTACCCATGGTGATGGCTTCATACTGCAGTCCGCTGCTTGTCTCCTGGACACCGTCACGCTTCTTATTCTCTGCAAGGAATTTTTCACCTTCGTCTATGTTTTTGCCGTAAGCTTTTTTCATCTGATCTGCCTGTCTTTTTTGCATATAAGTCATAACATAACCCTGTGCGCTTTGTTCATCAAGCGTGTTCTTTTCATTCTCTGCATCGATCATCCCCTTGGCAAAAAGTACAGGGTCAATTTCGAGACTGTCGCTCATGAAATAGAAGTAATTGGCGATGCCTATTGCATATGCAAGTGAGTCTTCTGCACTCTTCAGCTTTGTGCCGGTTATGCCAGACCTTGTATTGCATGATGTTGCAATCATGGCTGCTGCTGCGGCGAGGATTACTAAACCTTTGATTTTCATTGTGTCTGTTTTTATTTAAATTTTGGCAAAGATAATATTTTGGTAGTCAACTTAACTCTACTCATCTTCTTTTATCACCTCTAAAAGTTCAACTTCGAATATCAGTGTCTCGAACGGTTTGATGATATTGCCTGCCCCTCTCTCTCCGTAGGCCAGGTCATAGGGAATGTAAAGCATCATTTTTGAGCCCTCCTGCATCAGTTGTAGTCCTTCAACCCATCCACGGATGACGTTGCTTACCCTGAACTGCGCCGGCTCGCCACGGTCGTACGAGGAGTCGAACTTTGTCCCGTTGGCAGTGGTGCCGGTATAATGTACGCTCACAACATCATCAGGACCGGGAGTTGCTCCTGTACCCTGGGTGAGCACCCTGTACTGAAGTCCGCTTGGAAGTGTGACCACGCCCTCATTTTTGCCGTTCTCGTTGAGAAAGGCTTCAGCCGCTTCGATCTGAGCGCTGTACTCGGCAGTCAGCCGGGCTTTCTCACGTCTCTGCATATAGCTTACTATGAAAGCACTGGCAGTGGTATCATTCATGACGGCCTTCTCCTTCTCGGCATCCTTCATCCCCTTGGAGAACATTTTTGTGCTGATCTCAATGCTGTCGGCCACGTAGTATTTATAATTGGCCACACCGAGAGCATAGGAGAGGGAGTCTTCAGAGCTTGCCAGTTTTGATTTCTGCGCTTCGGCAGTGAGTGTTGTCACGGCACACAGCGCGATGACGGTAAGGATTTTCAGTTTTCTCATTATTTCATTGTTTGAGAGGAACTCACATGAAAGAATACAATCATTCCCTTCTTTGAGTTTCCGCTTATGAATAAGTTTCTGTTTTTATTATTATGGGCAGAGAGCCGATATGCTGCCTGTCTGTCGTTTATAAATCACGCAAACATACATAAAAACAGCTGATTTTTCACTGGCTGGAAAAAATCAGGCCCGCTGACCGGGCACAAAGAGGTAAGATTTTGAGATCACAACTTCACCGCCCTGGTGAATACCCGTTTTCCCGGGGGGCCAGGCAGGAGGGTAACTTCCATCTGCAGTTCACGGAGCATCCTTTTGAGGCTTCCCTTTGCCGAGTATGTAACAAAAACAGATCCGGTATGCATCACAGCTGCTATCTTCCGCATCACCTCCCCGCTCCACATCTCAGGCTGCTTGTCAGGACCGAAGGCATCGAAGAAGATAAGGTCGAAGAGGCCTTCGGGTTGCTCGGTGGTCAGATCAGCTACTGTTTTGTGCAGGGTGAACCATTTGGTTATTTCAGCCGGAGTCTCCCAGCGTGCTGAATGAATTGCTGCAAATAGCTCCATTCCCTCTTCTCCGGTAAGTGATCCATAATTCAGTTTTGAGACGACTGAGGCGTCGAGCGGGTACTTCTCCAGGGAGGTATAGTTCACTTTTATCCTGTGCTCAGAAGCATAGAGTGCCGTAAGAAGTGCATTCAGTCCTGTGCCGAACCCTATTTCCAGAATGGTGACACAGTCACCTTCAATGCTCCCGAGGCCTGCATTGATAAATATATGTCCCGACTCGGTTACGGCACCAAAATGGGAGTGATAATGCTCATCCAGTTCGGGCACGTAAAGGGTGTGCGAACCATCGGAGGTGAGTTTGATTATGGTATCCAATTTGAATTTGCGATTTAAGACTTATCAACCCTCCTCCTCTGCTATGCGGATACGGAGGGCAAAGCTTTGCGGACTTTCAACCCTGATGCCAGTTCGATTCATACCATGTACGAACGTCAGTAGCTATCATGCCTGCCCTGCGGGCGGCCTCGATACCCAGGTCGCCGTCCTCAAAGACCTCACATTCTGACGGATCGAGGTTCATCAGTTCGGCACATCTGAGGAATGTCTCAGGGTGAGGCTTGTGGTTTTTCACATCGTTGGCGGTGACGATAATGTCAAAGTACTCTCTAATGCCTATTATCTCGAGGGTCTTCTCCACCGCCGCGCGGTGTCCCCCGGTGCCGACTGCGATCGGCATCTTGCCGTGGTATTTCTGCACGAGGGCGGTGACAGGCTCTATGGGTGTCACATTATGCTGGATGGTATAAAACTCCTCCAGCTTGACCTGCATTATCTCTTCGGGTGAGACTTTGCCGGTCATACCGTTCTTTTCGATGATCTCCTCTGCTATCTTCCATCCCGGGGCGCCGGTGTGTGCCTGCAGAAAAGCCGTGTCCATATGAATGCCAAAATGGAGACAGGCCTTCTGCCACGCCTGGTAGTGCCATGGCATAGTGTTGGCAAGGGTGCCGTCAAGGTCGAAGATGAGTCCTTTGACTCCGGGGGTGATGTCGTATTCAGTCATTAGCGAATAGGCAATAGTTCAGTCAGCAGTTTGAGGCTCCGACAACGGAGGAGACTCAATCCCGACCACGAAGTGCGTCGGGACAGCAGTCTTCAGTCAGCAGTCCTCAGTCAGCAGTCTTCAGTCGGCAGTAGTGTCATTGTGGTTTTTCGGAAGGGCAAGTACATAAGATCTTATTTACCAAGGAATTTTTTTACCTCGTTTGCGATATTCGCTCCGGTAAAACCCAGTTTCTCGTCAAGTACCTTATAGGATGCCGAGAAGCCGAAGCTCTCCATGCCGAACACCTTGCCCTCAGACCCGGCAAAGCCAAGCATGGTGACGGGCAGTCCGGCTGTCAGGCAGAAAACCGGGATGCCGGGGGTGAGCACACTCTCGCGGTATTCCTTATCCTGCATTCTGAACAGGCCTTCCGACGGTGCGGAGACGATCCTTGTTCTGATGCCTTCTTCTGCCAGCACCGGGTCAGCCTCAACGAGGGTGGCCACCTCCGATCCGCTGGCAACGAGTATCACGTCAGGAGTGGGTGATGCTTCCGAGACTATATATGCGCCTTTTGCGGCCATCGCCGCGGCCTCTGCTCTTGTCATGCCTGTTGACGGAAGGGTCTTTATGTTCTGTCGTGAGAGGATAATGGCTGTAGGTGTTGTCCTGTTCTCAAGTGCAAGCTTCCATGCGACATTGGTCTCGATGGCGTCGGCAGGACGCAGCACCAGCATGCTGTTTTCGCCATGATGGTTCTTCAGGTGTTCCATAAGCCTTATCTGCGCCTCCTGCTCCACGGGCTGGTGTGTGGGACCGTCCTCGCCCACGCGGAAGGCGTCATGCGTCCAGACATACTTGACAGGAAGTCCCATCAGCGCTGCCAGCCTGACGGCGGGTTTCATGTAGTCTGAGAAGACAAAGAAGGTGCCGCCTACGGGGATGACGCCACCATGGAGTGCAATGCCGTTCATCAATGCTGCCATGGTGAGCTCTGAGACTCCGGCATGAAGAAAGGCGCCGGAGAAGTCGCCCCTGGTCAGTGGCCTGCTCTTCTTGAGGAAGCCGTCAGTCTTGTCAGAGTTGGAAAGGTCGGCTGACGCTACCATCATGTTGGGAACAGTCGCAGCGAAATGTGCGAGTATGGCGGCGGAGGCATTACGCGTTGCATCGTTCTCCTTCTGTTCTATGGCGGTGAAGTCGATTTCAGGAATAACTCCCGAGTAGAAGCTTTCAATCAGCTTTGCAGCTTCGGGCTCTCCCTCAGCCCACTCATCCCTTTTCTTTCTCCACTCTGCTGCCGCTGCGGCCTTACCCTCCAGCACCTCACTGTAGAGATCCCTGACGTCAGGGAATATCTCAAAGGGCTTTTCGGGATCCCCGCCCAGCGCTGTAACCGTTTTGCTGAATGAGGCACCGGCGTGTGACACCGGCTGACCGTGCGTTGAGGTCCTGCCCTCGAAGCTGTTACCCTCTTCATCGATAAGACCTTTGCCCATCACCGTTCTGCCGATGATCAGCACCGGCTTCTCATTCTCATCCGAGGCCATTCGCAGGGCACCGCGTATCTGGTTGTGACTGTCACCGTCGATTTCCATCACCCGCCAACCCCATGCCCGGTATTTGTCAGCCGTATCTTCCGATGTCACTGCCGCGGTCTCGGTAGAGAGCTGTATATCATTGGAGTCGTAGAACATCACCAGGTTACAGAGGCCGAGGTGTCCTGCCAGGCGTCCTGCCCCCTGTGATATCTCTTCCTGTATTCCGCCGTCGGAGATATAGGTATAGATCTTATGTTCAAAGATCCGCCCGAACCGTGCCGTTAGAAACCGTTCCGCTATGGCGGCACCGACGGCCATGGTATGACCCTGGCCGAGAGGGCCGGAGGTGTTCTCGATGCCATGTCTGAGGTCGAGCTCGGGATGACCGGGTGTTATGCTTCCCCACTGACGGAACTGCATGATGTCATCAACGGAGAAGAGCCCTGTCAGTGTCAACACCGAATAAAGCATGGGCGACATGTGGCCGGGGTCAAGAAAGAACCTGTCCCTGTTTATCCATGCCGGATCGGCAGGGTCAAAGCGGAGGAACTCTGAAAAAAGGATATGGATGAAGTCAGCGCCGCCCATGGCACCTCCGGGGTGTCCTGAGTTGGCCTTCTCGACCATTGCCATCGAGAGGATGCGGATATTGTCTGCTGCGCGTTCGTTTACGTTTCTGATCATGACTGTTAATATCTTTGGGTTGTGATAAATTCAGTAAAATTCAGGCATTGTATGTTGAGGAGGCGGTATCACCCCCGCGGCCTGTCCAGTTGGTGTGGAAGGACTCTTCCTCCGGCCTGTCGGTCCGCCTGTAGGTATGTGCCCCGAAGTAGTCGCGCTGTGCCTGAAGCAGGCTGGCCGGCAGCCAGGCGGAGCGGTAGCTGTCAAACCATGACAGGGCGGCACTCATAGCAGGCACAGGAACGCCGTCCCTTACGGCACCGGCAATGACCCTCCTCCAGCTCTCTCCGTTCTCTATCAGGATGGAGGCAAAATAGTCGTCGATTATCAGGTTAGAAAGCTTCGGATCACGTTTGAAGGCTTCGTATATCTTGTTCAGGAAGGCTGACCGGATGATGCATCCTCCCCTCCATATCATGGCTATCTCCCCGTAGTTGAGATCCCAGCCGTACTCTCCGGCAGCATTCCTCAGCAGGTTGAATCCCTGTGCATAGGATACTATCTTGGAGGCGTAGAGTGCCCTGCGAATGTCCTCTATATACTGCTTCCTGTCAATGACCGGTCCCCGTGCGGGAGTGCGGAAGAGAGGCGAGGCCTCCACTCTCTCCTTCTTCATTGAAGAGATGAACCTGGCAAATACCGACTCTCCGATAAGGCTCAGGGGCACACCGTGTTCCAGGGCACTGACCACGGTCCACTTGCCCGTTCCCTTCTGTCCGGCGGAGTCAAGTATCTTTGTTACTATAGGCTCACCGTCGGTGTCTTTGAACCTCAGTATCTCACCGGTGATCTCAATCAGGTAGGAGTCAAGTTCTCCGCGGTTCCACTCGTCAAAGATGTCAGCCATCTCGTCATAGGTGAATGATCCGGTATTAAGCATCAGGTGCCAGGCTTCGCATATGAGCTGCATGTCGCCGTACTCGATACCGTTGTGGGCCATCTTGACGAAGTGTCCGGCACCGTTGTCGCCTATCCATGTGACGCAGGGGGCACCGTCAGAGGCACGTGCAGCTATGGCATGGAAAATGTCTTTCACATGTGGCCAGGCCTCCTTCGATCCTCCGGGCATGAGCGACGGACCCAACAGGGCGCCCTCCTCTCCGCCGGAGACACCGGTGCCTATGTAGAGCAGCCCCTTGCTCTCAACGTACTCTGTCCTCCTGATTGTGTCGGGGAAGTGAGAGTTGCCCCCCTCGATGATTATGTCTCCCTCGTCGAGCAGTGGGATGATCATCTCTATGAAGTCGTCAACAGGTTTGCCTGCCTTTATCATCAGCATCACCTTGCGCGGCCTGCTGAGGCCCGATATCAGTTCCTCGAGTGAGTAGGCAGGAATGATCTTTTTCCCTTTCCCGCGTCCGTTCACAAAATTGGTCACTTTTTCCGTCGTCCGGTTGAAGACAGCGACAGTAAAACCCCTGCTTTCAATGTTAAGCACAAGATTTTCTCCCATCACGGCGAGACCTATCAATCCAATGTCTGCTTTCATTCCTGTTTATTGAGTTGTTTTTATTATCCTGAAACCGAGTCCTGAAAGGATCTGTGCTGCTGCAGGGTCAGCGTTCATGACCGTATAGGATCCGAACTCCCTTCTGGCTCCGTAGTTGTCGCGAAGATACTCGAATTTTTCCGGGTTTCCACGAAAGCGGCTGTCATCCTCCCCGATGCGGTATGTGTGTCTGACCGCTTCTCCTGCCAGGTCAACAGGGTCTGTCACAGTGGTGTGGAGAGCAAGGTCTATCACCGGTTCAGATGGTTGGGGCAGTGAATCGGGAGTCCAGTCTGGCAGCGGAATGCCCAGAAATGCAGCAACCTTTCTCACGGAGTTCACGGTGGCGTTAGCCTTTCCGTCGACGGAGTAACCGGCAATATGGGGTGTGGCTATATCCGTCAGTGCCAGCAGGCCTCTGTCAGCCTCGGGTTCGCCCTCCCACACATCAAGCACGGCACCTCGTATGACCTTATCTTCCAGTGCCTTCCGGAGCGCAGCGTTGTCTGCCACCTCTCCGCGGGAGCTGTTTATAAGAATGCAATTCTTCCTGAGCCTTCCCAGGGTTATGCCGTTGATCAGGTGTCGGGTACGCTCTTCCCCCTCAAGTGTCAGCGGCACGTGCAGTGTCAGTATATCCGACTCTTCCAGCAGCTGTTCCAGCGGTGCGAATTCAGCTGCTCCCTCGCGTCTCTCCCGGGGAGGGTCATTTAGCAGCACCCTCATGCCCAGGGCCCGGGCAGCTCTGACCACTTTTGAACCGACGTGGCCAACGCCGACAACTCCCAGTGTGAGGGATTGAAGATCCAGCGAGTGCCTGGAAGCCAGGAAAAGAAGTGCCGCCGTCACATACTGCATTACCGATCCGGAGTTACAGCCAGGTGCATTGACCCATTTTATGCCTGCCTTATTGAGCCAGGCCGTATCGAGGTGATCAAAGCCTATGGTGGCCGAGGCTATGATCCTGACGCTGCTCTTCTCCAGAAGCCGGCTGTTGCACCTGGTGCGCGTACGTACTATCATCGCATCAGCATCGGCAACCGTGGCGGCATCAATGTCCCTGCCGGGAGTGTAAACAACATCTGCCCAGGGTTCGAAGACCCCCCTGATAAATGGTATCTTTTCGTCGATAACGATCTTCATGGTCTTACTCAACCGCTTTCCAGAGGCCCACAGCCGGGTTTGAGATGAAGTAAAATTCTTCACCGTCGGCAGCCGTGTGGAACCCGGTTTGCAGCCCGAGAGGATTATACCTGTTAATGAGCGCCTTGACCTCTCCGAAGCTGTAGCCGACGGACTCCGTCTCATCGCGTGTCAGATGGCCGGGAGCATAAGTCACCGTGAACCTGTTCTCTGTTGAACCGTGAATCAGATGTGCGGCTGCGCTGAGGTTTTCATTCAGGTCATCGTTTTCCTCAACGAAGGTGAGTATCTCCGGTGTGGTGCGGTACCCGTATCTCCTTATGAGTCTGTCGATAGCCGGATCTTCGCCGAAAGTCTTTACTCCCGGTGCCAGAACCAGCAGTTCTCCTCCGTCGGCAATGGCCATGCGTGTGCGGTAAATGCTCTTGTTGCCGAGCCAGGTGCTCTTGTACTCCTCGGGGTCAAGCCATACAACCACCTTCCTTAGTCTCTCCGGCAGGGTTGTGAAATTGACCATTGCCGATAGGGTGGCAGCCTGCCTGAAGCATTCAATATCATCGCCCACGTATAACCCCCTGATCTTAAGCGCCCCTTCCTGGTCCGGGGAGACCACCGTAAGCACATAGAGCAGCGGCAGTTTTGAGGCTGACATCGCAGAGGCTTCATTCAGAACAGCCCTGACGGGATTGTCAACCGTTCCGAGGATATTTTCAATACCATGAACGGCACCTATGAAGTGGCTCTTATTTATGGCTTCACTGCCACCGCAACCTACGAAGATGTTCTTGTTGTAGTTGGCCATGCCGGTCACCTCGTGAGGCACCACCTGTCCAACCGATATTATCAGGTCATGGCCTCCTGTTGTCAGCAGTTTATTGACCTGTACGGGGTAGTCGAAGCTGAGGCTGCCGCCGGTCACCTCTGACACAAAAGAGGAGGGCACCCTCCCCAGCTCATCGATATCAGTACGCCACCGGTGTTCCCTGAAGAGGGAGAGGGGGACGGTTCCGAACATCTTGGTGAGTTCTTTATTCTCCATAGGCATATGGGTGCCGAGGGCCGGAAGGATATTCTTTATTTTTTTGCCCAGCTGTTCCCAGAGCAGTTCGGTTATCATTCCTGCTCCGGAGTGCATACGGGTAATGTCGGGAGGTATTATCAGTACCCTCTTTCTTGTTATGAAGGCGGAGAGTGCATTTTTAAGGGCCTCCCTGATGTCATCTTTTGTCAGCTCCCTCTCGGGACCTGCTGCTGCATAGTATATCATAATGTTTGCATTTTTACCATGTAGGTTTTTCGGGCAGGGAATTGCGGAACTCACTTATCAGCTTCTCCTGGTAATCGCCCTGGTAGGTGCCCTCAATGAATTTGCCAAGGGCCTCATCATGAAAGAGTTGCCAGGAGCTGTTCTCCTGTCCCGGTATCACCGGAAAAAAAAGGGCACCGTTGCCACTGGCTGCCCTGTGATCACCGGGGGCATCGCCAATCATAAGTATTTTGTCAGGCGGATATTTACCTCCCGCGGCCATGGTGATATGTTCAGTCTTGGTGCCCAGCTCCTGGCCTGCGATGGCCTTTACATACCGGTCGATGGAGTGTTCTCTCCATTCCCGTGTCAGCGCCTCAAGGGGTGTCTGTGATACCACTACGGCATCTGCTACTGTGCTCAGTTTCTCAATTGATCTGCGCGCATACGGAAAGGGAGGTGTATTGCGCAGCCAGGCCGAGATATCCTCATTGACGGCCAGGGTCCATGCCAGGATCTGCTTCAGAGCCGGGTGAGGGTTGTTTTTTACATATTCCGCAAAGGCAGGGTTGCCCAGCCTGGTCTCGCCGGCAATCCACTCCTTCAGCGGTTCCATATCAGGCAGAGGGAAGTCCAGCTCTCTTATCTCAGGTCTCTCGCCCAGCAGCTCCATCACCTTCACCAGTGCAGGAAAGCGGTTTATGCCCCTGGTGACAGAGTAGAGATTGACGAACTCCCATGTCTGCCTCACATACTTTGCTATGGCGAAGAGCCCGAAGTATTTTACCACATTGGGGATAAAGAACTCCTTGTGCTTGACCTCCATGGTGTCAAAGACACATCCGTCGGAGTCGATGCCGATAAAAAATTCCTTCTCCGGTGTAATATGCTCAAGTATGTTCATTATCAAAGTATATCAAATCAGGTTCAGGTCCGGTACCATTATTTTGGTAACGGATCCTCGACATATAATGCCCTGCGGCTCTTTTTGTTCAATCACACGCCGCTGTAGGCGCTGAACCCTCCGTCGACAGGTATTACCACGCCGGTGACGAACGAGGAGGTCTCAGACAGAAGGTAGAGCATGGTGCCCACCAGCTCATCGGGCTCCGCGTAGCGACCCATGGGGGTGGCATTGATGATCTTCCTCCCGCGGGGTGTCATCTCGCCTGTATGCTCATCGGTAAGCAGAAAGCGGTTCTGGTTTGTCAGCAGGAATCCGGGTGCGATGGCGTTGACCCTCACGCCTGCAGGGGCAAAGTGCACTGCCAGCCACTGGGTGAAGTTATTGATGGCTGCCTTCGCTGCCGAGTAGGCGGGAATCTTTGTCAGAGGCCTGTAGGCGTTCATGGAGGATATATTCAGGATCACCCCGCTGCCTTTTCTGACCATGTCCTCGCTGAGGATCATGGAGGGCAGCACCGTGCCCTTGAAGTTAAGGTCGAAGACACCGTCAAATCCTTCTATGTCAAGTTCAAAGAAGCTTCCGCCAAGGTCCCTGTCGTCACGTGTGATAAACTCCCTTGCGGTTGTTGCCGAGGCTTTGTTACCCCCGGCGCAGTTAATGAGTATGTCGAGTGAGCCGAAGGCAGACCTTATCTCTTCGCGTGCCCTGAGAAGCGACTCCCTGTCGGTGACGCTGGCGCCTATGGCTGCAGCCACGCTGCAGTCGGGTCTCCTGACCATCTCGGCGGCCGTGACGGCCCCTCTCGCAGGGTTGATATCCAGTATTATTACCGTCACCCCGGCACTGCAGAGCCCCTTCACCAGGGTCTGTCCTATCACCCCGCTGCCGCCGGTGACGGCAGCAACTTTTCCTTTCAGATCGCTGAAATCATTCATTTATACAGACGTTTCTATTCAACTTCAATTGGTTTATAAACCGGCACAAGCATTTTCATCACAATCCATCCGATCAGGTATGCTACCGCGCAGATGCAGAATATGATGAAATAGCCAGCCCTTATTCCTTCAAAACCCAATAGTGTCATGGGCTCGGTGACATACTGAGCGCCGTTGGCCAGCAGCTCCTTTGTCATCACGCTCACCGTTCCGTCAGCCAGGGTTGTGCTTCCCGATGAGAAGTCAAACAGCACTCCGGATCCCTTATTGATGAGGAATGCACCGAAGCCTCCGGCCATGCCTCCGATGCCTGTTATGGTAGCAATGGCTGACTTTGGGAACATGTCGCCTATCGTGGAAAAGAGATTGGCTGACCATGCCTGGTGGGCTGCGGCCGCTATTCCTATGATGATTACCGGAAACCAGTAGGAGAGATGTCCCATCGGCTGTGCAAGCAGTGCCAGCAGCGGAAAGAAGGCAAAGATCAGCATCGCGCGCATACGGCCGGCATAGGGGTTCATGCCCAGCTTGTCTACAAAGTATCGTGGAAGCCAGCCGCCGATGATTGACAGCATGACGATTGCATAGAGTACAAATATCAGCAGCTTGGCCATTGTGGTGTCAGAGGTAAGACCGTATACATCACTGAGATATGCCGGTGTCCAGAAGAGATAGAACCACCAAACGCCGTCAGTCATGAACTTACCGAATGCGAAAGCCCATGTCTGCCGGTATTTGAAGCACTGCGAAAATGGCATCTTCTTATCGACCTTTTCCACGTTGTTGTTTGCAATTGTCTCTGCGATTGTGTCCTGGTTGATGTAGTCAAGTTCACTCTTATTCACCAGCGGATGAACATGAGGTTTTTTATACATGAAGACCCAGAATCCCATCCATATGAAACCTATGGCTCCGATAGCGAGGAATGCCATCTCCCATCCCCATTTTACAGCTATCACCGGAATGGTTATGGGGGCCACGAGAGCTCCCACCTGCGCTCCTGAGTTAAAGATGCTGGTTGAGAAGGCCCTGTCTTTCTTCGGAAAAAACTCGGCGGTGGTCTTTATGGCGGCCGGAAAGTTGCCCGCTTCACCCAGGGCAAGCACGAACCGTGCGAAGATGAAGAGCGTCACGCTGACGCTGGTGACCATGCCGATGTCATCCACGGTGCCTATTATCTCACGTGCCTCATTGAAACCCACCAGCCATCTGCCGGCAGTGATCCCGGAGGTGGCTATACCGCAGAAGGCATGGAGTACGGCTCCTGCTGACCATACGCCTATGGCCCAGAGGAATCCCTTCTTCGTATCTATCCAGTCGATAAACCGGCCTGCAACCAGGAGGCAGACGGCATAGAAGATCGAGAAGAGGCCCGTGATCGTACCGTAGTCATTGTTTGTCCAGTGAAACTCAGGTGCAATGAAGTCCTTCCATGTGAGTGACAGGACCTGCCGGTCCATGTAGTTGATGGCAACGGAGAAAAACAACAGCCCGGTGATAACCCACCTGTAGTTTGTCATTTTCGCATCAGTGGTGTGTAAAGACATAGTTTTGCTTTGATGTGTAATTATTTGTTAATAAACCTCTTGCTTACAACCCTCTTCAGGATGTTGCAGCCCGCAGTTTTCTGATCAGTTCAAGTGTCTCTTTAACTTTCGCGGTGATCTCATGCCATGCAGCCGCTTTCACATGGCTGTCGGTTATAAGCTTTGATCCCATCCCCACACAGGTCACTCCGGCATTGAACCACTCCTTCAGGTTCTCTTCGGAGGGATCGACGCCCCCGGTGGGCATGATGCTCGTCCATGGCGACGGACCTTTGACGGCCCTGACGAAGGAGGGTCCTCCGGCCGCGTTTCCCGGAAATATTTTTACTATTTCGGCACCCAGCTCTTCGGCCTGCGAGATCTCTGTAAGAGTTGCGCATCCCGGCATCCAGAGTATCTTCCGTCTGTTGCATATCCTGGCCACATCGGGATTCAGGGTGGGGGCGACGATAAAATCGGCACCCATCTGCATAAATATGGCAGCCGTAGGAGCGTCAGCCACGGAGCCTGCTCCGATGATCATCGCGGGGCAATGTTCCGCAGCCCATTTCTTAACTTCGGCAAACACCTCATGGGCAAAGTCGCCCCTGTTGGTAAATTCGAACAGTCGTGCGCCGCCGGCATGGCATGCCGAGATTACCTCCCTGCATTTTTCCGGATCGCTGTGGTAAAAGAGGGGTACAAGTCCTGTCTCCTCCATTGCGAGCACTGTCTGAATGCGTGTGAACCTTGCCATTAAATCTGTTTTTATCGGTGATTTCAGAAACCGAAGAAGTCTCTCGCGTTGTAATAGGAGATGTTTTCAACCATCTTTCCTATAGTATCAAGCTCTGATTCAGGCAGTTTGCCTTTGACGACATCTTCTCCGAGGATATTGCAGAGTATCCTGCGGAAGTACTCATGGCGCGGATAGGAGATGAAGCTCCTCGAGTCGGTGAGCATGCCTGCGAACCTGCTGAGCAGTCCCATCAGTGAGAGGGCATTGAGCTGGTTGATCATTCCTGTCTCCTGGTCAAGGAACCACCACCCTGCGCCGAACTGGATCTTTCCCGGGAAAGTCCCGTCCTGGAAGTTGCCAATCATGGAGGCAATCAGCTCGTTATCGCGGGGATTCAGGTTGTAGAGAATAGTCTTGGTGAGATTACCTCCCGCATCGAGCCGGTCGAGCAGCCTGGCAAGATCTTTTGCCACGGTGAAGTCGCCCATGGAGTCGTAGCCGGTATCGGGACCCAGCCTGGAGAACATCCGGCTGTTGTTATTGCGTATGGCTCCGTAGTGGAACTGCTGTGTCCAGCCCTTTTCAGCATCCATCACGGCAAGTTCATAGAGCATGGCAGACTTGAACTTCGAAATCTCCACCTGATTCAGGCGTGTTCCTGACAGAATTTTTCCGAGAATCCCGTTGATCTCACTGCCGGTATAATCATCTGCATAGAACTGCTCGATGCCGTGGTCGCTAAGGCGGCAGCCTTCACCGGCAAAGAAGTCGTGGCGCTTGCGCAGGGCCTCCAGAAGGGTTTTAAAGTTTTTGATGTCAGTGTCTGACACCTCTGAGAGCCTCGAAACATAGTCAGTATATGTTACCGGGTCTTCAACTGCCATGGCTTTGTCGGGCCGCCATGCAGGCAGAACTTTAACTTCAAAACCGTCTTCCCTGATGGCTTTATGGTGCTCGAGGGAGTCGACCGGATCGTCGGTAGTGCAGACTGTCTCCACGTTGAACTTCTTCATCAGTCCGCGTGCCGAATACCCCGGTTGGCGGAGGAGTTCAGAACACTCTTCCCATATCTCCGCCGCAGTCTCTGGCTTGAGGATACGGCTCACGCCGAAGACCCGTTTCAGCTCGAGGTGTGTCCAGGCATAGAGCGGATTGCGCATGGTGAAGGGAACTGTCTCTGCCCAGCGGTCATACTTCTGCCGGAAGGAGGTCTCCTTGCCAGTAATGAATTTTTCGTCGACACCGTTGGCCCTCATAGCCCTCCACTTGTAGTGGTCGCCCTCAAGCCACAGTTGTCCGAGGTCTTCAAAGCGCCTGTCGCTGGCGATGGCTTCGGGGCTGAGGTGGCAGTGATAGTCGATTATCGGCATGCCTGAAGAATGATCATGGTAGAGTGCCTTTGCCACATCATTCTGCAGAAGAAAATCTTCATTGATAAATTCTTTCATTCGCGTAAAAATTTACTTCATTGATCGGATCTAACCCTCAGGAGATCTTGTATTCAATATCTTATTTATGCCGGTACACATTCATTTTTTTGTCTGGGTGCGCGAAACTGATCCGGCTGTTACCTTTTCGTCTGAAGATCTGTCATGCCCGCATTGATCCCGTGCCATGGATTATTCCGACAGGAATTATTCCCTGAAGAGCGGGATAACATGTCTTTCATATATGTTTTCAGTGACGCATCCGGCTATTACGGCGGCGTTTGTCTCCAGTGCATCAGTATATTGTTTGCCCAGTTCGGATGCAACCTTATAACCCACATGAATGAGCTGGCGGAAGCTCGGATTGTAGTCGGGGTTGTCAGGCACATGTCTCAGTGTATCTGCATACTTGCGGCTGTCCCATGTCTCAACCTCATCAGGATCGGGAAGTTTTTCCGGATCGATGTCGATGACGGTGGCATAGGGTGCGCAGAGTTCTTCCCGTCTTTCGATGGCCCTGCGGTATATGAGTTTTGCCATGTCGAGGCCGCTGCCTCCGGAGAGGGCAAGGCCGATCACCTCCTCGAGCCAGGTGGTGCCGGCGGTCTTTAGGTGGAGTCCGCAGTCGTGTTTCCTTACCAGGGATCCCATGACAGGGTATATGGAGAACTTGTCACTTCCTGAGTGGACGCTCAGCTTCAGGTCAGCAGGCAGCCCGAACATCTTCACGGCATAGCTGATGACGAGGATGTCCTCTTCGAACTCCTTACCGAAGCGTACCGGGTCACCCTCATAATCGACTCCCTTGTTGAAGCGGCCGGTAAATTTGGGAGCTATGGTCTGCAGGGGTACTCCGAGGTCAGCCAGTCCCTTGAGTATGAAGAGCATATCCAGCGGTTGCTGTGGCTGGTCGACCTCATCCATGGAGACCTCCGTCACAAAGTTCCCGGGGCCTTTCACCGATACTATATGACGGTATATGGCAGCGGCCTCGTTGAGGGCAAAGAGAAATTTCGCGGCAAACTCCCTCAGATAATTTTCAGTTATGGTGAACCGGTCTGTTATGCCCGGTATGCTTAGGTCACCTATGAAGGAGCGGTGTGCTTCGACAAATCCCCCGATATCAGTGTCCGATGCCTTTTTACCAATATAATCTGCCACATCGAGGGTAAAGAAATCAGAGTGATCGATGAAGCGTCCGACGGTTGTCAGGTTAATATGGTCTGCGTCGACAAAATAGGGGCCGGTGTAGCCGAGTGCCTTAACGGCCGCATCAGCTTCGGCACGTGTGTCAGACGGTTCGGAATGCACGATATTGTGTTCCCTGTTTGACTTGTTCCATACAGGTGTGATGTGTATCCCAAGATCGGCAGAAGCCTTCATCAGGGCCTGGAGCTGTGCTTTTCCCTGGTGTGAGAATCTGTCTCCTATCCCAAAGGAGTATTTGCCGGTCTCTTTCATGTCTGTCCCTGTTAAGAGGTTTAACTGATTTCGAAAAATAATAATAAAAAACTAAATTGGGATCTGAATTACCTAATAATGCAGCATTCATGAAGAGGTTTGCCATCATAATGACAATCGCGTTGCAATCGGTTGCTCTTTTCAGTGAGCCGAGGCATATCACAGTAGCTGCCGACGGTTCCGGTGAGTTCACCTCGGTGCAGGAGGCGGTTTTTTCGATCAGGGCCTATATGTCTGACACCACATACATGTTCATCAAAAACGGCACCTACCATGAGAAGATAGTAATACCCTCTTGGGTTACAAATCTTTACATGAAGGGCGAGAGCGCAGACAGGACGATCATCACCTGGAATGACCACGCCAGAATACGCAACATGGGTACCTTCAGGACATACACCGTCTGGGTATTGGGATCAGGGTTCACCGCAGAGGATATCACATTTGAAAACAATGCGGAGCAGCTGGGGCAGGCGGTGGCGGTGCATGTCGATGCCGACAGGGTGGTCTTCCGCCGCTGCAGGTTCCTGGGCAACCAGGACACGTTGCTGACGGC
>JAVEXM010000177.1:0-3641 GCA_034004025.1 Bacteroidales bacterium
TCACCGATACAATCCAGATCGGAGAGGTACTGGTCCTTCCGTGGAAGACCTATTCAGAGTTCAAGAGGGCTGTTCTCGAAGATAAACCCAGGGACCCCCTGATGGAGAACATGGAATATAACCTTGCCATGGTCCAGCAGCAGATCTGGAGTGACATGCGCCCCACACCCGGGGAGGCATACCACTACACCATGCAGCAAATGTCTGACCAGCTCTACACCAGGGGCCAATCTCCCGCAAACAACCTGCTCAATCCATTTGCCTGGCAGAAGTTTGTCCAGGGAGTCAAAAGCGGAATGCTGAAGAACGAACCCTCAAAGGCCGTCAAGGTTAAGAAGCACAAAAGCCGCAAGAAAAAAAAGAGTGACTGATGGTCAGGTCTTCAGCCATAAGACTGCTTACAGTATCCTTATTCCTCTCAATCATCCCCGCCGGCTTCCTTAACGGACAGGAGAAAGTCATCTCCGGCATTGTCACAGATACTGCAGGTGTGGCGGTTGCAGGTGCTACGGTATTCATTCCTTCCGTGGAAAGGGGAACATTATGCGGAAATGACGGTTCGTTCCGGCTTGCCTTCACCCCGGGAGAATCTGAGAGCCTGACGGTTATCTTCTCGTGTGTCGGATACAGCGCTGACACTGTCACCCTGAAGGCAGATGGCACCCTTGATGGCATTCGTGTGGTACTCATCCCTGCAACGACAATCATCGAGGGTGTTGAGGTAAGAGCCAGCCGTCCTGACAATGTCACGGTGATAGGCATACCTGCTGTGGCAGGTGCAGTTATACCATCGGTAAGCGGAGGAGTGGAATCAGCGGTTGCCACCCTGCCGGGAGTCAGCGCCTTCAGTGAGCTGAGCTCAGGCTATTCAGTCAGGGGTGGCAGCTACGACGAAAACCTTGTCTACCTTAATGACGTTGAGATTTACCGTCCGTATCTCCTCCGTACCGGTCAGCAGGAAGGGCTTAGCAGGATCAATCCCGATCTCACTGCCTCGGTAAATTTCTCTCCGGGAGGATTCAGCGCTGCCTACGGTGACCGCATGTCGTCAGTGCTTGACATAACTTACCGGGAGCCTGAATCCCGTGAGGGATCGGTCTCGCTGAGTCTGCTCACCTCATCGGTGCATGCCGGGGCCCGCAGCAATGACAACAGGTTCTGGTTCATCGCCGGGGCCCGCTACCGGTCAAATGCCATCCTTCTGGGCGGCCTTGATACCCGCGGCGCCTACCGTCCCCATTTTGCAGATATCCAGGCTATAGGCGGATTCCGGCCTGACAGCCGCACGGGAATCACCCTGACTCTATGGGGCTCACTAAACCGTTATACATTCTTGCCGAGAAGCCAGACAACCACATTTGGTACTGTCGAGAACGCATACCGTCTTTATGCCTTTTTCGAAGGGGGTGAACGTGACAGATACAACAGCGGCGGCGGAGCTCTCACCCTTGAACGGAAACACACTGACCGCCTGTTGACTAAGCTGATCATCTCATCCAGCCACGCGGGTGAGTATGAGAGCTATGACATAAGGGGTGCATACAGCCTGTCGGCCCTCGACATGAATGTGGGAAGTGAAAACAATCCGGATACGCTGCTCAATGCAGGCGCCGGCAGCTGGCTGTCTCACGCCCGTAACTCCTTCAGGAGTCTCATCGCGGGAGTCTCATACCGCGGTTCACTCTCCTCGGGGAAAAACGGCCTTGAGTGGGGCCTTGCCGCCAGGCAGCGCAGCTATGACTCTTTCCGGAATGAGTGGCTCAGGGTTGACTCTGCCGGTTATACACCAGGCCAACCAGGTGATGGGCTGGCTCTGACTTCCCGCACTGTCCTCGGGAATGAGACCCGCAGCCTCACCAGTGAGGGATGGCTCATCAGCCGCAGGCGCTTTGCCGTGGCCGGGCGGGCGTGCGACCTCAACGCCGGGATCAGAGCCTCATATGATACATACAGTTCCGAAATACTTATCTCACCACGCGTATCACTGCGCAGTGAGATTACCCGGCAAGTCTCCCTTTACCTTGCTGCCGGCGCATATCACCAGCCTCCCGAAGGCAGGGAACTGATCCGTGAAGATGGTGAAAGCGGATCTTACCCAAAGGCACAGCGTTCTTACCACCTGACGGCCGGAGTTCGCTATGACTTCACAGCCTGGGAAAGACCATTCAGATTCACCGCTGAAGCCTGGGGCAAACTGTTTGACAGGCTTATTCCATATAAGTCAGACAATGTCAGGCTTATTTACTACGGCGGCAATATTGCCGAAGGATACTCCGCAGGAATTGACATGCGTGTCAATGGTGAATTTGTGCCGGGAGTGGAATCATGGTTCAGCATGTCACTTATGAAATCCGAAATACAGATACCTGAGCTGTCTACCGGCTGGTATCCGGCCCCGTTCGACCAGAGGATGCACTTCAGCATCTTCTTCCAGGATTACCTCCCGGGCCATCCTGACTTCAGGGCACATATCAATATTGCCTTCGGTACCGGAATCCCGACCTCCCCTCCTGGTCATGAACAGTGGGATATATGGTTCAGGATGCCACCCTACAGGCGCATTGATATCGGCTTTTCGAAAGTCCTATTGGGTGCCGGAAGAGCCAACAGGGATTCGTTCATGAAAGAGCTTGTGGCAGGTGTTGAGATATTCAACCTTGCCGATATAAGGAACACAATCTCATATACATGGATAAGGACTGTCAGAAACAGCCAGGGACAGACACGGGAATATGCTGTTCCGAATTATCTCACAAGAAGAAGCCTGAACCTGAAACTGACAGCACAATTCTGACGTATAAAGAGGTCAGAGTGACTTTTTTACTAATTTCGTACCCTGATGAACCGGTTTGAGATCACATTTACGGCAGTGATGGCCACGATCATAATACACCTGACTGTGGCTGTGATCTTTATGTCTGTAAAAATCTCAGCACTCAGGCGTGAGATCGCCGCCGAGATCATACTGTCAATAGATGAGGAGATGCCGGATCCTGCAATGGAGAAGGCCATTGAGCTTGCAAAGAGCGACCAGTTCCAGGGCATCAGCCCTGAGGAGATGGTAAACATAATCAAGAATATTGCTGACAAGCCTCTGGACATTGATCCCAAGGAGTATGAGGACATGGTCAAGGAGGAGATGATCAAGAGCGGTCTTCTTAATGAAAATAACTTCATTGACCAGCAAAAGATGGCGGAGGAGGCAGGGATGGAAGAGATTGCTGCCACACCTGAGGAGGTAAAGCCCCAGGTCACCGAGAAGAAGGAGAAACCCCAGGAACAGGGGACTTTCCGGGGTCCCACAAGGATTTTTTATGATCTTGCCGGCCGCCACCATGTCTACCTCCCTATACCTATTTACAAGTGTGAGGGTGCAGGTCAGATAACGCTCGCCATTGTGGTTGACCGCGGCGGAAATGTGCTAAAGGCCGAGCCGGCCTCAAAACTTTCCACCACCAGGGATCAGTGCCTCACCGAGACAGCAGTGGAACATGCACTTAAAACAAGGTTCAATGCTGACCAGAGCGCTCCCGAAAAGCAGGGAGGCTTCCTCACCTTCGTGTTTGTATCGCAGAATTAATCTGATCAGAAAAGTGTTCCCTGTACAGGGTAACTGAAAGGCATGATAAGTTCAGGCCTGT
>JAVEXM010000059.1:0-17236 GCA_034004025.1 Bacteroidales bacterium
GCCGCAAAGCGCAGTACCTGGCATGCTCTGACCATCGCCGACCTGTCGGTTGAGAAGATTGACCCGGTGAGACCGTAGGGGGAGGTCTCATTGCAGAGGTGCAGCGTCTCCTCATACTTTTCGTCGTCGTAGAGCCAGAGCGTCACCACGGGACCGAAGATCTCCTCCTTCATGGTGATGAAGTCAGGGTCGGTCGTTAAAATTATCGTCGGCTCAATAAAATAACCTTTGCTTTTGTCGCCGTTGCCGCCGTGGACTATCTCGCAGTCAGGAGAGTTCTTCGCCAGTTCAATATATCTCATGATGTTGTCAAACGACTTCTCATCTATCACAGAATTCATGAAGGTGCTGAAGTCGGCCGGGTCTCCCACCTTGATCTCCGACGCCTGTCGCTTCACGTGTCCGGATATCTCTGGCCATAGCGAGCGTGGGATATAGACCCTTGAAGATGCGGAACACTTTTGTCCCTGGTACTCAAACGAGCCCCTGATGATGGCCGTGGCAGCCTCGAGCGGGTTTGCTGAGTTGTGGATCATTATGAAATCCTTGCCACCGGTCTCACCGACGATCCTCGGGTATGATTTGTATTTTTCGAGGTTGGCAGCGGCCGTTTTCCAGAGGGTATTGAACGTGCCGTTTGAGCCCGTGAAATGTATGCCGCCGAGGTCCGGATGGCTCATCACCGCAGAGCTGATGACAGAACCCTGTCCGGGCAGGAAGTTAATGACACCGGCAGGCATCCCTGCCTCCATGAACACCTTCATCAGAATCCAGCTTGAGAGCAATGATGTTGTTGCCGGCTTCCATACCGTGGTGTTTCCCATAAGGGCCACTGACATGTTGAGGTTTGAGGCTATAGCGGTGAAATTGAACGGAGAGATGGTGTATACGAATCCTTCGAGCGGCCGGTATTCAACCCTGTTAAGCTGATCGCTGCTGGAGAAGGGCTGCTCGCCGTATATCTGACCTGCAAAATAGGCATTGAACCTGAGGAAGTCAATGGTCTCGCATGCGGCCTCCACCTCTGCCTGGTGCACGGTCTTGCTCTGCCCGAGCATGGTAGCCGCAACGATGGTGTAGCGATATTTCTTTGAGAGCAGCTCGGCAGCCTTGAGCATTATCGATGCTCTTTCGATCCAGGAGAGGGTGAGCCACGCCTCCTTGGCCTTCATGGCGGCCCCCACAGCCTCTTCGGCCTCCTTTTTGCCTGCGAGGTGGTAGGTGGCCAGAACATGAGCGTGATCATGCGGCATCACCACCTTGCCGGTCTGTCCGGTCTTAACCGGCTTACCGTTAATGATCAACGGTATCTCAACTGTTTCAGAGGAGATTCTTTTAAGTTCCTTCTCGAGGGCAGTTCTCTCCGGTGTTCCGGCAGCATAGGTCAGAAGAGGCTCGTTGTCAGGCTTCTGGATGGCGTATATTGCATTATTCATGGTGATGAATGTTTTAGTTATTTCATATGGAAATGTTACCGGTGCAGTTCAGGCACCTGTTCTACTCCAACAATAAACCGGGTCGTTTTGTTCTTGACGGGGGGACCGGGAGATAAGCCAGGTCACTGATCCCTCACCTCCTCCAGGAAGAGGTCTGTGGCGATGGCAATCATCTCAGGTTTCCCGAAAAGATATACTATATCGCCGCCGTTGATAACCCTGGAAGGTTCCGGGTTCGGGATAATATCATCGCCGTGCTTTATGGCCACCATGGTGACTCCTGTTGTTTTTCTGAGTGCTGTACCGGCTATTGTCTTGCCGGCAAAGACCGATTTTTCACCAACCTTCACCGCTGCAATCTCAATATCAGGTATATCCTTCAGCAGAGAATAGCCCCCGACCTTGCTCTTGTCCCTGAAAATGCCGTAGTTATCTGCTCTTGTTCTGGCTATTGCCCTTTCTATATCCATCCTGGGCAGAAGGTATTTACCAAGTATTCTTTCATAAAAGTCAATTGCCGTTTCAAACTCCTCGGGAATGACCTGGTTTGCTCCGAGCCGGTAAAGCTCTTCGATATCGGTCACATGTCTTGTCCGGACTATTATATGGGCATGGTTGTTCAACGCCCTGATATGTTCCACGATTGACATTGCCGTTATAAGGTTGCCTACTGAAACAACGACCATTTCAGCCGTTTGAACGTATGCCTGCCTCAGGACCGGCTCATAGGTTGCATCACCGAATACTACCAGGTGCCCCTTCTCCATCTCTGACCGGGCCTTGTCTGTGTCAAATACTACTGAGGTAAAAGGCAGACCCATTGTTCTGATCATTGAACCCAGGTTTATTGCCCTGGAGTCCTTGCCAATCAGGACCACATGTTTGCTGATCTCCGGAATTTCCACCTGTCTCAACGGAAAGAGGCCGTTCACCATGAACGGAGGCAACGGCAGTCTCAGGATGAGGTTGGCCAGTGGTTTGGAACCCTGAATCAGAAAAGGAGAGAGAGCCATGGAGGTTATGGCAACTGCCAGGAAAAGCTGGAAGTGAGAGGGTGTTATGATTCCATTGGTAAGGCCCAATCCTGCAAGTATAAATGAGAATTCACCCACCTGAGCAAGCGAAAGCCCTACTACCACTGTTCCGAAGAAGGTGTGTCCGAGAGAGAAGGCAGTGAATCCTGCAATAATGGACTTAACCGCAATAACCAGGATTACCGTTGCAAGCACCAGCCACGGGTGTTCTGCCACAAACCCGAGATCAAGGAGCATACCGATGGAGACGAAAAAGAAGCTTGTAAAGACATCCTTGAAGGGGATCAGGTTGCCGAAGGCGCTGTGACTGTATTCGGTGTCGGAGATCATCAGACCGGCCAGGAATGCCCCGAATGCAAGTGACATTCCCAGCTCATGTGTGAGCATCGCCACTGCAAGGCAGATGAGCAGCAGGCTCATCAGGAAGAGCTCCTGGCTCCAGGTCATGGCAATCAGGTGAAGCAGCCATGGCATCAGCCACCGTGTTCCGGCCCAGATGAATATCATTATGCCGATTGTCTTCAGCATCAGGAAGAGCAGGTCATGACCGACATCGGCGGTCTCTCCTCCGAGGATGGGAGTAAACAACAGCAGCGGTATCAGGATAATATCCTGGAATATCAGGATCCCCACAATAGTCTTTCCGTAGTGGGTGGTCAGTTCCGAACGCTCCTGGAGCAGTTTCAGAACCACGGCAGTACTGCTGAGTGCCGTCAGGAAACCTACAAATACTGCTTCATTCCATTCAAAGTGATAAACCCGGGCCACAAGCATTGTGACCCCGGCTGTGAGGAGAAGCTGCATGAATCCCCCTAAAAAGACTATTTTACGAATTTTCAGAAGATGGTTCAGGGAAAACTCAAGGCCGATGGTGAACATAAGGAGGATCACGCCAATTTCGGCCATAACCTCCACATTTTCCGGCGAGCTTATAAGCTTCAGAAGATAAGGCCCCGCAACAATACCGGTGATAAGATACCCAATGAGTGCAGGGATCTTTATCCGGGTGAAGATAAAATTCACAAAGGTGGATAGTGCAAAGATGATAACAATATCCTTGAGGACGCCCAGTTCCATTTGGTCAGTGCTGTTATGGCACTAAAGATATGAAATCTATGTGTTTTTTTTTCAGGAAAGATCTGGTTTCTCTCTGCATTGAGGGCTATCTGACATGAGGCATTCCGTCACCGCCTCAAGAATACTCTTGTTGCCTGCCAGAACAATCAGCCTGTCATCTGCCTCGATCACCGTCATGCCGTCAGGGATCAGGTACTTGTTGTCTCTTTTTATCAGGGCTATACGTGCATTCTGGGGGAAGCCGAGATCGACGATCTTCATGCCGGCTACTGCACTACCTGGTTCTATGGTGAACTCAACCATTTCCGAATTGATCGGTTCGGAGAGCAGGATGTCAGCAGGGGTTACTGTTTTGACCCTTGAGGGTAGTGACACATGGAGCCACCTGGCTACAATAGGTATCGTTGTGCCCTGGAGTAAGACTGAGGTCAGGGAGATAAAGAAAACGATGTTGAAAATCATATCCGCCTTTGCCAGCCCGGCCATCAGGGGAAAGGTTGCGAATACTATCGGTACGGCTCCGCGCAACCCGACCCATGAGATGAAGGTCTTTGTCCGGGTATTGACCCGAAATGGGGCCAGGGTAAGGAATACGCTGAAGGGCCGTGCCACGAATATCAGGAATCCGGAGATCAACAGCCCGATACCTATTACCGGCACAATCTCACTTGGAAATACCAGCAGGCCGAGTGTCACGAAGAGAATGATCTGCATCAGCCACGCCAGTCCGTCGAACATCTTCATGATGGTACGCTTGTGCAGCAACTCCTGGTTGCCGAGGTAAATGGCAGATATGTAGACGGCAAGAAATCCGTTTCCGCCCAATGCCGAGGTGACCGAGAAGGTCAGGAACATGAGGGTTATGGAGAGTACCGGGTAGAGACCTTCATAATCAAGTTTGATGTTGTTGATTACATATTTGCCTCCCAGTCCGAAGAGGTATCCCAGGCCTCCGCCAAGCAGAAGCTGCATGGCAAAGACAGGCAGGACAGACCATAACGATTTGTCTCCGTTCTGGATCAAACCTATAAAGACGATGGTGAGAATATATGCCATCGGGTCATTGCTGCCGCTCTCGAACTCCAGGGTGGGGCGGATGTGTCCCTTGAGGGCGAGGCTTTTCGACCTGAGGATGGAGAAGACTGCTGCCGCATCTGTTGATGATACTATTGCTCCGAGCAGCAATCCTTCGTAAAGAGAAAAGTCAGTAACCCACCAGACAAACAATCCCAGGGCAAAGGTTGTAAGAAGCACCCCCAGCACGGAGAGAGTCACTCCCTGCCACAGCACCGGCCTGACCGAATGCCAGTCTGTTTCGAAGCCTCCGGAAAAGAGGATAAAATTCAGGGCTACAATGCCAATGAACTGAGCAATGTCAGGTTTATCAAAATGAATTCCTCCTATTCCCTCCGATCCGGCAAGCATCCCTATAGCAAGGAATAATACGAGTGTGGGAACGCCGATCCTCAGTGATGTCTTGCCAGCCAGAACGCTTATTAAAATAAGCACTGAAGCAATCAGGAGGATATTTTCCGTAGTAACAGTCACGGGCAGGCAGATTGAGTGCCTAAAGATAGAAAAAGCGGCGCTGCAAGACAAAAAAATCCCGGCTGTTCAGGCCGGGATATTGAAGAGTAAAAATACGCGGGTGCAGAATTGTTTTCCCGTTTATTCATCAATTGCTTTAAGGTATCCCTCTTCAACGCGCCAGGCAGTCACCTCGGGGCGACTCTTTCTGAAGAGCCAGGCAGAGAGGGAGGTTCCCGGAACGCACCGTACTTCAGTGCCTTCCGGAAGGCTTATGTCTATGTCAACCTGTGAGCCGTTCCATCTGCTGCCTGCCGGCAGTGAAAAGAACTCATCAAGATAAAGAGTATCACCCGACACTCTCCAATTGAAGTCTATTGCCCTGGCGTAGGCCCGGGCCTCAACATCAGAGTTACTGAAGGACCGCCTCTCAACCGAGATAAATCCTGAGCCGTTATCGCTTCCGTAGATGTTAAGGTCAGGAGTGGCACGGAGCCTGTCGTTGCGGCTGTCGAGATAAAAGGTAAACTGGTCAATTGAAGCTGTCTCGTCATACGATATCTCATCAAGCTTTGCACCGGGGGCAATCCATAGTGTCTCCGGCGCCGGATCAAGACTCACCCTTTTTTCAACAAACTCCCTGTTGGAATAGACTGAGAGCTGAAGACTGAGGAAGACACCCAGTGCGCAGAGTGATGCAACCCAGATAACGAAGATGATAATTGCAGGGATTCTGAATCTCTCCCTGATATTGAAGATCATCTTGATACCGAGCCAGGTCAGAGCCGCAAGTGGGATGATCACTGTCAGGGCAGCCAGTATAAGCACGGGCCATACCATATTGCTGTTCAGCACAATGGAAAGTAGCGTGTGGGTATTCAGTATCTCCGGCTCCATTACCGAGGTCAGGAAGGGTGCGTTGTTGAAGAAGATCAGAAGACCAAAGGTGAAGAGCAGCACGAAGCCCATAATCGTGAATGCCACACCCAGGACTATTGCTATAACCCTGACTATTGCCGACATAAGCTTCCCGAAGGCCCTGAAGAACTCAGACAGGGCTTTGCCCACGCGCGCCGAGAGGCTGTTGGGATCGTACATCGATTTCCGGGTGTAGACCCGCCCTCTGCCCGACACGGCAGTATCATCATAATAGTCCTCGGGTGCCCCCATAATGTTGATCATGTCATTCACCATCTCCCTGGAAACCAGCGTGGGAGGTTCATTTCCTCCTCCGAAGATCTCGGCGATACGCGCTTCGATATCCGCAACGGTCTCATCGCCGCCCTGTTCGGATCCGAAACGGGCAGAGACATGGTCCAGGTAATGTTTGAGTATCTCCCAGGCTTCCTCGTCTATACGGAAGAGCTGCCCGGCAATATTGATGTCAATGGTTTTCTTCATGGCTGCCGTTATTTCCTGTCACGTATCTGATTCACTGATTCAACCAGAGTCTCCCAGGCTTTATCAAGCTCATTGAGGTAGATTTTTCCCAGTTCGGTCAGTTCATAGTACTTCCGGGGAGGTCCCTGCGGAGACTCTTCCCACCGGTAGCTGAGCAGCCCTGCATTCTTCTGTCGTGTGAGCAGGGGGTAGAGTGTGCCTTCAACGACTATCACCTCGGCTTTCTTGAGCTCATTGATGATGTCAACGGCGTAGCATGAATTCCTCGAGAGCACTGCCAGTATGCAGTACTCCAGGATTCCCTTGCGCATCTGCGCTTTCGTGTTGTCAGTATTCATGGCCATTCCTTTGTTATCAGCATTATCCGCCTTTGGCGGTGATTACAGGTTCATCTTCTTTTTGACAGTTTCAAACTCCTGCTTGACGCTATCCTTAATATTTTCGATTGTCACGGGATCACCGCGCATCTCAAGCTTCTGAGCTGTCGTTTTTGCTTCAGGAAGAACTATCCACAGGATGAGGTAGAGCCCGAGGCCAAATCCGCCGGCCAGAACCAGGACTGCAAAGATGATCCTCATAATCAGCGGATCCCAGTCGAGATAGGCTGATATCCCTGCACAAACACCGCCGAAAACCCGTTTTTCGGGGTCGCGGTAGATACGCCGCTGTGACCTTGGAGGCCGCTCATCGGTGGGTTCGCTGCCACTTATCACCTCTGGCGATCCAAGTATTGCCATCACCTCCTCGACATCCTTCATGGTGATGACCTGCTTGTAGGAATTGAGCCTCATCCTGAAGAGCTCTGCGATCCTGACCTCTATATCAGACATGATCTCAGAAGCGCTCGATTCGCCTGAAAATTCCTTTTCCAGGCTCTTCATGTACTGCCGGAGCCGCTCGTAGGCATCTTCGTCCACATTGAACGGGTATCCCCCCAGATTGATGTTAACCGTTACTTTCATCGTTTTATTTATAAGGTACCTGTTAATGCATATTAATTTTACTTTGCAAAGATATAAACAAAAAATAATACTATGCAATACATAGAACCAAAAATTTAAAAATATTTTTATATTGCAGCGTGATGACTGATTTTTATGATGAGATGAGATGGCAGAGATTCACTAACTTTCACCTTTAAACCTGTCTGGATTATATTTGTCAGGGGCACTACCGGGAAATATAATTCAGGCTAATACATACAAACGACCATGAAAGCATACAACTGGGGTATTCTCGGCACCGGCAACATCGCCAAAAAATTTACGAGGGCGCTTATGTTGCTTGACAATGCGCATCTGCATGCGGTAGGATCACGTGACAAATCAAAGGCTGAGGCCTTCGCCTCCGAGTATGGGTTCAGAAACAGCTATGGCAGTTACGAGGAGATGGTTGCCGATCCGGGGGTAGAGATAGTCTACATTTCTTCTCCACACTCGCATCACCTTGAGCATACTTTGCTGGCACTGCAAAACGGCAAGCATGTCATCTGCGAGAAGCCGATGTCGCTGAATGCCGCCGAGGTGGAGATCATGGTTGCCGAGGCCGGGAAGAGCGGACTCTTCCTCATGGAGGCGCTCTGGCCTCCGTTTCAGCCCTCCTATCTCAAAGCTGAGGAGATACTCAAAAGCGGTAAGATGGGCAAACTGCTGCACATGAGGGGTAAGTTCGCCTTTATCTCCTCCTATGATCCGGACCTCCGCACCTATGACATACAGCTTGGGGGTGGAGCACTTCTTGACATCGGGATCTACCCGATAATGGATATCCTGAGGTACATGGGCGAGCCCGCGTCGATCAGTGCCGCCTCGGTGTTATCACCTACAGGGGCCGACGAGAGCACCTCCGCAATCTTCAGGTTCGGTGACGGCAAGCTTGCCGAGGCTTACTGTTCTTTCGGAAACATGGGCGGTGTCTCCACCGAATTCAACTGTGAGAAAGGAAACCTCATCCTGACCAGGGGCCGTGACAGGAGCCAGCATCTGATCATCGAGTTTCCCGAAGACACTGATGACCGCATCTTTACGCCGCCGGCGATGGGATACCAGTACGAGGCGATGGAGGTGATGAGCTGTCTCGACAGGGGCCTTACAGAGAGCAGCGTCGTTCCTCTCTCATTCACTCTAACCCTGGCAAGGACCCTGGATGCCATACGCGGGATTACAGGCATCGTCTATCCGGGGCGTGACCATTAATCATCAGGGAGGAGGTCGCTGAATGGAAGAACGCCCTTCTGATTTCGAAAAGAGGCGGTTGCTTCTCGGCATGCTGATACCTTTCCTGATGGTCTGCTTCATGTGGCTGATCATGGCAGCGGAGGCTCTCTTTGAGACGGACCTTCATTTCCTGGGCATCTTCCCGCTGCGGGCTTCATCCCTGACGGGAATCTTTACCTCACCGTTCATTCATGCTGACCTGCGGCATCTGTTCAACAACACAATACCGCTGTTCGTGCTGGGCACGGCGCTCTTCTATTTTTATCCGCAGGTCTCCTTCAGGGTGCTCTTCTGGCTCTTTCTCCTCACGGGCCTCGCCGTGTGGTTAACCGGAAGACCCTCGTGGCACATCGGGGCCAGCGGCATCGTCTACGGTTTTGCCTCCTTCCTGTTCGTCAGCGGCATCATACGCAGGCACATACCTCTCATGGGGCTCTCACTGCTGGTTGCCTTCCTCTACGGCGAGATGGTGTGGGGCATCTTCCCCGGCTTCAGGCCCAATATATCATGGGAGTCGCATATGCTGGGTGCCGTAGCCGGACTGCTGCTTGCAGTGTGGTACCGCGCCGAAGGACCACAGCGGCCCGTCCCGTTCTATGAGAAAGAGGAGGAGGAAGAGGGTGATACTGAAGAAAATGAGCCCGGGGCAATGAATCAACTGAATTAATTGCTAATTTTAAGGCCTCCAAAACCAACCTAAACGCCCAGTAATGTACGTCAGAACTGGTATTCCGGCCTTTGATGAGCTCATTCCGAGGATTAACAGGTTCCTTGAGCAGGATCTCCTTGAACTTACCATTGACGGCGAAAGGATCAGAGGCTACCGCTCTCCTGATGCCCGTTCAGTATGGATAAGAAACTATTCCGACATGATGCGGGCTCTCCGATATTCAGAGAAGGATCTCAAGAGCGTGGTTAAACATTTTGCCGACAACCAGGCACGCAACGGACGCATCTTCGATTACTTCACCACCTTCCCCGAGAAGCTGCCCTGTGAGCGCGAGAACTGGACCAAGTATGTCAGGACGCCCGTGGAGGCCGACACCGAGTTCAGATACATAAAGGCAGCATGGCTCTCATGGCAGGCCACCGGTGATGATGCCTTCATCAGGAATCACATGTCGTCGTTTGAAAGAGCCCTGGAGTATGTTATGGGAGGGCACTACTTCGACCGGGAGAAATACCTCTTCCGCAGGCCTTATACAATTGACACCTGGGACTTTGCGTATCATGCCGGCAGTCACGACTGGCTTCAGTTCCAGATAGACGACAACACCTTCTGGGGTTATTTCCACGGCGACAACAGCGGATACTACGAGGTATTCCACTTCATGTCATACTGGTATGCAATGTTCGGTGACAAGGTAAGGTCAGCCCAGTGGCGCGACCGTGCCCTGAAGCTGCGCAAGAGCCTTAACAACCACTGCTTCAACGGCTCGTTCTACACCCACTTCGTTAAGCAGACGCCTGTCACCATCGATGGCGTTGACGAGTCGGCACAGCTGAGTCTCAGCAATCCTGCCGCCATCAACAGGGGCGCTGCCTCGCCCTCCATAGCCTCTGCCATCATCAATGAATACATGAAGCGCCGCGAGACCACAGAAGCTTTTGCCGAGTGGTTCTCAATTGACCCGCCCTTTCCTTCGGGTATCTTCGGCGACTACAAGCTTTCGCGCGGTGCTTATTGCAACGGCGGCATCATGCCTCTCACCGGCGGTGAGCTTGCGAGGGCAGCCCTTGAGTACGGCTATGAGCAGTACGGTGTTGACATACTGATGCGCTACTATGACCTCATCTCCCGTAACGGTGAGACTTTTCTCTGGTACTTTCCCGACGGCAGGCCTTCGACAGTGGAGACCAGCACCTCACCCGAGGCCAAGCCCACCGACGGATGGGGTTCGTCGGCGATGCTTTATGCATTGGTAGAGGGACTGGCCGGGATACAGGACAAAGACAGGCTCTTCAAAAGAGTGAAGATCTGTCCCAGGTGGACGGCAGCAGGGGTGGAGAAGGCTGAGGTAATGATCGACTACAACAGCTCGGGAGCCTTCGTGAAATACAGTTTTACCCATAATTCCGATACCGTCACTTTGAATCTGGCAGGAAGCTACGAATACATTCAGCTTTCACTGCCTGTTCCCGATGGCTATGCAGTGGAAGATCTCACAATAGCCGGCAAGAAGAAGAAGTATATCACGGCTACGATCAACAGGAGCAATTACCTGGTCGCAGATGCAGATATAAAAGGTGACTGCGAGGTTATCATGAGTCTCCGCAGGAAGCCGGCAGCCAGAAAAAAAGGTGTCGTATGAACAGCAGACCTGTAGCAGTAGTCACAGGAGCCAGCAGGGGCATCGGCCGTGCCATCGCACTGGCACTTGCCGGTGAGGGATATGATATAGCCGCCATAGCACGCACGCCTGACAGTGAGTGCATGCTGTCACTCCAGCCCGAGATAGAGAGTGCCGGTGCCGGATTCTTTCCGGTAGGCCTTGACGTGGCACGTACTGACCTGCATGACGAGGCTATCACCAACATACTTGAACGCTTCAGCCGTATAGACATCCTGGTGAATAATGCAGGTATAGCTCCGATAGAGCGCAGGGACATGCTTGACATGGATGAGGAGACATTCGACAGGGTCCTCGGCGTCAACCTGAAGGGACCGGTCTTCCTGGCACGAAGGGTAGCCAGGGAGATGATCTGGATGAGGGAGCAGATAAAAGAGTACAGGCCCTCGATAATGTTCGTAACCTCATTCCTGGCATATACCTCTTTCACCAATGGCATCGAGGTATGTATCTCCAAGGCCGGACTCAGCATGGCAGCCCACGTCTTTGCCGACAGGCTGACAGAGGAGGGGATCAATGTTTATGAGATCAGGCCGGGACTGATAGAGACAGAGCTTACCGCCCGAAGCAAGGATAAATTTGACAGGCTCATCATTGAGGGAGTTGTACCACAGAAGCGGTGGGGCACCCCTGAGGATGTGGCAAAAGCCGTGGTATCACTCGCCAGGGGCGAATGGTCATTCTCTGCCGGTTCCATCTTTGAGGTTAGCGGAGGAATGAATATCAGAAGTTTCTAGAGGTCAGTCGCTTAAGATTGGATTCAGTCTGTTTTGTATCATTTTATTTAACGTCCGTTGAACAAAATCGGGTGTTTTCTGGTTTAGCTTAAAACAAAACAGACAATTAAAATGAAAACAACAGCATTAATATTGATGGTCACTCTGTTTGCCGGTGCACAGATGAACGCCCAGAAAAAGCAGATTGCTGATCCATCTGCAACAACAATCACATGGTTTGGTAATAAGATTATCGGCAGTGCGCATACCGGTACGATAGGACTCATGGAGGGCTGGCTTACAACGGAGGGAAATGTCATCACCGGAGGCGAGTTCACGGTTGACATGAACAGCATTGTCAACACCGATGTCAAGGATGAAAAAATGAGGGAGCGCCTCGTGGGTCATCTTAAGTCCGACGATTTCTTCGGGGTTGAGAAGTATCCTTTAGCGAAACTGACACTTACCGGAAGCAGCGAATTCAGTGATGGCAAGGCCACGGTCAGGGGCAACCTGACTATCAAGGAGGCTACCCATCCGGTTGAGTTCACGGCACTGTGGTCAAAGTCGGGCGATGTTTCGACCTACACTGCAACGATCGTCTTTGACCGTTCAAAGTACGATGTCAGGTTCGGCTCCGGCAAGTTCTTCTCAAACCTGGGAGACAACGCCATCAATGACGAGATTAAGCTCGAGGTTCAGCTGGTGGTTAAATAAACCCTCAGCTCAGTAACTCAGCTCTTCGGCGTTGGCCATATCAATGAAAGCCAGGTATATCATCCTGGCAACATCCTCCATTATGTCGGGAGTGACAGCTGTGGCGTCATCTCCCGGCAGGTGGTAAAAGACAGGTTTGACTGCATCGGTTGTTGAGATGCTCATGGTTCTGTAGCCGTCGGCAAGGAATACCAGTCCGTCGCTGCGTGGCCTTCCGTAATAGACACCCCTCGAGGTGGATACTCTTAAAGGGCGGTGGATATAACTCTCATTTGCCCTTTTGAAATATTCAGTCAGTCCGTCACATGATTCCGAAGCACTGACTGCCAGTCCTGTACCATTGCCAACCATGTCAAGGTTGATATAGGTCACGGTCTTCTCTTTCGGGAATATGGGATGTTTAGTATAGAATGTGCTGCCCAGCAGTCCTACCTCTTCCCCGCCGATCAGCAGGAACAGAACCGATCTTTTCAGTTTGATGCCCGACGATGCAAGAGCTTTCGCGGCAGCCAGAATATCCACCACCCCGCTGGTATTGTCAAGTCCGCCTGGAACAAGCAGTCCGCCGGCATTGCCCACTGCATCAAGATGTCCGCCTATTATTATCACCTCCTCCTTCAGGAGCGGGTCCGACCCTTCAAACATGCCCACGACGTTGCAGGTCCTGCCCTCAGGATGGCGTGTGGTGTTTGCCTTCATGGTCACGGTCTTTCCGGTGGCAAAAGAGGCGGGCCTGAATGATTTGTCGATCTGAGACAGCAGTGTCTCATTCTTTTTGTAGAGGCCTGCAAAGATGTCGTTCAACGGTTCCTGGCCGATGCCAATGACAATCATATCCTTCACGTATGCGATATTGGGGTTGGCGCTGTTGCCGTCGATGTAAAGCATACCTGCAGCACCGTGTGCGGCGGCATTTTCAACCTTGTAATGGTGATAGCAGTACTTTACCCACTTTGAATATTCAGGGTTACGGGCATCCTTGTAGGGCACATCACGGTTCATCAGTACTATTTTTCCGCTGACGTCGATGCCCTTGTAATCGTCATAGTTGAGCTCAGGGGCTGTCACTCCGTACCCGACATAGACAACCTCAGCCGTCACCTCGCCGTTGCCGGAGTTCATCCCCGGGTAGTAGTCGGCAGGGGCCTCGTAGCTCTTCATGATTGTTGTTCCGTCTTTCTGCGGCAGGTGAAGCTGCAGCGCTCCCATGTCATTCACAACCGTATAGGGGTGGTCAAACCACTGGAAGAAGGAGCCGTTATCGCCGGCAGGTTTCACGCCCCACTCCTTAAGGTTGTCAGCCACCCATCCGGCGGCTTCCAGGTATTCAGGGGTGCCGGCAAGCCTGCCGTTGTATTTCGGAGAACAGAGCTCCGTCATCCAGTCAGCGATCTCCTCACTGCTGATGGAGTGAAAATGCCTGAGTAACAGCTGATTGTCGGCATCCTGGGCAACTGCCGGTACTGAGAAGACGACTGCGATCAGCAGGGTGATAAAGCTCTTTTTTCCTTTTCGCATAGCTGGTCTGATTATTGGGATTGACAAACGCATGTAAAAATAGTCTATTGACAGGATGCAAATTAAGGAAAAGAAATTTTTCCTGAAAGAGGCTGACAACCATTGTTGTATTATTTGCAAATAATGACAAATATTGTGGTTCAATGACCTACAAATGAGCAGCAAGACATTATTGCGATTTCCGAAACGATTGGTGACGAGGGAATTTATCGTACCGTTCATATTGGTGACAAGCCTCTTTTTTCTCTGGGGTGTGGCTCACAGCCTGCTGGATGTGCTTAACAAGCATTTTCAGGATATCCTCGGCATCACCAGGGCGAGGTCGGGACTGGTGCAGGCGGCCCTCTACGGGGGTTATTTCGTGATGGCCATACCGGCAGGGCTGTTCATGAACAGGATGGGTTACCGGAAAGGAATAATAACCGGGCTGCTTCTTTATGCCGCCGGAGCGTTTCTCTTTCTGCCGGCAACGTTTATACAGACATTTGAATTCACCCTCTTCTGCCTCTTCGTCATTGCATGCGGCCTCACCTTCCTGGAGACGGCCGCCAACCCCTATTCAAGTGTTCTGGGACCAAAGGAGACCTCGGAGCAGAGGCTGACACTGTCACAGTCGTTCAACGGACTGGGATGGATAATCGGTCCTGCCCTGGGGGGCATGCTGATACTGGGAGCCGGCGGCGATGGTGACGTCAACAAGTTCTCTTCCATGGCGTTGCCTTATATGCTGATAGGAGGGGTGGTGCTGGCTGTTGCATTTATGTTTGTAATCACGCGGATGCCTGACATCCATGAGGGTGAGCATGACGGCCACGGCGACAGGGGCACCTACAGGGGACTGCTGAGGGTAAGGCATTTCCGTTATGCCGTTGTGGCACAGTTCCTCTATGTGGCGGCCCAGACGGGCATCAACAGCTTTTTCATCAACTATGTTGTGGAGACCATGCCTGCCTATTCACCGGAGAAGGCCGCCTACCTTTTGTCTTTGGGTTTTGTCTTCTTCATGTCAGGTCGTTTTATCGGGTCGCTCTTTATGAGCTGGTTCAGTCCGAGGCAGATGCTAGGGATCTACGCCCTCGTCAACACCGCAGCCATGGCGCTGGTGATGCTGGGCCTCGGGTGGCCCTCGCTCGTTGCCCTCTACCTCAATTATTTCTGTATGTCCATAATGTTTCCGACGATCTTTGCGTTAGGATTAAAAGATCTGGGAGGTATGACCAAGAAGGGATCCTCGGTACTGGTGATGACCATTGTGGGCGGTGCTATCTGCCCTGTGATCATGGGTCGCATAGCCGACGTTTCGGGGATGGCAGTCGGGTTCATTGTGCCGCTGATATGCTTTGCCTTCATCGCCTGGTATGCCTTTTTCAGGGCGAAGAGTATCATAATTTTTAAAGAGGGAGAACATTCGCATGCTTAAAAATGAAACATTTACACTCTTTTTTACGTTGCTTTTGGCTTCCGGCGTCTGCAGCGGTCAGCGAACATGGTGGGGAGAGTATTCGGTTTTTGCAGGCGGGGGCGACAATGAAATCTTCAGGTTTCAGGAGCTGATAGGCAGCGGTTCTGTCACAGGCACCGGGGTGTGGACGGCAGGATTTGACCTCCGGAGGCTGTTCGGAGATCATTTCAGCGTGGAAACGGGGATTTCATATTCGCAACAGTACTATTATACCAGTCCGGCGCCGGGCATCCCCGGTGAAGACCGGCCGGGCGACTTTGGCATCATATCCCTGCCGCTGACGGCGAGGGTAGACTTCCTGAATTGGTTCTTTGCCGATGCCGGTGCTGTGGCAGGATTTCAGACAGGATTTTCACGGCTGGATGATATGACCGGCCTGGGGGTAATACTTGGTGCCGGATTCCAGTACAATTTCAAGTCAGACATCTTCTTCAGGGTGCGGGCCTATGCCGCGCAATACGCGTTGCTGCACTTCATGCCTGAGGACCATCCGCAGACGCTGACCAACGGTGGTGTGACGGTGGGAGTGGGGTATCGGTTTATCAGGCTGGGCAGGTGTAACTGTCCGGCTGACAACGCGCCTCGAAGAAGGTAGAAAATGGCAAGGTTCCTGTGCCGGCAAATAGCGGTCAGGGAGGCGATTATTCTTCGGCGATTTCCCGTATGAGCTTTTTGGCTTCGGCCCATTTCTCCTCGGGCATGCGTGCTCCGATGACCTCTATCACCTTTCCTGCCAGTATTGATCCGAAGAGTCCGCATTTGTCGAGGCCGAATCCGTTTGAGAAGCCGTAGAGGAATCCTGCGGCGTAGAGGTCGCCGGCGCCGGTGGTGTCAACGGCGTGGACCTTCAGTGCTTCCACCTTAACGACCTCGTCGCCGCGCTTGATCCACGATCCGTCGGGACCGGTCTTGACTACGGCAATCCCGCATCTTTTTGATATCTCATCGAGTGCTTCCACGGGACCCAGGCCGGTGAAGGCCCTGGCCTCCTCCTCGTTGGCGAAGATGATGTCGACATATTCATTCACTATTTTGTCGAATGCCGGGCGCATGTCATTCACCACGTTAAAGCTTGCCAGGTCGAGGGCCACGCACATATCGTTCTCCTTTGCCAGCCTGCATGCCTGTTCCACCAGGGGGAGGTTGAATATGAGGTATCCTTCGAGGTAGAGGATATTATAATTTCGGAAGTAGTCGGCCAGCAGTTCTTCGGCAACCAGTTCCGTTGCTGCGCCGAGGTGAGTGGCGAAGGTACGTTCCGAGTCGGGTGTCACCAGTGCCACGGCGGTGCCTGTGGGTGTTAGTTTTGAGCGCATCAGTACCGGTATAAGTCCAGCCTCCACCATATCCTTTTCGTAGAAGCTGCCCAGTTCATCACGACCCACCTTACCGATGAAGGAGGAGTGCACGCCCATGACGCCGAGGCCGTACATGGTATTGCCTGCCGAGCCGCCGGAGGCCAGTGTTCTTTTCAGTCCGTTTATAGCCAGTTTTATCTCACCTGAGCGCATGGCGTCGACCATGGTCATGCTGCCTTTAGGGAGGCTGAAGCGGGTGAGGCAGGTCTCGTCGGGCACTATTGTCATCACATCGACAAGTGCATTGCCGATGCCAATAATCTTCTTCATCCGGAAATTTTTGCCAAAGATATTGCTTAATTCGTTTAAAGCGGTTAATTTTGTGCCGCTTTAAAAAGCAAGATATACTCCTCAGTAGCTCAGTTGGTCAGAGCACCTGACTGTTAATCAGGGGGTCCTAGGTTCAAGTCCTAGCTGGGGAGC
>JAVEXM010000060.1:0-17194 GCA_034004025.1 Bacteroidales bacterium
TGGATTTCCATTATTCCGATCTTGCCGTGGACCGCATACCTGATGCCTATGAGCGGCTGATCCATGACTGCATGAATGGTGACTCAACGCTTTACACCAGGTCTGATGCCGTACTGGCAGCATGGAAGTTCCTTGATCCGGTGTTGCAGGCATGGAAAGATGATCCTTCCATACCGGTATATGGTTATCCTGCCGGAACCTGGGGACCTGAGACGGCTGATAGTCTGATTGAAGAACCGGAGCTTACATGGCGTTATCCGTGTAAAAATCTTGCAGATGATGGTGTTTATTGTGAATTATAATTAGTTTTATATCAAGATTACTGTTTATTTGTCATGTCACATTCAGTCAGAGTGTTCCCCACCCGTGAGGCACTGGCTCAAAGCATCGCGGCGATGCTGATCAAGGATCTCGATCGTATAGAGCCTGATCACTATTATACAATTGCTCTCTCCGGAGGCTCTACCCCGGAATACATATTCCGTTATCTTTCAGAAAACTATGCAGAACGAATAAGCTGGGAAAAGCTGCTGGTCTTCTGGGTTGACGAGAGATGTGTCTCCCCTGATGACGATGAAAGCAATTACAGGATGGCTTATGAAAGCCTCCTGCAGAACGTCCCGATACCCGATGCTAACATCTTTAGGATCCGTGGCGAGGATGACCCTGTTGCAGAGGCCCGGCAATATTCAGAGCTTGTGACCAGCATGGTGCCGGAATACAGGGGCATCCCGCAGTTTGACCTGATGCTGCTCGGTCTGGGCAGCGATGGTCACATAGCTTCCATCTTTCCTGACAGGCCGGACCTGTTCACTACAGGTCAGCTCTTCGAGGTGGCCGCCAGGCCCGATAAGAAACAAAAGAGAATTACAGCCACGGGCCGGCTGATAAACAATTCATCAAAAATATATTACATTGTTACCGGTAAGGAGAAGGCACCGGTCGTATCACAGGTTCTCGAAGGGAGGAGCGGCTCGGAACTCTATCCGGCAGCCAGGATAAAGCCCGGCTCGGGGCATCTGGTATGGATGCTTGATACCGGAGCTGCCTCACTCCTGAAGGGCTGAAAAATAAACAATATGTAACATTCCGGCTATGATCGCAGGTATTCTCAGAGAAACAGGAGGTGAAAAAAGGGTCGCCCTCCTCCCGGGCGAAACGGCTGCATTGGTCAAACTGGGACTGAAGGTCCTCGTTGAGACCGGCGCCGGCGAAGAAGCCTTTGCTTCTGATGACCAGTACCTTGCTGCCGGCGCTGCCGTGGCAGAAAGGAGCGGGGTGATCAGGGAGTCCGGCCTCCTACTGACAGTCAATCCTCCCGTCAGTGAAGATATCACCCTCTTCAGGGAAGGGCAGATAATCTTTACTGCTCTTGATCCTGTTTCCAACAGGGAGTGGCTTGAGAAAGCACGTACAGGAAAACTTTCTATCATGGCTCTTGACCTGGTGCCACGCATCACCCGGGCACAGTCAATGGACATCCTCTCATCAATGGCAACTGTTTCAGGATACAAAGCCGTGCTTGAGGCAGCTTCCATGCTGCCCAGGTTTTTCCCCATGTTCATGTCCGCTGCCGGCACCATAAAACCTGCCAGGGTGCTCATCCTTGGCGCAGGTGTGGCGGGATTGCAGGCTATTGCAGTGGCGCGCAAGCTGGGTGCAGTGGTGGAGGTCTTTGACGTCAGGTCAGCCGTGAAAGACGAGGTGAAAAGCCTCGGCGGAAAATTTATTGAGGTAGAGGGAGCCAGAGAAGATGCTACGGCAGGAGGGTACGCTGTGGAACAGAGTGAGGAGTTCCGGAAGAAACAACAGGCACTTATTCAGGAGCGTGCTGCTGCTGCCGATGTGATCATTGCTACTGCACAAATACCCGGCAGAAAGGCCCCCGTGCTTGTACTTAAGGAAACAGTCGGGAAAATGAAGCCGGGCTCCGTGATTATCGACCTGGCCGCTTCCTCCGGTGGAAACTGCGAGCTTACTGAGAACGGCAGGACTGTGATAATAAGCGGTGTAACCATCGCAGGGAGATCTGACTACCCATCCATGATGTCAGCCGACGCCAGCAGGATGTTCGGAAACAACCTGGTCAACCTGCTCAGGATCATGACTGACAACAAGGGAGAGGTGAGAATTGATCTCGCCGATGAGATTATAGCCGGTACCGCTGCCGTTCATGACGGCGAATACCGCAGCCAGAGAGTGAAACAGATGCTTGATATCAAACTGACCTGATTATGGAAGGAATACTTGAATTCTTCATGGCCAACAGGGGAACAATCTATATGGTGATCCTCTCGGTCTTTCTTGGAATCGAGGTGATTAGCCACGTCCCGGCCATACTGCATACACCGCTTATGTCCGGGGCAAACGCCATTCATGGTGTAGTCATCATAGGCGCAATCATCGTTATGGGACATGCAGACACAACCGGGGCAATGATACTCGGTTTCCTGGCAGTGGTACTGGGCACACTGAATGTTGTGGGCGGTTTCGTGGTTACTGACAGGATGCTTGAGATGTTCAAAAAGAAAAATTGATACGATATAGACCCTGACCCTGATAAACGATGGCACAATGAACGACGTATCACATTTTTCTGCCGGAATCTCCGTTCTCGAGATCTCATATATACTGGCTTCGGTATTATTCATCCTTGGCCTGAAGATGCTCAGTCATCCACTGTCGGCACGCAGGGGAAACCTTATCGCTGCGGCAGGTATGGGACTGGCCATAGTAGCCACCCTCTTGTTTCACCGGAAGGAAGGTGAACCTATCGGCAACATCGGCTGGATACTTGCCGCCATGGCAGCGGGCACGGTCATCGGATGGATGATAGCAAAAAAGGTGAAAATGACCGCAATGCCGCAGCTGGTTTCCTTCTTTAACGGTATGGGCGGCGCGGCAGCCGCACTGATCTCCTTGATGGAATTCCCGCACGTGAGCCAGGAACTGATGATGAAGTCAGGCATGGCCAACGGCCATGTTCTGGCCATCCTTCTCGGCCTGGTGATCGGAACGGTATCCTGGGCCGGAAGCATGATTGCATTCGGCAAACTCGACGGCCGGATTGGCGACCTGAGGGTCAGGGCCATGAAGTATGTAAACCTTACCATTCTTGCAGCCATTATCGGATTCATTGTCTTTATCATGACCCGTGAAGTGACGGCATCCGCTGAACTGATACACCTTGTGATCATACTGTTCGGTGTTGCAATAATCTATGGTGTGCTGTTTGTCATGCCAATAGGCGGGGCCGATATGCCCGTGGTCATTTCACTTCTTAACAGCTTCACCGGCGTTGCAGCCGCCATGGGCGGATTCCTGTACAACAACCAGGCGATGCTCACCGGCGGTATACTTGTCGGGTCGGCCGGAACCATCCTGACAGTGCTTATGTGCAGGGCAATGAACCGGTCGCTGCTGAACGTCATCATTGGTGTGTTCGGCGGTGGCGGGGCAACCACTGCAACCGCTGCGGGCAGCATAAAGGAGGTGTCGGTTACTGATGCTGCCGTACTGCTGAGCTATTCCAAAAAAGTGGTCATTGTCCCCGGCTACGGTCTGGCAGTGGCACAGGCACAGCATCTGTGCCATGAGCTTGACAAGCTCCTCGACGAAAAGGGGGTGGAGGTGAAATATGCCATTCACCCGGTGGCCGGACGCATGCCCGGTCATATGAATGTACTTCTTGCCGAGGCTGATGTACCGTATGAACAACTGGTCGAGAGTGATGAGATCAACCCCGATATGCCCAACACCGACGTCATCGTAGTCATAGGAGCCAACGATGTTGTCAACCCGGCAGCCGAGGATGATACTTCGAGCCCGATATACGGAATGCCGATTGTCAGGGCCCGCGAAGCAAAAAATATCATCGTAATGAAACGCGGTATGGGGAAGGGTTATGCTGCCATAGACAACATGCTTTTCTTCAATGACAAAACCCGGATGCTCTTTGGTGACGCCAAATCAACACTGCAGGCACTGATCAATGAGGTGAAAGCCCTATAGATCAGTCGGCAGCGTGCTGACTTTTATCTTGAACGTTCCAGAATTACATCAGAAATGTGTCCCCAATACTTCAGATGGAACTTCAGGCTCTTTTTGTCAAGCATTGAGTGCAGGCTGGCAGGGGTGTCATCAGGAGCAAATTTCACCAGGGCACGATCCTCGTACAGGGCTGAGACCTCCGGGTGAAACTGAACGGAGAAGACGTTTGGATACTTTTTATGTGCAATTCCCTCAATTATTTTGCCGTCGTTTGACCTTGCCGTCACATTGAATACCGGCGCCAGCTCATTTATTGCCTGATGATGGCTGCTGTAGACTATTGGCTGCAGCTTGCGTGAAACCTTTACTGTCTTCCCGAAGAACATATTTTCAGTAAACCTCACAGGATGCATGCTTATTCCCATAAAGTCCTTGTCGTCCCTGATGTTCTGCCAGTAATTGCGGTGCAGGTTCTTGCGGTCAATCAGCACATTCGTCTCGGGCTTTGTGCTCTGGTATACCTGCGCGGGGATATCCTGCCACAGGGTTCCTCCGGCTGCAACGTTCATCGACTGCAGGCCTAAGCAGAAGCCGGTAACCATATAGTCCGGATTGTCTTCCAGAATGGGTCTGTAGCTTGAATTTCGTGTACCACCCAACAGGTGAAACAGGAAGCTCACTTCGAAGTAGTGCCTTCCCGGATCGGTGGTCTCCGAATACCAGTTCTCCTGCCCGTAGATGGCCGGGGGTATGTCCTGTCCGCCAAAGAATATGATTCCCACTGAATTGCTGAATATCTTCCGGAAGTCGTCACTGCACGGATTCTGCCTGTAAACCATCTCTTCGGTAAGTGGTGCGTTCACTTCGTGCAGGTGGAAGCGGGTCAGTCCATTGGCGGCAATATACTCAGCAGATTTGCTGAAGTCATATTCCTGGCTGGAGTGATATACCCCGACGAAGTCAACCAGTCCGGGGTCGGTTTTCAGGATGCCATTATCCATCAGGAATGTCACCACGCCAATATTACCTGCGGTGGGATTGACAAGGATGACATACTTTTTATCCTTGCTGAAATCGCCCCTGAAGAAATCCTGTGAAAAGAGAGAGACAGACAGGAAGGCAACGATGATAAGCAGAAAGAACCTTTTCATAGCATAATTATTTAAACACAAATGTAATGTTTATTCGACTGTAATCTTTTCAGAAGGGGAGAGGTACCCGGCCTTCGGGCTGGCGGAGTTGAATTCAGTGATCAGTGCCCATACCCCGGGTATCTGAACTGAAAGGCGGTTCAGCACATCCTCCGGAATTGATGTTCTGCTGAAGGGTACCACCTTCACGTATTCCTGTATCTCGCCTGCCTTGCGGCCGTATTTGTAATCGTAGGTAAATGAGCCGTCATCCCTTAGTTTGACCTGTTTATTGGTCAGGCTGGGGACGCTGATGTAGAATTCGCTTCCTTCGCCGGTACCTTCGTACAGCAGATTCCTGGAAGCAAGGTGTTCATAGAGCTGGTCCGCAACCTCCACGGCAGGGTTGACCAGGATCAGGTCTTCGGCAATAAGCGACCTGTAGATGTACTCACCGTTTTCGCGGTAGTCCCTGAGCCTGCTGAATTCGTTCCGGAAGATCTCCGTGAAGAACGGGTAGTGGGTGCATGCAAGAACAACCGAGCCAAGGGGCAGCGCTCCTTCGGTCTTTCTTATCTTTTCCATAAGTGAGACCACATGGAATGCGATATAGTTTTCCACCGAGTTGATCTGGATATTGCGTGGATTTTCGGCATCACCTTCAAACAGAATGGCCCCGTTGCTGAGGTCAAAATCATACCTTTCCAGGAGTTCCTGATCAATCTTCATGTCGCCGGAGCCGTTTTCCGAGGGTCCCTTGTAATCCGCCCGCGGGGCGGTGGCCTTCATGTCTATGGCATCGGGACTCCCGTCAATTGCCTCGGCAATGCCAATCCCTGCCTGCTGGAATACGGCTATCTTCTCCTCCTGGCCGTCCTCCCTGTTTACCAGCATAATAGCCTGTGGGTATGCGCCTGATTTCACGGTGCCGTCTGTTGCCATCACGGCGACGCTGCCATTCTCGCCGGGGGTGAAATTCCCAAATGCTCCCCTGGCCCCCGCATCTATCACTCCAATAACGCCTATATCAGACCCTGCCTCTCTGAGGAATCTCTTCACCGTGTCCAGTGCGTAGGCAGTGGCCGTGTTGCAGGCAATGACTATTGCCTTTACCGGCTTCTTGTCAGTCTCGGGGGTGGTGGCATTACCCGATCGATAGTACTTGTTTCCCAGCAGGAACTGCACATCCTTCATAACATGCTCAATAAGCAGATCCGTATTGTTCTCGAGCGAGTAGCTTCCGTAGGGCATGTTGGCGAGATCCCCCATGTAGATGTACGATTCAGCTGCAAGTCCATCATGTTGAACGATATCCGCCAGTACCGAGAGTCCTCCCGTTCCCGAGTCAAACACCCCGACGGGAAGGGATTCGTCATTCGAGGGATAACTCCTGAAATTGATATAATAAAAGCTGTTTTTATGATTCAGTATCGCATCCCTGATATTGTCCGGGCTGTTGTTGCACGAGGTGCAGAACAGGCCGATGAGGGAAGCGGCCAGGATTACGGTCTTCATCAGGACTTTTTTCATGGGTGCAGTAACATCACTGGTTTGGTCACTGTGAATTTAGCACCAAATGGGGATAAACGCAATCACTTCTGCTGAAGAAGTATAAAAAGGCAACCCGGGGCAGTTCAGCAATCACATCCGGACAACAATACACAGTTGAATAATCAGCAGAGATTAATAATTCTTTTCTGCCACCATACCCTGTATTCAATAAAACATTATTTTTGTTTCGTCATTTCCCGAAATGAAATGGAGGCTGGAAAGGCAAAAAGTAGAAAATACTATACTGATGATCAGGAAAAGCTGTCAAGGTATGCGAAGGCCCTGTCGCATCCTGCCAGGGTATTCGTGATGGATTTTCTCGCTAACAATCTTGACAGGTGTTGTTACAGTGGTGATATGGCTGAGGAATTGCCGATTGCCAGGTCAACACTTTCTGAGCATCTTAGGGAGTTGAAGAAGGCCGGTCTCATACAGGGCGAGATCAATCCTCCCTATATCAAATACTGTATTAACCGTGAGAAATGGGATGAAGCTAAGGTTCTGCTGAACAGGTTTTTCAAAAGATAAAAAATTTAAAATAACATTTCGACGTTTTACGAAATAAGCGGGATAAAAAAATGGAAATCAAAATTCTGGGCCCCGGGTGCCCCAAATGCAAAACCCTGGAGAAACTGACACGCGAGGTGGTTGAAAAGAGCGGTATTGATGCCAATGTCACAAAAGTGGATGATATTGTTGCGATCATGAATTACGGAGTGATGACGACGCCGGCGCTGGTCATTGACGAAAAGGTTGTGGTGAAGGGAAGGGTACCATCGGCGGAAGAAATACTGAAACTGATAACCACATAATAAAGTACCAATATGAAAAAGTTATTTCCGGTTCTGGCTGTCGTAGTAATAATTACGGCAGCAATAGCAATTTTCGCTTTCAGGGGAAGTGAGTCACAGGTGGCAGGGGATACCTCCGGGATTTCAACAGATAAGGTAGAAGTGATTTATTTTCATCTGACCCGTCGATGTGTTACCTGCCAGGCAGTTGAGAACGTTGCCAGGGATGCCGTGAAAGAGCTCTACCCGGCAGAGGTCGAAAAGGGAACGGTTGTTTTCAGGTCGCTCAACATTGAAGACAAGTCCTCGGAGGCCGACGCTCAAAGAGTAAACGCCACCGGGCAGTGCCTGCTGATTGTCAGCGGAGATACAAGGATTGATCTTACCAGCGAAGGCTTCATGAATGCACGTAACAGTCCGGGAAAACTTAAGGAAGAGATAAAGAAAGCGGTTGATCCGTTGCTTAAGGCATTAACAAGCAGCTGATGGAGATTCTGCAGAAGATACTTGAGAACTCACAGTATTCATTCCTGACGGCGGCAATTCTGGGATTGATGACTGCCATCAGTCCCTGTCCGCTGGCGACCAACATATCGGCTATTGGCTATATCAGTCGTGATCTTGACGACAGGAGGAGGGTCTTCCTCAACGGACTTGTCTACACCCTGGGGCGGGCGATAACCTATGCAGGGATTGCACTTATAATCTTCTTCGGTGCCAGTCAGATGGATATTTCAGGCTGGTTCCAGCGATGGGGAGAGAAAATCCTTGGTCCGGTGCTTATAATTATTGGTTTCTTCATGCTGGATTTCATAAGGTTTAAGTTGCCAGGTTCAGTGGGTTCACTCACGGAAAGAATCGGAGAGAAGGGGCGGAAAAGCTATCTGAACACACTGCTTCTCGGGATACTGTTTGCCGTGGCCTTCTGCCCCTATAGCGGAGTTCTTTATTTCGCAATGCTTATCCCTATGACGGTGGCGAGTGCAGAAGGCCTTTATCTGCCGCTTGTATTTGCAGTCGCAACAGGTATCCCGGTGATCATCTTTGCCTGGCTGCTGGCCTATGCGGTTGGCAATGTCGGCAAGGTTTACAGCCGCCTGAAGACATTTGAGCTGTGGTTCAGGAGGGTTGTGGCTGTACTCTTCATCGGGGTAGGTATCTGGTATGTTTTGTCAGTCTGGTTTTAAATTTTTTAATCATATATTTCGTGATTCTGCGAAATAAAAGTATTTAATCTGAAATGGAGTCAAGGAAGGAGATAAAGATCCTGCTGTGGATCATTGCAGTTTTTATATTTGCGTTTTTCATGCCGATAGGGAGCGTACGTTTCAATACTGCAATTGCAGCGGCTTTCGATCTGGTTAAGTGGTATGCAAGGGAGCATGTTATTCTGTGCCTCCTGCCGGCCTTTTTCATTGCAGGGGTCATTTCGGTTTTTGTCAGTCAGGGCTCGGTTATAAAGTATTTCGGAGCCAATGCGAAAAAATGGCTGGCCTACTCTGTAGCTGCCGTTTCAGGTACTATACTGGCGGTATGCTCATGCACAATACTACCGCTTTTCTCAAGCATTCACAAGCGTGGGGCAGGCCTTGGTCCGGCCATTGCGTTCCTTTACTCTGGGCCGGCTATCAACATACTGGCAATCATACTCACTGCCCGAATTCTGGGTTTTGAGATGGGCGTTGCCCGGGTCATCGGGGCCGTTCTGTTCAGTATTGTGATAGGACTGATAATGTCGGTGATATATCGGAAGGAGGAAATGCAGAAAAAGGAGGATCAGATGCATATTGTTGCTGCTCCGGAGAAGAGACCCATGTGGCAGACGATGACACATTTCTTTACCCTGGTGCTGATCCTTGTATTTGCCAACTGGGGCAGCCCGGCTGCTGATGACACCTCCAGCGCCTGGTATTATATTTTTTCATACAAATGGTATATAACGGGATTTTTCGGCCTGGTTCTGGCATGGTCACTGATAAAAATCCTTAAAATTAAGTGGCAGTGGGTACTCGCTGCTTTGGTAATAACGGTTCTTTCGGTGTTTTTGACCAACTCCTTTATCGAAAGCTCGAAGCTGAAACCGCTGATACCGATGGTAGTGGGTATCGCAGCCCTGAGTGTTATCACCCTTTACGACAAAAGAGACAAGGAGAATCGTGAGTGGACACTCTCCACATGGGGATTTGCCAGGCAGATTATCCCGCTACTGGGAATTGGGGTTGTCATTGCAGGATTCCTGCTTGGATCGACTCATGACGGACAGAGCATCGCCGGCGTCATCCCGAATGAGTGGATCGCGAAGCTTGTGGGAGGTAACTCGGTGTTCTCAAATTTCTTTGCTTCTGTGGTTGGCGCATTTATGTATTTCGCCACTCTGACAGAGGTTCCCATTTTACAGGGACTGATAGCATCCGGAATGGGGAAAGGTCCGGCGTTGGCACTACTGCTGGCCGGACCATCGCTTTCTTTGCCCAATATGCTTGTGATCAAAGATATTATCGGGTTTCAGAAGACTGCCGTATATGTGGGTCTTGTAGTTGTCATGGCGACAATCTCAGGACTGGTTTACGGTGCAATTCTCTGAGGCAACGGATAAGCGAAACAGAGGGTAAGGTATCAGGCAGAATAGCCGGACTTTACTTTTTCTCAGCAACTGAGTGGCATTTTGCCGGGTCGCATTTTGCATCCGGTCCTGTCTTGGTGCAGGCGGTCTTGCAGGCAGCATCACACTTCCCTTCTTTGCATTTTGCCGGATCACAGTTTGCTGAAGCATGCTTCACCTGAGACCCGGGTACCGGAGCTTCGCCGGCGGCCATTTCACAGCTGGCTGCAGAGGGGCATTTTGAACAGTCTTTTACGGATTCCGTTTTGGCTTTCTTTTCCTTCTTCTGGTCATTCTGTGCATTTACAACTGATATCACAACAAACGACAGAATTATGAGAGCTGAGATTCCAGGGATGAATTTCTTCATGACTTTAATAGTTTTTGTTTGCGTCAAAATTAGGCAGACGGATTTTTAATCAGGTTATTCTGTTGTTAAATCGTGTTACCCCGATGTTAAATCTTAATCCTCATCATAAAAACTCCTTATTTTTGAGCTTATGAAAAGATCGCGCGCACAACTGATGATTCTTTTGCTGGCATTGGGCGCCCTTATAGCCCTTACCGCCATACAGTTCTCATGGATCCTGAAAGCGGCCCGCATGCAGGAAGCTCAGTTTAACCACAGCGTTGAGATGGCAATGATGAGAATCGTGGAGACCCTGTCAGGAAACGAAGCAATATGCAGCGAGGTAAACAATTGCCTGAAGCATGGCGGCAATGAGTCGTGCATGCTTGTGATGAAGACAAGGGAGGAGTGGGAAAGCATGAAATCACTGATCAGGAAGGACCTGAACTTCTATGGAATAGGATTGGACTTTGAATTTGATATCGTGAGCTCGGACCTGCCCGCTAACATCCCCCGGCCTAAAAACACCTATTTCAGCAACGGCCTTGAGGAGATGCTTGAAAAATCCGGTTACAGACTCAGCCTCCGCTTTCCCGAGAAACGGGACTTCATCATCGCCCAGATGGGCGATATCTTTATCTTCTCGCTGCTCCTCCTGTTTCTTGTCACAATCTCGTTCATAATCATATATAATTTCTACCGGAGAGAAAAGCTCCTTTCGGAGAGCATTGTCGATTTTGTAAACAATGTTACTCATGAGTTCAAAACTCCGCTGACCAATATATCACTTGCCAACAGTATGCTCTCAAAGAATGAAAAAGTGGAAAGTGATGAGAAACTGTCGTTTTACTCTTCTGTCATCAGAACCGAACAGGCCAAGCTGAATGAGAAGGTGGAGAAGTTGCTTAAGACTGACTTTGCAGTAATTGACAAATCCCAGACCCTGGAGGAGATAAATGCCGGCGCAGCCGTGGAAGATATTGCTGAGACATTCAGGGTACAGATTGAACAAAAAGGCGGAAAACTGGACATCGAAAAGGAGGGCCGCCGGTTCACGGTTACCGGCAACCCGGATCTGTTTTACATTGCCCTCGGGAACCTTGTCGATAATGCAGTCAAATATTCTGGTCAACCACCTGAAATTCTCGTAAAACTGATTTCTAAGGATAACAGGCTGTTGATTGAGATTAATGACAAAGGTCCCGGAATAGCCAGGGAATTCCGGGATAAAGTATTTGAGAAGTATTTCCGTGTTCCTGCGGGCAATACTCATAATGTGGACGGTTTCGGGCTTGGACTTTACCAGGTAAGGGGAATTATTGCGGGAATGAAAGGCAATATTAAAATTTCAAACAGGAAAGAAGGCGGTCTTGCCGTGATGATTGACCTTCCCCTGGCACCGGGAAATGAGTAACAACGTGAAAAACACAAGAATACTCCTTGCCGAGGATGACGTCAACCTTGGATTTTTGCTGGTTGATTTCCTTGAGTCAAACGGTTTTGAAGTGATACTGTATCGTGATGGTCTTTCAGCATTGCAGGGTTTTTCAAGAGCCGGAGCCGACTTTTGTCTGATTGACATCATGCTGCCCGGCATGGATGGTTTCACACTCACATCCGGGATAAAGAAACTTGACAGCAGGATCCCCGTGATAATACTCTCTGCACGTTCACTCAAGGAAGACAAGATCGCGGGTTTTCGCCTGGGAGTCGATGACTATATAACCAAACCGTTCGAAGAGGAGGAACTTCTTTACAGAATTCGTGCTGTGCTCAACAGAACGATCCAATCAGGCCCGGTTGCATTCCAGACATTTGACGTCATCAGCATCGGCCAGTTCTCTTTTGATCCGCAGAACCTTATGCTGACTCATGGCGGCAACACGCAGAGAATGACAATAAAGGAGTGCAAAATACTCAAAATGCTTGCAGTTTCGGTAAACAACATCGTTACACGTGACGAGATTATGATCGGCGTCTGGGGCGAAGCTGATTATTATACCGGACGGAGTCTCGACGTATTCATTTCCAAACTGCGAAGTTATCTTAAGAGAGATCCCTCTGTCCGGATTGTCACCATACCGACACTTGGTTACAAGCTCGAAATTGAGAAAGTCTGATTGATGATTTTGATCCGGATTTGGAGAAATTCTTATTACAAGAATTTCGTAAATATACGAAATGATTATCTTTGATTAGTCAGATCAGGCAAGAGGCAATTGGCTGCAGCGTAAGGCAATGATAAGCAATATACGGACCTTCAGACCTTCAGACCTTCAGACCTTCAGACCTTCAGACCTTCAGACCTTCAGACCTTCAGACCTTCAGACCTGACAAAATGATATGCACAAAATGAAAATACTGATTCTCTGTACGGGCAACAGTTGCCGCAGCCAGATGGCTCACGGCTTCCTGCAATCATTTGACCACAATCTTCATGTCAGATCCGGGGGTACGGAGCCGGCAGCCAGGATCAATCCTAAGGCAGTTGAGGTGATGGCTGACCTGGGGATTGACATCAGCCATCATTCTCCTCACCTTGTTGATGAATATTTTGATGAGGAGTGGGACTATGTGATCACTGTATGTGATCATGCCAATGAAACCTGTCCGGCATTTTTCGGCATGGTGAAGAACAGACTCCATCTCGGATTTGAGGATCCCTCACATGCCACCGGAACACCGGAGTTCATTCACAGTGAATATATCAGGATACGCGATCAGATTCGTGAGACATTCCTGCAGTTTTATAACGAATACATCAGTAACAAGTCATGAATCCCGCAGAACTGAAACTTATTGTACAGAAAAAGTACGGTAAAATAGCATCGTCGGATGAAGCTTCACAAGACTCCTGCTGCAGTACAACCGGATGTTGCTCAACAGAAAAGATAAGTACCTTCAATGAAAGTTACGATCATCTCGACGGGTATGTTCCTGACGCTGACCTGAGCCTTGGATGCGGTGTGCCGGTTGATTATGCAGATATCCGGCATGGTGACCGTATTCTTGATCTTGGCAGCGGTGCCGGCAATGACTGTTTCGTTGCCAGGGCGCTGACGGGTGAGACAGGTCATGTGACAGGTATTGATTTTACAGAGCAGATGCTGTTAAAGGCAGAAGAGAACAGGAAAAAACTGGGGTACTCAAATGTAGAATTTCTGAGAGGAGACATTGAAGAGATGCCACTACCTGACAACAGCTATGATGTAGTGCTTTCAAACTGTGTACTCAATCTGGTTCCTGATAAACAGAAGGCGTTCAGTGAGATTTTCAGGGTTTTAAAGAGTGGCGGACATTTCAGCGTCTCAGATGTGGTGGTAAAGGGAAATCTGTCAGAAAGGGCGCGATCCGATGCAGAGTTGTATGCCGGATGTGTTTCCGGAGCTTCAACCATGAATCAGTATCTCACGTTTATAAAGAAAGCCGGATTTAATGACATAAACTTCCACAAGCAAAAGAGGATTGAGTTGCCGGAGGGCATTATTGACCCCACGGAAGATCAGGACGACAATGGAGTATACAGCATTACCATATCAGCCATCAAGCCCGGAATCATCAGCTGATCAGCAGCCAAAAACTTGTGCAGTACTTTATAAAATCGCAAATCGCATATCGCAAATCTCAAATTCTGAATATGCCTTCAAAAAAACGACTCAAACTGCTTGACCGGTATCTCACCCTGTGGATCATCCTGGCTATGGCGGCCGGAGTGATTATCGGATGGCTGAGCCCTGAGATCGCCGGATTCTGGAACAATCTTTCCAGTGGAACGACCAATATACCAATTGCCATTGGCCTGATAGTGATGATGTATCCGCCTCTGGCCAAGGTGAAATATGAAGAATTAGCGGATGTGTTCAGGAACACCCGCGTGCTCGGTCTGTCACTTGTGCAGAACTGGATAATCGGTCCCGTTCTGATGTTCCTACTGGCCATACTGTTCCTGAGGTTCAACATCGATTATATGTATGGTCTGATACTTATCGGCCTGGCGCGGTGCATAGCCATGGTGATTGTCTGGAATGACCTTGCAAAAGGGGATACTCAGTACGCAGCTGGACTGGTTGCTTTCAACTCCATCTTCCAGGTGCTCTTTTTCTCAGTGTATGCATACTTTTTTATTGCCGTCCTGCCCGGCTGGTTCGGCTTACCGGTGAATGATGCTGTTGAACAGATCACAATCGGTCAGATTGCCAAAAGTGTCTTCATCTACCTTGGTATACCCTTCATTGCAGGATTCCTGACACGCTTCATCCTTATAAGGGTGAAGAATAAGGAGTGGTATCATACAAAGTTCATCCCGAAGATCAGCCCGCTCACCCTGATTGCTTTGCTCTTTACAATTTTCGTAATGTTTTCGCTGAAAGGCGAATATATCGTGAGGATACCACTTGATGTGGTACGGATAGCTATCCCGCTGGTTATCTATTTTGTCATAATGTTCTTTGTCTCCTTCTTCATGAGCAGGAGAGCGGGGGCGAACTATGAACAGACTGCAACACTGTCTTTCACGGCAGCAAGCAACAACTTCGAACTTGCGATAGCCGTAGCAATTGCTGTTTTCGGTATTAATTCCGGCGAAGCCTTTGCTGCGGTGATAGGACCTCTGATAGAGGTGCCGGTGATGATTGCACTGGTGAACGCCGCTCTGAGGTTGAAAACGAAGTATTTCAGGCAGGCAGAGGCCTGACGGCAGGGCGGACTGACATAACTGAGACTTTCCTCCTTAGGAGATCAGAGTCGTAAGATGCAGGCATTGGTGCTGCATCGGCCCGGTTAATAGTTCTTCCGGTAAGGATACTCGAATTACTTCCTGCGAAAGATTCGCGGAATGAATTTCGGAACCTCCTTCTGGTAGGTTGAATATTCCGGGTACTTGCTGCTGCTTATGTTCTCGGTCATGATGGAACTGCCGATGAAGAGCAGCACCAGCAAAACAGGTCCGAGCAGTGTGAAGTTGATCCATTTGCCGGAGGCAGCTACTCCGAAGAAATAAAAGCTGATCCAGATTGCCTGCTCGGAGGCGAAATTCGGATGACGCAAATATTTCCATAAGCCCTCAGTCAGGAAACCCTTATTCAGCGAGTCGCGGTACTCGTGTTCCCCGCCTGAGGCAGATCGCTTCATTGTCTGGAACCTGTACTGCTGGTTGTCGGCAACAGTCTCAGTTATCAGAAAGGTGATCATCAGCGCTGCAGCCAGAATGTCAGTTGCACCCAGGGGACTCTCAGGATGAAGTGCTGCCATGAGGATTGGTGTCGTGAAGAGCAGGATGACAACATTCTGGTAAAGTGAGATGAATAAAAGGTTGAACGCCCCGAACCTGAGTCTGCCTTTAAGTGCGGAGCTTTTCCTGAGAATGCTCCAGCGGTAATCCTCCTCACCTTTCCATGGAATGATATTGTATCCTCCCTTGCGGTGGAAGTTATAGGTAAGCCGAAGTCCCCAGAGTGTAACCAGCACAGCCATGATAACCGTTCTGGCGGTGTGGAATGAGCCCACTGTCACCCATGCATAGGCCGGCGGCAGAAGGCTCCAGAGCTTGTCTACCTGGCTGTAGTTGCGGGTTATCTCACTTACAATGAAACAGGTAAGCACTACAATAATCAATATGGTAATCCATAAATTAACCAGACTCAGAAACCCCGGGTCAAAACCTGAAAGTGAATTCAGAATATTCGGAAATACTGAAAGAATGTTCACGGCAGTTCATGTTTTCTTCTCAAATATGGGAATAATCACTCTGGTTTCATCAAGCATTTATTTTTTTTTTAACTTTATTGAATCTACTAACCAAGTGTTATTCTAGTTATGACCTGTTTCAATTGTCAGTGTAGCATAGCTGTCAGGTTGATGGTTATTCTGCTAGGTATTTTTACTATCCACACCAAGGCTGAAGGTCAGGGTATGACAAGAAGCAAATGGCATATGATCCCCGGCAAATCAGTATCACCCCAATTGGAGGGCAAGGTTCTTCAGGTACTTTTCGATGGGGTTGCAGATCTTTACTGTCAGACTGACGGTATAACAAATTACTATTACATTACAGACATTGACGGCAGATTGTTTACCATTTCTGTACCGGAGAAGGTTGGCAAGAATGCAACCTGGTCCGGGAGAGAGGGAGTTGTATCTGTCCTTAAAATTGTTATGAATGAAGCTCCGGGCCTGCATAAACGCATTGACTTATGTGAATTTGCCAGACATGATCTGACAGAGCTGATGCAAGACTATCATATTGCAGTCACAGGATCTGAGGAGGGAATTGTATATGAGTTACCGCCGCCGGCGTTAGTGCCACACATCAGTTTATTTGCCGGGTTCAATGTTGATATGTTGAATATCGGCAGTTCAGAGGACTTCGGTCACTTCAAGCTGGATCCTGCTTTATTCCCTTCAGCAGGGATCTCATTCAGAGCCCTCCTCCCCAGGGTTAGTAAAAATTTTTCAATCAGCCTTGACCTGTCTGCCGGGAAACGATACGGTTATGGATTTTACAGCTCCCCTGCGGATATTCCGCCGGCAACTGAGATTGTTAATGAATTTCATATGCATAACTTTCTCCTTTTTTCAGGCCTCCGGTTTATTTACAATTCCGGCAATGGCCGGATAAAGCCTTTTGTCTCAGCAGGATTCTGCGCACGGACTATAATTTCAGACAACTCCAGAATAGATACAGATGTGATTACTCCGCAAGAAATTCTGTCTGATACCTTCAGCGTAACAATAAAGGAGAAGACCAGCATGGGACTGAATGCCTCATCTGGTCTCTCATTTG
>JAVEXM010000178.1:0-3624 GCA_034004025.1 Bacteroidales bacterium
GCAGCCCTGGCTGCTTTCTCCTCCTCGCTCTTCTTCGGCATCTCGAAAGCCTTCAGAATCCCGTTATAAGCTTCAGTATCCTCATCAACGAGGGCAAGCAGCCGTTTCTGCATCTCTACCCCCTTCTCAGCCCAGGAGGCAAACTCTTCCCAACGGTCATCCCATCCTCTCTTATGCGAAGAGAGGTTGGCAACCATCGTCCCCAGCGCAGCGCCAAGGGCGCCCATGGCTGCAGAGACAGAGCCGCCTCCCGGTGCAGGTGATTCGGAAGAGGTCACCCATGTAAATGCCGACAGTGACAGGTCAACCAGCTTCTTTCGGCTCCTGTCCCTCAGTATATACTCTATGATCTTTTCTTCCGGATTGAAAGGCTTCAGCTCAGAAAGCCCCAATGACCTGACCGCCGTGCTGATCAGCTCTTCATCAGACACTCCGGCAGATCTCTGCTGACGATGCAGGAAGTAACGCCCTGCATCAAGCATGGCCTTCAGCGGGATGAGACCCACCAGCTCTGACCCGGTGACCCTCACGCCACGGTCATCAGCCTTGCGGCAAACCTCATCAAAGGCAACATGTACCGGGGTAACGCCAATGTTGGTCAGGTTCATCGATATCTGCGCAAAACCGTATTCGGGAATATACCATCCGATGGCCTTCACTGCCTTCAGTGTGCCGGGTATCATGACCGGGTTGCCATCAGAATCCTTTACAATCTTTCCTGTGACCGGATTGCCTTCGCGTTTTTCACGGCCGCGTTCCCTGACATCGAATGCTATGGCATTTGCCCTGCGGACGGAGGTTGTGTTCAGGTTGATGTTAAACGCTACCAGGAAATCACGGGCACCCACAATCACAGACCCGGCACCGGCGTCAAACCGCGCAGGCCCGAAGTCAGGCTTCCAGGCCGGATCTTCCAGCTTTTTCTTCAGTCCCTCGTACTCACCGGCCCTGACGTTTGCAAGGTTCCTCCTCTTCTCCTCGAATGCCGCGGCCTCATAACAGTATACGGGAAGCGACAACTCCTCCCCGATCCTGCGCGCAAGATGACGTGCATATTCTGCCGTCTCCTCCATGGTAATTCCAGAGACGGGGACGAGCGGGCACACATCGGTGGCTCCCATGCGCGGATGAGCGCCGCTGTGCTTTGACATGTCTATTACCTGCGCCGCCTTCCTGACTGCCCTGAATGCAGCCTCACAAACTGCCTCAGGCCCGCCCACAAAGGTCACTACTGTACGGTTGGTATCACGGCCCGGATCAACGTCAAGCAGCATGACCCCCTCAACTGATTCAATCTCATCGGTGATCTGTCTGATTTTTTCCATGTCGCGTCCCTCACTGAAATTGGGCACGCATTCTATAAGACGGCTGGTTATCATAGTATTTGCGATTTGCGATTTGCGATTTGCGATTTTAGTTGTTGTTTATGCCGGCTGAAAACAACCTCCCCGTTCAGTATCACGGTCTCTACCAGGTTGCTGCCATATGCATAGGGCAGGTACTCATACGAAGGTATCTTTTTAGTGATAAATAAATTAGCTATTTTGCCTGCGGTGATTGATCCGTGCGTCTCCGAAAGGCCCATGGCATAGGCTGCATTGAGTGTAACGGCATTTATGGCCTCTTCGGGCAGCAGTCTGAGCCTGATGCAACCGAATGAGACGACAAGCTTCATGTTTCCTGAAGGAGATGAACCCGGGTTGTAATCACTTGCCATCGCCAGCGGCAATCCCGCATCAATCATATTCCGCGCGGGAGGATCAGTCATCCCCAGGAAGAAGGCTGCGCCGGGCAGCAGCGTTGGCATGGTGCCGCTTCCCAGCAATGCAGCAATCTCATCATCACCCGTAAACTCAAGGTGATCGACAGAAAGTGCGCCATGCCTGACCCCGGTCTGTATTCCCCCTGAGTAATCAAGCTCGTTGGCATGTATCTTTGGGCGCATGCCGTGCCGCGCGCCGGCCTCAAGTATGCGGGCAGTCTCCTCAACGGTGAAGAAACCCCGGTCACAGAACACATCTATGTAATCAGCCAGCCGCGCGGCAGCAACGGCAGGTATCATCTCATTCACAATCAGATCAACATATCCGCTCCTGTCATTGCGGTACTGAGCCGGCACGGCATGCGCCCCGAGAAAAGTCGACCTGACAGTGACAGGCGATTCCTCCCGGATTCTCCTGATAACCCTCAGCATCTTGAGCTCATCCTCCGTGGTCAGGCCGTAGCCGCTCTTTATCTCGACAGCTCCGGTGCCAAAGGAGATGATCTCGTTCACCCGCTCCATCGACTGCCTGAAGAGCTCATCTTCAGAAGTCTCATGTAACAGCTTCGCCGAGTTAAGGATGCCTCCTCCCCTCTTTGCAATCTCCTCGTATGACAGTCCGCGTATCTTGTCAGTGTACTCCTTCTCCCTGCTTCCGGCGTACACCAGGTGGGTATGAGGATCGCAGAAGGCCGGGAATACATAACCTCCCCCGGCATCAAGCTTCGCGACAGCGCTGCTGAAACCGGGCATTGTCTCAGCCGGACCGTAGCCGGCAATGATGCCGTCTTCTATCAGCAGCCAGCCGTTCTCAATTACAGGCAGTACCGCCATCTCCTTTCCGGCCGTGAAGAGCGCACCATCATCCCTGGTCTGCACCAGCATTCCCGTGTTGTGAATTATCAGGCTCATGGCACCGGTATTAATGTCCGCTAATGTAGCAATATTAAAATAATTAGGATATGAGCATCATTTTTCTTTAACTTTGGTTTCCTTACAAAAATGAAACCTATGAAAAAACTCTATTTACTTCTTCTTACCGGGCTCCTCGCCTCATCATTGCCGGCCCAGGAGACCAAGACGGGATGGAACTTCGGCGCACTGCCGGCCGTCACCTACAGCACCGACCAGGGATTCCAGTACGGAGCCCTTGTGAACCTGTTTGATTACGGAGACGGATCAATCTATCCGGATTATTTTCACAGGATATATGTCGAAGCATCAACATTCACCAAGGGAAGCTCGATCCTCAGGGTCATGTATGACTCGGATTACCTGATCAAGGGGATCAGATACGCGGTTGACCTCAGCTACATGCCTGACTTCGCCTATGACTTCTACGGATTCAACGGCTTCGGATCAGTTTACAACAGTGACTGGACTGACGATGAACTCAACTCACCACCCTACCGCAGCCGCCTTTTCTATGCCATGAAACGCCATCTCTTCAGGTTCAAGAACGACTTCATCGGTAATATTGGCGAAAACAACTGGCACTGGAATGCCGGACTGAGCATCCAGCAGTTCAAGCCGGGCGTGCTTGACGTTACAAAATTCAATAAGGGCAAGGATGAGGACGATCCGAAGTACCTGCAGGATGTGCCCACACTCTTCGAGTACTACACAGGTGCAGGGATCATCTCAGAGGAGGAAGCCGACGGCGGATGGATCACCGGCATCAAGGGAGGCATATCCTATGATACACGTGACCAGCGCGCTTGCCCTATGAACGGCATATGGGCCGAAACTGGCATCGAAGTGGTCCCGGAATTTCTCGGTTCCGAATCTACATTCGGTAAATTCTATCTCACCTGGAGACAGTATTTCACCCTCAAGGAAGACGACCTGAGTTTTGCCTACCG
>JAVEXM010000179.1:0-3537 GCA_034004025.1 Bacteroidales bacterium
AACTGCGACGACTTGCCTACACGTATGCTGATGTTACCGAACCCGACGCCGTTCTCAAAGGCCCCCACGAGATCAAGATTGAACAGTATCTCCCTCCAGTGATTTATGATCTCATACTGCTCATCGGTGATGACGGCGCCTGACTGGCTCCAGTAACAGTTGAACTTGACAATACCTTCCATATGATTATGCTAGTAATTTTAAAATTGATTCCCTGTCCGCCGTGCATATACCACGGTCGGTGATAATACCCGTCAAAAGCCGTGCCGGGGTGACGTCGAAGCCAAAATTTGATACCGGCATATCGGCCGGGCAGATCACGACAGATGCTGTTTCTGGCTGCGTAGAATTAGAAGTCAGCCCCTCAATCACCCTCACCTCATCACCGTCGCGCTCCTCAATGGCTATCTGGTCCGGACGGTCGATGCTCATGTCGAAGGTCGATACGGGGAAGGCCGAATAAAACGGTATCCCGTTATCATGTGCTGCCAGCGCCTTGAGATAGGTACCGATCTTGTTCGCCACATCACCCGATGCCGTGGCCCTGTCGCATCCCACGATGACGATGTCAACCATGCCGTTCTGCATCAGGTGCCCCCCGGCATTGTCCGTCACCAGGGTGCACGGTACCCCGTGCCGGGTCAGTTCCCACGCCGTGAGTCGGCTTCCCTGGTTACGTGGACGTGTCTCATCAACCCATACATGAACCTTGATGTCGCTGTCATGGGCCAGGTATACCGGCGCCAGCGCCGTACCGTGATCAACGCAGGCCAGCCATCCGGCATTGCAGTGGGTAAGAATATTGACTGTTGCGCCTCCCTTTCTCCTGCTTATCTCTTCAATGAGAGGCAAACCGTGAACACCTATCATCCGGCTTCTTTCGGCCTCCTCATCACACAGATGCTCCGCGGCTGAACGCAACGAATCCACATCGGGATCCCTCTTCAGCACCTCCGTCATGCGGTCAACGGCCCAGGCAAGGTTAACGGCCGTCGGTCTCGCCGCCTTCAGCCTGTAGGCATCATTCATCACCAGATCGTAAAAATCGTTCCTCCCGGAATGTTCAAGGAAAGAGAGATATACGCCCCACGCCGCCACAGCACCTATCAGTGGTGCACCCCTTACCGCCATGCCGCTTATAGCCTCACAGGCATCACCGGCACTCCTGAGAGTGAGTACCTCATACGAAAAAGGAAGCCTGCGCTGATCGATCACACTCACCGACTGCAGCTCTGCCTCATTTGTCCATATGCTTCTGTATCCTGATTCGCCGGCCTTCATAAACAGACCCCCCTTCAACGGAGATGACCTGTAAAATTACGAATAATTACACGGATTTGAGAATCACCATCCCTTCACGACAGAACATTTCCTTTTTCGAATTTCCGAACCGATCGTTCCATGTTAGTTGAGTGAATTGAATATCTTTGCATAGGAATAAAACTTTATGGTTGACAAGGAGGAATACAGGAGGAGGATCATTCTGACTGCCAGCAGGATTTTCAGCCATTACGGCTTCCGCAAGACCACGATGGAGGAGATCTCCAGGGCTCTGCATAAGGGTAAAAGCTCTATCTATTATTATTTTGCAAGCAAGGAGGAGATCTTTGAGGCTGTGGTACTCTACGAAGCCAACCAGCTGCGACGGCAGCTCACCACCGCCATCAAGGAGGTCGAATCGCCCAAGGAGAAGCTGCGCAATTACATATTCGTCAGGATGAAGTCCTTTGCCAAGCTCTCAAACTACTACAATGCTGTCTTCGACAAAAACCTCGATCACTATGAGTTCATCGAGAAGATACGTTCGCGCTATGACCGTGAGGAGCTGGCCATACTGAGGCTGCTGCTTTACGTGGGAAACAGCAGGGGGGTCTTTGAGGTCAGGGAGAGCGAGTACACGGCCATGGCGATACAGACAATGCTCAAGGGTATGGAGGTACCTCTCTTCTGGCGCCGCCGCGAGATAGACATCAACAGTCGCCTGGAGGCTGTCCTAAGTCTGATATTCGACGGAATCTTAAAGCGTTAGAAGGCTCACTTTTTCTTTTTGCCCACGGTAACGGGCTCCGGCTTCTTCCTGTAGGCCCATACCAGCAGGGCGATGCCCGCAAGTACTAACGGTATGCTTAGCCACTGGCCCATATTGAGCTTCATGCCAGCCTCAAATGCCACCTGGTCCTCCTTGACATACTCCACAAAGAACCGGAACCCAAACACCATTATCAGGAAGATGCCAAACAGCAGTCCCGGTTTCTGTTTTCCCATGTTCTTCCAGTAGAGCCACATCAGCACCCCGAAAGTGATAAGATAGGCCAGCGACTCATATATCTGCGTGGGATGCTTCGGTGCTGTTTCGCCGTTGCGCAGGAAGACAAATCCCCACGGCAGCGTTGTCTCCACGCCGTAGATCTCGGAGTTCATCAGGTTCCCCAGGCGGATCAGTGCACCTGCCAGGGCAACCACTATCACCACCCTGTCGATGGCCCATATAAACGGCTTCTTTTCTTTTCTCACAAAGAACCACAATGCAAGAGGTATCCCTATTGCAGCACCGTGGCTGGCCAGTCCTCCGTGCCACACCTTCAGTATTTCAACCGGGTTGGCGAGGTAATAGGCGGGCTCATAGAAGAAACAGTGTCCCAGCCTGGCCCCGACGATGGTGCCTATGGCTACGTAAACTGTAAGCCTGTCGAGCGTCGCATCACCATAGCCCTCATTGGCAAAGATCTTTCTCATGATGTAATAGCCGATCACAAATCCGGATGCAAAGAGCAGTCCGTACCATCTCACGGCAAAATTGCCTATGCGGAAGATCTCGGGATTGACATCCCAGGGGATAATAAGAAAATCCATAGCTTATCTGTTAGTGATACAAACTTACATAAAAACACCCGGTTTTGTACCGGCAGATAAAAATCCGCCGTTAGGCCTGTTGCGTCTGACCGCCCCGCTGTTACACTCCGTAACAAAATTTGATGTAAGTTTGCAGGTAGTGGATGCACGGAGATACATATCACACAGCATGGCTGTCACAGCCGTTGTGATGCTCTTTATCATGTCGTGCGCCAAGATCAGCTCACCATCCGGCGGACCCCGTGATACCGAACCTCCTGTCATTCTTAAGAGCGAGCCGGAAAACAGCACGGTGATGTTCACCGGCAAGTCATTCATGCTCACCTTTGACGAGTATGTGGTCCTTGACAGGATAACAGAGAAGTTCATGGTTTCACCGCCGCTCTTGCCGAAGCCGGAGGTGAAGCTCAGGGGCAAGAGCCTGGAGGTCACCTGGGAGGGGGAGCTCATTGACAGCACCACCTACACCTTTTATTTCCAGGATGCCATCCGCGACAACAATGAGGGTAATCCCATCCCCAACTACCAGTATGTCTTCTCCACGGGACCGGTGCTCGACTCCCTGTCGCTCACCGGCAACGTCTTCAGCGCCATCGACCTGGAGGCGGCCCAGGATGTCACCGTTATGATGTATTCCAACCTATCCGATACGGCTCCGCGCAAACAGCTGCCGGCATATATATC
>JAVEXM010000180.1:0-1549 GCA_034004025.1 Bacteroidales bacterium
AATACCTGAATGTGGCAGAGGGTATCCAGCAGCAGAAGATCTCCGGCAAAGTTACGGGAACCAAAGGCGAACCCCTCCCGGGTGTGACCATCGCCGTAAAAGGAAAGGCACAGGGAACGGCAACAGATATGGAGGGGCTGTTCACACTCGACAATGTGCAATCTGCCGATGTACTGATCTTTTCTTTCATTGGCATGAAGAGCGAGGAGAGAAGCGTTGGCTCGCAGACATATTTTGAGGTGATCGTCAGTGAAGAACTAATCGGGATGGACGCCGTGGTCGTTACTGCCCTCGGTATTAAAAGGGAGGAGAAGGCTCTCGGTTATGCCGTCCAGAAAGTATCGGGCGACGACGTCACCACAGTAAAGGGTATTGACGTCGCGACATCACTCACAGGTAAGGTATCAGGCCTCCTGGTGCGAAACAGCAGCGAGTTCATGGCAGAGCCGCAGCTACTCCTCCGTGGCGAAGAACCGCTCCTGGTTATCGACGGCGTACCTTACGGAAACATGTCGCTGAGAGACATACCCCCGGATGATATCGAGGACATCAGCATCCTCAAGGGGTCCACAGCTTCAGCCCTCTACGGTTACCGAGGCGGCAGCGGCGCAATAATGGTATCAACAAAAAGAGGCGGTGCCGTGAAAGGCCTTACCATATCAGTGAACAGCAACTCAATGTTCACTGCCGGATTTCTGGCCATACCTGAGAGACAGTCCACATACGGCCGTGTTGTAAACACTTCAACCAACACTTATGTCCGTTCGGGCGATGGTGCCTGGGGTGCTCCGCTCGAGGGCCAGGAGGTAATACAGTGGGATCCGGTATCGAAATCGATGCAACCCATGCCATTCCTTCCCCGCGGCAAGGACAACTTCAACAACTACCTGGAGCAGGGATACATCCTCAACAACAACATCAGCCTCGCCCAGCAGAGCGAATACGGCAACATAAGGTCATCCGTATCATGGGTGGAAAATAAGGGTATCTATCCCAATTCCAATTTCCAGAAACTCACCTACACCCTTGGAGGCGATATGAAGATTGACAAGTTTACCCTCTCTTCAAGCGTGGCGTACAACAAGCACTCTTCCCCCAATATTGGATTCAGCGGCTATACCGGTTATGACCCGATGTACTCGCTCCTGATATGGTCAGCACCCGACTGGGACATCCTTGATTACAAAGATTACTGGGTTGTCCCCAACGAAGTGCAGAACAGCAGCTACACGGCCGCCAACAACAACCCCTATTTTGACAGGTATGAGAGGACTCACAGCGTGAATAAGGATATCTTCAACGGTACCTTCTCCGTGAACTACGACTTCACTCCATGGCTTAATGCCACTCTGCGGACCGGCTATGACACCTACAGCAACAAGCAGGACATCAAGGTGTCCAAAGGCTCATTCCAGGGAGCAGGCAACGGAACGGTGATACCTGGCGGGACCGAAGTATGGGGAGAATCACAGAAAGGCTCCTATAATATCGGCCTTGCCAGGGGATTCAGCCTGAACAATGACCTGATCGTTTCAGTAAGTCAGAAGAT
>JAVEXM010000180.1:1649-3508 GCA_034004025.1 Bacteroidales bacterium
ACAGTAGCCAACTTTTACAGCAACAGGGCTTCCGTTGACCTGACATATTATTCCAAGAGGATGTATGACTTCCTCAAATCGACAGGCATCAGCCCTGCTTCAGGATACACCTCACGGTATATCAACATAGACGAGGAGATAACTCGCCGCGGTGTGGAGATCACCCTCAGCGGGACGCCTGTCAAGACATCAGACTGGCAGTGGGACGCCAGCTTCAACTGGTCGAAATATGCGAGGTATTATACCAAACTTGACTCACTCTATTCAGCCGACAAACCCTGGGTAACCGTCGGTGCACGGGCTGATGCATACGTGCTCCGTGATTATCTCAAAGACCCCGACGGGAATATCATCCACAATGCGAGCGGCCTGCCGATGTATTCATCATATGATTCCAAGTACGGCAATGCCGATCCTGACTGGATATGGGGACTGAGCTCGATCGTGAGATACCGGAACCTCTCAATGACCTTCGCCTTTGACGGCCGTGTGGGTGGACTGGCACAGACACTGACAGAGATGTACATGTGGCGCTCCGGCAACCATCCTCTCTCAGTCACACCTGAAAGATACCTTGATGCGACCAATCCCGGTACCAAAAATTATACCGGCGAGGGAGTGAAGATCGTAGAGGGCACCGTCACCTATGACACGTATGGAAACATCACAAGTGATACGAGGGTCTTTGCGGTGAATGATGTGGCCACAACCTACAAGAGCTACATCGAGGCTTATCACAAAGGTACGGCCTGGGGCGGTTCCCCCTCACCCGTAGATCTGTATGATGCAACGTTCTTCAAACTGAGGGAGATTGCCCTGACTTACACACTGCCAAAGGATATCGCCTCTAAGATAAAGGCGAGAGAGGTGGCAGTCTCGGCAGTAGGACAGAATGTTCTGCTCTGGGCTAAACAGTTCAGGTATTCAGATCCTGACGGCGGAACGGAGAACTTCCTTGATCCTTCACTGCGCTATCTGGGCTTTAACCTTAGAATAGGGTTCTGACAGGATATGAAAGCTGTTATGATAAATCACAAACACGAAGAGAAGATGAAAAAGATTATATACCGTACAGGAGCATCATTGATCATGATGCTTATCCTGCTCTCCGGATGCAGTAAATTCGAGGATATAAATACCAATCCCGATACGATCACCCAGGCAAGCTCCTCCATGCTGGCCACGAACGTGATTCTTGCCAACATCAAGTTTAACGGCAGGGATGCACATGCTTACCTTCAGCCCAATGCGCTGGCCAAATACCTCGGTTATGCCAACCAGAGCCAGATGCCATCGCAGTACAATCAGATTACGAACACCGGCTTTGGCGCCATGACGATGCTCCCAAACATTGAAAAAATGATTGAGTACGCAGAGGGAACCGTAATGGACAACTCCTACAGGGGACTGGCTATGTTTTCACGCGCATGGATGTTTTACAATGTTACCATGCAGGTGGGTGACATCCCCTACAGTGAGACCAACGGGGGGATGGACGGTCAGTACAGACCGGCCTACGACAGCCAGCAGGATGTGTTTATTGGCATTCTCAACGAACTGAAGGAGGCTGATCAGCACTTCGCACAGGGTGTGACATTCAACGGTGACCCCACCCCTTATGCCGGCAGTCCCGACAAGTGGAGGAGAGCCTCCAACGCCTTTGCCCTCAAGGTACTCATGACCCTGAGCAAGAAGGCCGATGTGGCATCACTTGATGTCAAAAACCGGTTTGCAGCCATCGTGTCAGGCGGCTACCTGCTTCAGCCCGAGACAGGGTTCCTGGGGCTTAACTATTCATCGACCAACATGCACCCGATGTCAGGAACCAACGACCTGTTTACCAGCAGAACAGACATCAG
>JAVEXM010000061.1:0-16531 GCA_034004025.1 Bacteroidales bacterium
TCACAATCGCCAGGGCCAGGCTGAGCTGCGATTTCCCGGCCTCGTTCATGCTCATCGCCAGCATGAACCCCTGTCCGTGCGGCTATCATAACCATCCGGATAAAGAGTGTACCTGCGCACCGGGGATGGTTCAGCGGTACCTCAGCCGCATCTCGGGCCCGCTGCTGGATCGTATAGACATCCATGCCGAGGTGACGCCGGTGGACTATGAAAAGCTGGCCGGAAGGGCACCTGCAGAGTCGTCAGCTGCCGTCAGGGAGAGGGTGGTCAGGGCACGCGGGATACAGACAGTAAGGTTTGCCGGCGTCGACGGCATCTATTCCAACGCCCAGATGACCTCCGCCATGATACGGCGCCACTGCCACCTCGACGAGACGGGAGGAAGACTCCTGAGGGCTGCCATGGAGATGAGGGGACTGTCGGGAAGAGCCTATGACAGAATACTTAAAGTCTCCCGCACCATAGCAGATCTGGATGAATCGGAGACCATCAGACCCGACCACATCTCCGAGGCTATCAACTACCGCAGCCTCGACAGGGAGGGATGGGCCGGATAAAAATCAGTTTGTTATTTCATTACTTCTATCTTTTTGCTTAATTTGTGACCGGGGAATAGTACTATTTCATCTTTGGTCGGAAAGCATGGAACTGATTAACAGATTAAGGAAAAAGCTGTCGGATGAACATTTGATGTTCGCCTACCGTGGCGAGGTGACGGAGATCAACTCGGCAGGACTCCTCACTCTCCTTGAGAGGGAGATGGAGTTCTCGGATTTCAATCCGCTGGGCCGCAAGAGGCTCTTCATGTTCGTCCTTGAAAACCTTCAGAATATTACCAGGCATGGCATTTCAAGGAATGACGAGGTAACATCACTGGTTGTCTACAGCAAGACGGCCGACGGGTACACGGTGAGTACAGGCAACGCTTTGAAAAACAGCGAGGTGAAGGGACTGAGAAAGAACCTCGAGAAGATCAACAGCCTCGATCCCGAGAAGGTCAGGGAGGTATACCGGACCATGCTTCAGGATTCCAGCATAGGACACAAGGGCGGGGCAGGACTGGGCCTCATGGAGATGGCGCGCAAGACCGGGAACAGGCTCGACTACGACTTCCTGCCCATAGACGACAAATATTCCTACTTCATACTGAGCAAGACGGTTGATGCAGGCGGCAAAGGTATTGTCGAACCGGGATCCGAAGGCTCATTCGACTCTGGAATGGTAGCCAACCTTGAGCGCACCATGAAATCAAACGACATCATCTTCATCTGGGCCGGGCCCCTGACACATGCCATCAGCAAGGAGCTGCTCAGCTTCAGCGAAGCCACAATGCGGGAGACAGACCTCGAGCAGAACCTTCACAAGCGTGTCTTTGCCACCCTGATAGAGCTCTTCCAGAATGTCGCTCAGCACAGTCCGGGCTTTGAGGCAGAGCAGAAGCACGGCATACCCCTGGCAATGATCCGGAAGAGACCAACATCCTTTATCATCACTTCGGGCAATCTTATAAAAAAAGGTGACATCGACCACCTGGTCCGTAAACTGGATATGGTCAACAGTTACGATGAGGAGGGTCTGAAGAAGCTGCTCAAGGTGGCTCTCATGGGACAGGATATGACCAAGATCACCACCGGCTACATGGGGCTCCTGGAGATGGCCAGGAGGTCAGGACACAGGCTCACCTACAGGTTCGAAGAGGTGAACGACGACTATTCCTACTACACCATTACGGTGAGGGTCAGGGCCCGCAGCGTGAAGTCGCGCTGACCGCAGAATCACATCATCCCGAGGGTCAGGGCCCGCAGCGTGAAGTCGCGCTGACCGCAGAATCAAATCATCTGAGGGTCAGACCTTGTGGCATGAAGTCGCGCTGACAGCCGTCTGTCGATTTGACTAAGATCCCGCAGCATGAATTCGCGGTAACCGCAGCAATTATCAGTTAGCTTTTAGACTAAGAGCCTCCGTCATGTAACGGCACACTTACCAGGCTCAGTTCCCTTCCGTCATACACGGCATAGCTCTCACGGCAGCTGAACCAGTCGCCCAGTATTATCATCCTCCTTCCCTCCTCATCGAATGTCAGCGGCAGGTGTCTGTGTCCGTAGATGTAGTAGCGTGCCCTGCATCCCTCTGCCGCCAGTGAACGGGTATGGCGGATAAGGTCTTCCTTCTCCTCGCCCATAAAGGGTAATGAGACATGTTTGGCCAGGCGGCTGCTCCTCGACCATCCATGGCCCAGGGCCATGCCGAAACGGGGATGGATGGCAGAAAAGAGAGTGCGTGCAATCCTGTTGCGAAAGAAGGCAAAGAGCATCCTGCCGCCCAGGTTCCTGCTGCCGAGGCCTTCACCATGGGCAAGATAAAAGTTTTCACCGCCGATCTCTGTCAGGAGAGGCTCATGATGCATCGTGACACCGCACTCATCGGCCAGGTAACCCTTCATCCACATGTCGTGGTTGCCGGCAAACATATGTATATCGATTCCCCAGTCGGAGAGAGAGGCAAGCGTACCCAGGAAACGGGTGAATCCCTTCGGGACCACAGTCCTGTATTCCCACCAGAAGTCAAAAACATCACCCAGGAGGTATATTGCAGAGGCTTCATCCGCCACCCTCTCGAGCCAGTTGATGACCCTCTGCTCCCGTTCGCGGGGATCGGTGCCGGCCGCCAGTCCAAGGTGAAAGTCAGACGCAAAGTATGTGTTCCGGCCTCCCAAGATTATTATTGTTTGTTGAATATCTGATCCAGCCTGATCTGCAGGTTACGGCCCGTAAGATTGTTGTTGATGATCTTCCCCTCGGGATCATAGAGCAGGTTTGACGGTACCGACTGCACGTTCATCAGGCGGGCGTAGACCGGGTTGAGAGGATCCTCCTCCCTGACACTGATCCACGGGATCTCTTCGAAGCGAACCCTGTTCCTCCACATCTCCTCATCCGGGTCAAGGCTTACATGGAAGATTTCCAGTCCCTTTGCGTGATATTCCTTGTAGAGCGACCGCAGCAAGGGCAGTTCAGCAATGCATTCCGGTGATGTTGTGAGCCAGAATGAGACAAGCACATATTTCCCCTCGAGGGATGCCACACTGACCATATTTCCTTTGGTGTCAGGCAGCGCCGGTTTGGTATTCGCCTCCGGCAGCTGCGAGGCAAGAGAAGCCATACGGTCGATGTACATGCGGTTCAGCTCCGAAGTGACATTCTCCTTCAGGGCACGGACATGTCTCGAAACCGGGTACTTTACCGAGAGGGAGTCGGAGACGATCTTCAGATACTGCAGGTCACGGGGCTGGTAAAGCACATAGGTGTTCTCGTCAATACGCTGGTAGAGAGCCTTTATCGCAGCCATGGAGCTGATATTTTCGATGACGAATTTGATGTTGTAATTTCGCTGTGCATCAACTATTTCAACATATGCCTCTTGCAGTTCAGCACCCCTGATGGCTATCTCCTCTGCACTCAGGCCTGAATAGATCTTCCTGATGGAATCGAGCCTCGTGTTCGTCTTCAGCAGCTGCAGATCGAGCATCCTGACCTCCTCCGATCCCTGTGACCCTGAGACGGTATAGTTCATTGCCAACGGCGACTTACCGAAGCTGAGGTCTATCTTCTCACCCGGCATTGCCAGCAGTCCTATGAACTCGCCGTTTTCAAAACGCACCTGCAGGAACTCGGGTCCGGTAGCCTCAAGCGTGAATTTGAAATGGCCGCGCTTTATCGCTGCAGAGTCGATCACAGTGCTGTGGTCGACCTCTGACTTTTCCAGAAGAGCGATGCCCTCTGTCTCTTCGCCGAGCGTGCCCCTGATGGTTACTTTGTTGTCATTGCCGCAGCCTGCAACCGTCAGGGCAGCCAGAACTATCAATATAAGCCTATTCATTTTGAACATCAGTTTCCTGTGCAAAGAAAACAAAAATAGCCATTGGCTACTGTCCGCCCAGCAGTTCCTCAAGTTTTTTACGCAGTACGTCTCCCCTGAGATTCACCGCCACCACTCTACCCTCGCGGTCAAGCAGGAAGCTCGATGGTATTTCCGAGAGGCCGAAGCTCCTGACCACCTCCGAGTCGCGGTACTTCAGGTCGCTGACATGGTGCCATCTCCCCAGCCTGTCTTTTCTTATTGCCTCTGTCCAGTCTTCCTTCCTGATGTCAAGCGACACCTGGTATATGTCGAACCCGCGGCTGTGGTAGAGGTCATAGAGGCTGACAAGGTTGGGGTTCTCCTCGCGGCATGGCGGGCACCAGGCAGCCCAGAAATCGACGAGCACAATGCTGCCACGTGTTGATGACAGTCTTACGGTGTCACCGTCAGGGCCGGGAAGTGCGATCTCGGGCAGCAGGCTGCCGACAGCCGGTAGCGGGTCAGTGGTTGCGCTCACCGCCAGCGAGTTCCTGAGTCCTGCCACAAACCTGTGAAGATCGACCACCAGGTCGGCTTCCGGGTAACGGTCAAAGAGCAGTGAGTCGACCCTGTAAAAAAGTTCCGGCTCCCTGGCTGCTTCAAAGAGCTGTATGCCCGGCACCACCTGCTGGTTCAGCAGCCATATCGCCACCATTGAGCCGGCGTTTTCCTCAAGAAGGACACTTCCTTTCTCACGGAGGCCGGAGACCAGTTCTGCGGCCCTCCTGTCGAGGCTGTCCATCAGCAGCGGCAGCCGGGGGCTCCCCAGGCTGTCGTTGTACACCTCCGTAAGCAGCTGCAACTCCTCTATCACCTCCTGATGATCCCTTCGGAAGGCCAGCATCAGCGAGCTCTCTTCAGATCCCTGGATCAGCGTCGGTTCTGACAGCGCATTGCGTTTGGCTTCAACTTTTATCCTGTCACCGGGAGCGGCCAGCAGGGTCAGAAAGTCATCACTGTTCATGCTGAGCATGTAAAACGCCGGCCACGGGGTTTTGTGACGGAAGCTGAACTCCCCTCCCTGATCCGGTATCACCGAATCAACCGGCTCCAGATGCCCCGGTCTCACCTGCCTCAGGAGGAGGTACTCCCCCTCCGGTGCATCTTCCACGGTGCCGCTGACGGTGAAACTCTCACCTCTGCAGCCGCTAAATGCAGCAAGCAGGACCGCAGCAACCATCACCACTGCAGACTTACGGAGGCTAAATATTACATAAAACAGTTTTTTTTCTGTTCTGCCTTTAAAATATTTCATCCTGATCGAACTTTTTAGACGCGCATTGGTTCAGTAATCAAACTGCAAAGATATCTTTTTTTGGGAGCCTTCAGGGGTGACAGCAGTGTCTGCCGGCGCTTAATAAATCTGATTTTTTTGCTTTTCTTTGCACTTGATTTTTATTAGTGTTATATTAATAGAGTTATTTTTTTACTATTTCTGGACTTAAACGGAACTCCTCGAACTATGGGATACATTAAATTTGACAAGGCTCAGGTAGTTAATCTTGAGTATTCCCTGAGCCGTGAGATATTGCGAACCAACAGGGCCGGCAGCTATTCCTCGACCACCATTGTCGGATGCAACACACGAAAATACCATGGTCTCCTTGTTTGTCCCGTTGATGCTCTCGGTGGTGAGAGGCATGTACTGCTGTCGGGTCTTGATTCCACTGTGGTCAGCAACGGGCAGAGCTTCAATACGGGCATCCGCAAGTATCACGGTGACTACTACAGTCCCAAAGGTCACAAGTATATTGAAGACTTTGACATACAGGATATACCCGGCATGGACTACAGGGTAGGGAATGTATTTATGAAGCAGGAGCGTCTGCTGGTTCATTATGAAGAGCAGTTTTTGCTCAGGTTCACCATCATTGACACGGATGAGCCTGTAAAGATACAGCTGAGGCCTTTTCTTGCATTCAGGAATGTGCATCAGCTGACTCATGCCAACATGTGGGCAAACACCCGTGTGGAAGAGATCCCGGGCGGTATCAGGACACGCATGTATGACGGTTTCCCCTGGCTGAACATGCAGCTCTCCTGCAAGTCGGAGTTTGTTCCCGTGCCTGACTGGCACCTGGGGGTGGAATATGTGGAGGAGCAGAAGCGGGGTTATGATTTTTCGGAGGATCTCTTTGTTCCGGGTTTCTTTGAGTTTTCCGCCGGCAAAGGTGATGTCATAGTCTTCTCTGCCTCGACGAGGGAGGAGAAGCCGGCAGGTTTCAAGACGAAGTTCACCAGGACGGTATCATCAAAGATACCGAGGAGCGACTTCTGCAACTCTCTGCGCAATGCTGCACAGCAGTTTATAGAGAAAAGGGGCGAAGACACCACGATAGTGGCAGGTTATCCCTGGTTCGGTTCGTGGGGGCGTGACACCTTCATCTCGCTGCCCGGCATTGCACTGGCGCGTAAGCAGGAGGATCTCTATGCTGCCGTGCTCGACACCCAGGTGAGGCGCATGAAGGGCGGGCTCTTTCCCAATATGGGCGAGGTCGATAATCCTGCCTTCAACAGTGTTGACGCTCCTCTCTGGTTCTTCCAGGCACTCTACAGCTACGGGCTGGAGGCCAGGGAGGCCTGGAAGAGGTACGGGACTCCCATGAAGGCAGTGCTTGCTGCATACCGTGACGGCACCTCATTCGGCATACATATGAGTGACAACGGGCTCATCTATGCCGATGCACCAGGCAAGGCGCTCACCTGGATGGATGCAATAGTCAACGGGGTCCCGGTGACCCCGCGCAGCGGCTACGCCGTGGAAATCAATGCACTGTGGTACAATGCAGTATGCTTTGCTCTCGACACCGCACGCACTGCCAGGGACAGGACATTCGTGAAAGAGTGGGAGAAGATGCCTGAACTTATTGCCAGGTCGTTCACGGAACTCTTCTGGGATGAGGAGCATGGTTACCTGGCCGACTATGTCAGTGACCATGAAAAACGAAACATGCAGATAAGGCCCAACATGGTTCTCGCTACATCCCTGCCCTACACCATGCTTACAAAAGAGCAGATGAAGAGAATCCTGGATATTGTCAACAGGATGCTTGTCACCCCTCGCGGACTGCGAACACTATCCCCATCGGAGGAGGGATACCAGGGTATCTACTGCGGCAACCAGGAGAAGAGGGACAGCGCATATCACCAGGGTACAGTATGGCCGTGGCTCGTGGGTCCGTTCTGCGACGGGTGGCTGAGGGTTTACGGCGAAGGAGGCGTCTCGCGCGTGAGAAAACTGATAATGGGGTTTGAGGATACACTGACTGAAGCGGGGATATCAACCATCTCGGAAATATATGACGGTGACCCGCCCCACGAAGCGAGGGGGGCGATATCACAGGCCTGGAGTGTGGCTGAAGTGCTGCGCATATACAGTCTTCTTGAGACGAAATACAAAGAAAAAATATAATGATATGCGTGTCCTGATGTTTGGATGGGAGTTCCCCCCTCATATCGCAGGGGGATTGGGGACTGCCAGTTATGGTCTCACCCGCGGTCTTGCATCACAGAAGGATGTGGATGTGATCTTCGTCGTTCCCAAAGCCTATGGTGATGAAGACCAGAGCATAGTGAGCCTTATAGGTGCCAACACCGTGCCCGTGGCCTTCAAGAAGGTGAAGTACCGCTATTTTATGAAACCGGTGGAAAAGATTGAGGTCTTCTCCAGGCTGGTGCCGTATACTGATCCTGAAGATTTCTGGAAGATGACCCGGGGAGAGGTAGCCGACACTGACCTCCTGGTGAGTACCAACAAGCAGGGTAAGGTAGACTTTTCCGGTACTTACGGGGCTACCCTGATGGATGAGATCTACAAATACTCGGTTGTTGCCCAGGTAATAGCCTCGGAACAGGAGTTTGACATCATCCACGCGCACGACTGGCTTGCGTACCCCGCGGGCATAGCTGCAAAAGCCGTTTCAGGCAAGCCCCTGGTGATACACGTCCATGCCACTGACTTCGACCGCAGCGGGGGAAACGTCAACCCGGTGGTCTTCAATATGGAGAAGGAGGGAATGGATGCTGCTGACAAGATCATCACGGTGAGCAATCTCACCCGCGAGATAGTGATTAACAATTATGGCATCGACCCGGATAAGGTGGAAACGGTATACAATGCCGTTGAGCCTCTGCATGCTTCCGAACTTGACATACCCGAGAGGGCTTATGAAGACAAGATCGTTACTTTCCTGGGCCGCATAACCCTCCAGAAGGGACCCGAATATTTCATAGAGGCAGCGAGGATGGTTCTGGCCCGCATGCCCAACGTAAGGTTTGTGATGGCCGGTTCCGGTGACATGATGGAGCGAATGATGCGCCACGCCGCCAGCCTGCGTATCACTGACAGGTTTCACTTCACGGGGTTCCTCCGTGGCAATGATGTATTCACGATGCTCAGAATGAGTGATGTGTATGTCATGCCCTCAGTGTCAGAGCCTTTTGGCATCTCCCCGCTGGAGGCCATGCAGTCGAATGTCCCCGTCATCATCAGCAAACAGAGTGGCGTGGCCGAGCTGCTCACCCATGCCGTCAAGGTAGATTTTTGGGATATAGAGGCCATGGCCGATGCCATATACGGAATACTGACCTACCCGGCCCTATCGAGGATGTTTATCATGAATGGTAAGGAGGAGGTTGACAAGCTCAAGTGGGAGAAGGCCGCCACACATGTTAAAGATATTTATACCAGCGTTTTGAAACAGACAAGCCAACAGATATGAGCACATCACAGAAAAAGGCAATCTGCCTCTATTTTCAGGTTCATCAGCCCTTCAGGCTCAGGCGCTACCGCTTCTTTGAGATGGGTCATGAGCACTATTATTATGACGATTTCATGAATGAATCGATCCTTCGCAGGATCGCTTCCAACTGTTACCTCCCGACCAACAACCTGCTCCTGGACCTGATCAGGAAGCACAAAGGCAAGTTCAAGGTGACATTCTCGCTGACAGGTATCGTTATAGACCAGTTCAGGCTTTATGCTCCGGAGGTGCTTGCCTCTTTCAGGGAGCTTGCAGAGACAGGATGCGTTGAGTTCCTTGCCGAGACCAACTCGCACTCGCTGGCCTCACTGATGAACAGGGAAAGGTTCGAGCTGCAGGTCAGGGTCCACCGTGAGAAGATGGCAGAGCATATTGGCTACCAGCCAACTTCGATCAGAAACACCGAGCTGATCTACTCCGATGAGATCGGAAACTGGATGGCTGACATGGGATATAAGGCGGTAGTTACCGAAGGGGCAAAGCACATCCTTGGCTGGAAGTCACCCAACTTTGTCTACTGCAACGCCATCAACCCGAGACTGAAGGTGCTGCTCCGTAACTACACCCTCAGTGATGACATTGCCTTCCGCTTTTCCAATACGTCATGGTCAAGTTACCCGCTCACTGCAGATAAGTACGCCTCATGGATCAAAGGCCTGGCTTCTTCATCCGAGGTGGTGAATATCTTCATGGACTATGAGACCTTCGGAGAGCACCAGAAAAAAGAGACGGGGATCTTTGACTTCCTGAAACATATGCCGGATGCTATCATCAAAAAGACACAGTTTAAATTCATGACCGTTTCTGAGGTGGCCGATAATTATCAGCCTGTGTCGCTGTTGCATGTCCCGTCACCTATATCGTGGGCTGATGAGGAACGCGACCTTACGGCATGGATGGGGAATGAGCTGCAGACAGCAGCGGTGACAAAGCTCTACAGCATGGCAGAGAGGGTGGCAGGATGCAGCTCCGAGCAGCTGCAGCGCGACTGGGTCTATCTCCAGTCGAGCGACCACTTCTACTACATGTCAACGAAATTCTTCTCCGACGGAGCGGTACATGCCTATTTCAATCCATATGAAAACCCGTACCAGGCATTCATGAACTACATGAATATCCTGAGCGATTTTGAGATCAGGCTCAAGACGCTCTGTCCTGTTGATTACCATGATGAAGAGGTGAACCGCCTCTCGGAGACAATTCAGTCGAAGGATCATGTCATCAGCGAGCTGCAGGAGAAACTGACAAAGCTCGAGAAAAAGGCAGTCACTATCAGGAGACGGGCTGCCGCCAAAACAAAGGGTAAAACTGCCGCGGCGCCGGCAGGGAAGAAGACCGTTGCGGCTCCGGCGGGCAGAAAAGCCGTAACTGTAAAAGCTGTCGCCACACCGGCAGGGAAGAAAACCGTGACGGCCAAAGCCGCTGTTGCAAAGGCAGAGAAGAAAGCCGTGACGGCCAAAACCGCTGCCAGGCCGGCAGTCAGGAAGAGTGCTGCCGCCAAAACAGATACCAAGAAAGCGTCGGTAAAAAAGAGTGCTGCAAGGAAGAGTGTGGCGAAGAAAGGAGCGGGCAGCAAATAATTGTTGCATCTTATGGCAATGAGTAACTGTCATACGCTTTTGCGTATTAACTGTTTTATAATTATATGAAAATGAAAGCTGATTTTTTGTTCGAGACGAGTTGGGAAGTATGCAATAAGGTTGGGGGTATTTATACTGTAATCTCCACCAAGGCACTGAATGTGGCCAATGAGTTCGGCGACAACTATATTCTGATAGGACCAGATGTATGGCGTGATGACAGTATTAACCCGGAGTTCACACCTGATGAGAGCATGTACCTTCCCTGGAAGGCAGTGGCAGCACAGGAGGGACTGAACGTAAAGACGGGACGCTGGAACATAAAGGGCAATCCCCGCGTGATGCTTATTGATTTTACTCCCTATTTCGGGCAGCAGAATGAGGTATTCGCCCGTTTCTGGGAGACATACCAGCTTGACAGCATTTCGGGTCAGTGGGATTATATTGAACCTGCACTCTTCGGTTATGCCGCCGGCAAGGTCATCGAGAGCTTTACCACATTCTACCGTGAATATCCGAAGGTCATCGCCCAGTTCCACGAGTGGATGACAGGCATGGGCGTTCTTTATCTTGAAGAACACGCGCCATGGATTACCACCTCGTTCACCACTCATGCAACCGTTCTCGGACGCAGCATTGCCGGCAACAACAGGAAACTCTACAGCCGGCTTAAGGAGTTCAGTCCTGAACAGACAGCCCATGAGTTCAATGTTATCTCAAAGCAGTCGCTCGAGAGAATCAGCGCCGAACAGGCGGATGTGTTCACCACTGTCAGTGAGATCACCGGGCGCGAATGTGAAGCCTTCCTGGGCAAAAAGCCTGACATCATCACTCCCAACGGGTTCGAGGATTCCTTTGTGCCGGCTGCGGAGGAGTTCGATGAGGCACGGAAGGCGGCGAGAGACAAGCTGTTGTCTGTTGCCGGCGCCCTCCTGGGGCAGGAACTGCCCGAGGACACCCTGCTTATCTCCACCAGCGGAAGATATGAGTACAGAAACAAGGGTATAGACCTCTTCCTCTCAGCGCTCGGAGAGATCAACCGTAAGACCGACACTGAACGGCAGTGCGTGGCCTTCATCCTGGTCCCGGCTTATCACAAAGGCCCGAGGCATGACCTTATCGCTGCGATGAATGATGGCACACCGGTCACTGACAGCGACAGGTATCTGACCCACGGCCTTCATTATGTGAATGATGACCCGGTGATAAACCAGCTCAGGCGTGAGAATATTCTCAACAGCCCGGAGGAGAAGGTGAAGGTGATCTTCGTCCCCTCATACCTCAACGGTAATGACGGCATCTTAAACATGTCATACTATGACCTTCTGATCGGGTTTGACCTGACACTCTATCCCTCATACTATGAGCCGTGGGGTTACACCCCCCTCGAGAGCCTCATGTTCCGGATACCTACTGTCACCACCAACCTTTCGGGGTTCGGCATGTGGATAAACACCTATTTCACTAACCCGGGTGACGGTTGCCTGGTGCTTGACCGTACCGATGACAATGAGCCTGAGGTTATCAAGGGGATGGAGCAGTTCATCCGCAGGTTCCTGCAGATGAGTCCCGCAGAAGCCCTGGCAGCCAGGGAGAAAGCATGGGAGGTATCGCGGATAGCCAACTGGAACACCCTCTTCCATTACTATACTGACGCCTACAAGATGGCGCTGGAAGGGAGCACTGAGCGCCGCGAACAGCCAAGGGAGTATGCTCGCATCCTCGAGGCCACTGAACTGCAGGTGAGCAAGCCCCGTCAGTTGCCGGTATGGAAGGACATCTATGTACAGTCAGAGCTGCCTGAGCGACTGAGCTACCTCAAGGAGCTAGCTGGTAACCTGTGGTGGTCCTGGAACTGTGATGCCGAGTTTCTGTTCCGCCGTCTCGACCCGACGCTATGGGAAGAGGTGGGGCATAACCCCAAGAGGCTGCTTGAGGCGATTGATTACAAACGTCTTGTGGTGCTTGCCGATGATGAGGCCTTTCTTGAGGACTCCGACAGGATTTACAAGGAGTTTACCGATTACATGGCCAGGCCTGAGATCGCTGAACAGCCGTCGGTAGCTTACTTCAGCATGGAGTACGGCATCCACCCGAGCCTGAAGATCTATTCGGGAGGACTGGGGGTACTTGCCGGCGACTATCTCAAGGAGGCCAGCGATTCGAATGTCCGAATCACAGGCTTCGGGCTGCTGTACCGTTACGGTTACTTCAGGCAGAAGCTCGGCCCAAGGGGTGAGCAGCAGGCTACCTATGAGGCTGAGGATTTTTCACAGCTGCCAGTGACACTGGTCAAGAATGAAGAAGGCAATCCGCTGACCATACAGCTTACATGGCCGGGGCGCATTGTCAAGGCACACATATGGCTGGCCTCTGTCGGTAAGGTGAAGCTCTACCTCCTGGATACCGATTTTGAAGAGAACACCCATGAAGACAGGGCCATAACACACTACCTCTACGGCGGTGACTCGGAAAACAGGCTCAAGCAGGAGCTTATCCTGGGTATCGGGGGCATGCGCGCCCTAATAGCACTGGGCATAAAGCCTGATGTTTACCACAGCAATGAGGGCCACTCGGCATTCATCGGCTTTGAAAGGATGCGTCATCTTATTGAGGATGAACACCTCACCTTCGATGAGTCGATGGAGATCATAAGAGCCTCAACCCTCTTCACAACTCATACGCCGGTGCCGGCAGGGCACGACGCTTTTGAGGAGGACCTGCTGAGAAAATACATCTCTCACTATCATGCAAGGCTCAATATCAGCTGGGAGCAGCTGATGGCACTCGGACGCTCAAACGACGACTATGACCGCAAGTTCAACATGAGTTACCTGGCAACACGGCTCTCGCAGGAGATGAACGGTGTCAGCCAGCTGCACGGTCATGTCTCACGCGGACTCTTTGCGAAGCTGTGGCCGGGCTATCTTCGTGATGAGCTCTACATCGGCCATGTCACCAACGGCGTCCATCACCCGACATGGGTAGCCCCGGAGTGGGAACAGGTCTATGAAAAGATCACAGGCCAGAAGCACTTTGATCAGGGCGACCGTGAGCAGTGGGCGAAGATTTACAAGGTGGAGGACGAAAAGGTATTTGACATCAAGATGAAGCTCAAAAAGCGCCTCTTCGACCATATCCGCAAGCGGCTGCAGTCTGACATGCTCGAGAGGCACGTGAGTCCGCGTACGCTGATGAATATCAGCTCCCACCTGAACGAAAAGGCACTGACAATCGGTTTTGCACGGAGGTTCGCCACCTATAAGAGAGCCACGCTTCTGTTCCGTGACCTCGACAGGCTGGAGAAGCTGGTAAATAATCCCGAAAGGCCGGTACAGTTCATCTTTGCCGGGAAAGCCCACCCTAATGACGGAGGAGGACAGGAGTTGATAAGGCGCATCAATGAGGTGTCACAGATGCCTCGTTTTGCCGGCAAGGTGCTGTTCCTTGAGAATTATGACATGGAGTTGGCGCGATACCTGGTCAGGGGTGTTGACATCTGGATGAACACACCCACCCGTCCTCTGGAAGCCTCCGGCACCAGCGGCGAAAAGGGAGTAATGAACGGAACACTGCACTTCAGCGTCCTCGACGGATGGTGGGTGGAGGGATATCATGCCTTCGCAGGATGGGCGCTGCCCAAAAAGCGCGTGTACACTAACCAGGACCTGCAGGACGATGTGGACGCAGAGACCATCTACAACATGCTTGAGTATGAGATCATACCTGCATACTACTCGCGTGACGACGACGGCGTACCGCGTGAATGGACCAGCTACATAAAGAACACCATGGTGAAGGTGGCTCCTGAGTTTACCTCACGCCGGATGCTCAATGACTATCTGGAGAAATACTACAAAAAGCTCCATGAGAGGAGCAGGCTCATGCTGGCAGGCAACTATGCCCTGGCGCGGGAGCTGGCCGACTGGAAGAGCAACATCACCAGGGTGTGGGATGAGATTGAGATCGTCAAATACGATCTGGGCGAGGCTTCGAGGAATGTCTATCGTTCAGGCCATCCCTACACCACCGAGATAGTGCTTGACATCAAGAATATCCCGCCGGAATATGTGGGTGTGGAGATGGTGGTCACGCGTCTGCTGAAGAATGGTGAACATGCCTTCTTCACCAGCAAGGAGTTCAAATATGTCAGCGGCAAAAAGGGAAGGGTGATCTACAGCGTCGAGTTCCAGCCCGAGATGGCCGGGACCTTCTTCTACGGCATACGCATATATGCCAAACATGAAGCCCTGCCGCATCGCCAGGACTTCTGTCTGCTGAGATGGGTTGACTGAGTTACAGGTCGCTTATGCCCTTAATCTTCTCCTGCTGTAACACAATAGCCGTCCTGGCAGGAATATAGAGCTTGAGGTGATGGGGTGCCGTCACCCCGTATTTGCCCCTGTCAGGCAACGAGAAGTAGGCCTGGGTTGAGTCTATGCGTCCCTGTCCCCCGAACAGCGGGTCATCGGTATCGAGAATGATTCTGAATTTGCCTTTCACCTCTATCCCGTAGTCGGTGAAAGAGACGTTCGGGTTAAAGTTCATTACAGTAATGAGATCACCGCGCCTGAAGGCAATGACTTTATCATCGTTGTTAAGGGTGAGGATCTCTGTAAGCTGAGTCTGTGGCAGCCCGTGTCTGACACCAGTCTCTATCATTGCCCTGTCAAACTCATCGAGATACCGGTAGCGGAGAAGCTCATTCTCAGCCAGGCTCCATTGCCGGCGTGCATACATGTAACTCCATCCGTTTCCCTCCCTGGGAAAATCGATCCATTCCGGATGCCCGAACTCGTTGCCCATGAAGGTTAGATATCCTCCGCCGGCGGCAATGAAGGTAAAGAGTCTTATCATCTTATGCAGCGCCACGGCACGGTCTATCACCAGGCTTGGGGTATGGATGCTCATGGATGTATACATCTCCTTATCTGCCAGCCTGAATATCAGGGTCTTGTCTCCCACCAGGGCCTGGTCGTGCGACTCGCAGTATGAGACAACACGTTCTTCGGGGCGGTGCTGGGTGAGCTCATGGAGAAGATATCCCAGGTCCCAGTTCTCATCGGGGATTTCCTTCACCATCTTGATCCATATATCGGGTACCCCCATGGCAAGCCTGTAGTCGAATCCAATGCCTCCCCTGGACACAGGTGCTGCCAGCCCGGGCATGCCGCTCATCTCCTCGGCCACGGTGGTGGCGTTTGGGTCAAACTCATGGATCAGCTTGTTGGCAAGCGAGAGATAGACGATAGCGTCGCCGTCCTGGTTGCCGTTGAAATACTGGCTGTAGGATACGAAGTCGGATCCCAGTCCGTGGTCATAGTATAGCATGCTGGTGATGCCGTCGAAGCGGAAGCCGTCAAACCGGTACTCTTCGAGCCAGTACTTGCAGTTCGACAGCAGCAGGTGGGTAACCTTGGGTTTGCCGTAGTCATAGCAGAGAGAGTCCCATGCCACATGCCTCCTTCTCCCTCCCGTGTGGAAATATAGTCCGGGGTCACCGTCAAGCAGACCCAGTCCCTCAAGGGTGTTAGCCACGGCATGTGAATGGATCAGGTCCATGATTACCCTGAGCCCCATACCGTGGGCGGTATCTATCAGCTCCTTAAGGTCGTCAGGCGTGCCAAACCGTGATGAGGCGGCAAAGAGACTGGAAACATGGTACCCGAACGACCCGTAATAGGGGTGTTCCTGCACGGCCATGAGCTGTACGGTATTGTATCCCAGCCGTTTTATCCGCGGCAGTACCGTAGCGGTAAACTCCCGATAGCTGCCGGTTCTCTCCTCCTCGGTGGCCATGCCCACATGTGCCTCATAGACAAGGAGTGAGGGCGGGTGAGGGGGTGAAGGGTGTTTCATGATGTAGCCCTCTGCCGGCTGCCATACCTGTGCCGAAAAGATCTTTGTGTTCTCATCCTGCACGGTACGTGTGGCGTAGACGGGTATACGCTCGCCGCTGCCGCCCTTCCATCTGACAATCATCTTGTAGAGGTCGCCGTGAGTGAACATAGACTCCTCAAACTGCCCTTCCCAGTCGCCCTCCCCGACCTTTGCAAGGCTGTAGCGGTCATCTTCCTTCCAGTCGCTGAAGGTACCGACCAGCGTTATTCCTGTGGCGTTGGGAGCATGCTCCCTGAAGAGCCAGCCGTCGGTGGTGCGGTGAAGCCCGTACCAGTGATGCCCGTTGGCAAAGTCGGTGAGAGTGCTCCCTCCTGTGATGAGAGCCTCGCGGTCACGCAGGTAGGTCAGCCGCGCTTCAATGATACCCTTGAAGGGATCAAGCCAGGG
>JAVEXM010000181.1:0-3463 GCA_034004025.1 Bacteroidales bacterium
ATGAACCAGTGGCTGTCATCCTTACCCTTCAGGATATCAGGTATGGAGCCGTCGAAGGTGAAGACCGACTCTTCCGTGATACCCAGTGAGCCGTCTTCCCATACAGGTTTGAGGATATATTTTCTTCCCGGTGTCATGCCGGCAGCCCCGGAAATTTTGTACCCGTCTGCGACAGGTATTCCATGTGCCTTCATTATCTGCCGTGCGAGCACCTTGCTGCCTGAGAGAAAGGCGGCCTCCACGGAGCATCCGGTATAGGGTATGTTATGCATATTGAGCAGGGCAGGGATGAAATAGAGTATCTCCGCTCTTTTTCCGACCGCCTCTGCCAGGTTGAAAATAAAGTCAAAATCCTCTTCAGCTATCCGGGCTATCTCGCTGAAGAAATTCTCAGTGATGCCTCTGCGTTGAGCATTGATGCCAATATTTTTCAGCGTCGCCTCTATGAAGTTAACCTGGTCAATGACGTCAAGCTCGTCCGGCAGGGCGTCCGGTGCCGGTTCATTGTATATAATCAGGCACTTTTCGTCCATCATGCAAGTCCGTAACGTTTTTTTGCAGAGTCCATTATCAACTCAATAAGAGTTTCGAAACCCATGCCGTTCATACGTGAGAGCATGGGAAGGTCGGAGTGAACCGGGTTTAGTCCTGCCAGGGGGTTGGCCTCTATGAAGCATATCCTGCCATTCCGGTCGGCCTTCATGTCAACGCGTCCTGCATCCACGGCGTCAAGGGCCCGCCACGCCCCGAGGGCTACCGCATTGCATTCTTCGAGCACAGTCTCGTCGTACACTTCGTACCTGACATAATTCTCGTAATTTTCCTTCACCTCGACGGAATAGGGGAGATCATCCCTGCATATCACCTCCATACCGCCTGTCACCTTCGCCTCAGTGCCCGTGCCGGTGACACCGACGGTGAACTCCCTTCCCGGAAGGTATTCTTCAACCAGCACCGGCTGATTATATGTCTTAAGCAATCCGGTCACAACTGTCACCAGGGAATCACTGTCGCGCACCACACTTTTTGTATTGATGCCCTTGCCCGTTCCCTCTGCCACAGGTTTGACAAAGAGGGGGTAAGCCAGGGAGGTGGCCCGGTCCAGGTCAGCGACTGAGGCTGCAATGATGCCGGGACATACCGGTACGCCGGCAGCTTCAACCACCAGTCGTGCCAGGTATTTGTTCAGTGAGACACCCATCACCACCGGTCCGCTGAATACGTAGGGTATCCGGTACTGGTCCAGCAGTGCCGGCACTGCCGACTCACGTCCGTCGCCGTAGAGTCCTTCGGCAATATTGAAGACGAGGTCCCATCTGCGTCCGGCAGCGAGCTGCGTCACCAGCTCAAAGAGATTCCCGATGCGTTCCGTCTCATAGCCAAGGGTGTCCAGTGCCGCCTCGAGGGCGGCCACTGTCTCCTCCTTGTCAAACTCGGCAGTCTCATCCATGGTGTAGCCCCGTTCAAGGTACCACGAACGGAGATCATAGGTAAGGCCTATCCTCATCCTTCAGTTACTTTTTATTGGGATAAGTATACCGGTTGTTTTTGTAGTTCCTGAGAACCCACTTCTCGGGACTGCTCTCGACAACGTATGATGGCAGTATAGGTATCTTGCCACCCCCGCCGGGAGCATCAATCACAAACTGTGGCACTGCGTATCCGCTTGTGTGACCCCGCATGTTCTCTATTATGTCTATCCCTGCTTCCACGGTGGTCCGGAAGTGGCTGGAGCCGGGAATGAGGTCGCACTGGTAGATATAATATGGCCTTACGCGAACCATCAGCAGCTTGTGCATCAGCTCCTTCATCGTTGCGGGATCATCGTTGATGCCCTTCAGCAGCACCGTCTGGCTTCCCAGGGGTATCCCCGCATCGGCAAGCATCTCACATGCCCTGCGTGTCTCCGGTGTGAGCTCGTCAGGGTGGGTGAAGTGCACGCTGAGATAGAGCGGATGATACCTCCGAAGCATTGACACCAGCTGCGGCGTTATCCTCTGCGGGAGTACGGCCGGCACCTTGGTGCCTATCCTCAGGATCTCAATATGTTTTATAGATCTCAGTCTCGCAAGCAGGTATTCAAGCTTATTGTTGTTCATCGTCAATGGATCCCCGCCACTGACAATGACATCACGTATCTCAGTATGCTCCTCAAGATACCTGAAAGCTATCTCCCACTCTCCTTTAGTCAGGTGGCCAAGTTTACCGACCGAGTGCGACCGTGTGCAGTATCTGCAGTAAGATGAGCAGAACTGGGTCACGGTGAAAAGCGCCCTGTTGGGATACCGGTGGATAATACCCGGTACCGGACTGCTGCCGGTCTCGTCGAGCGGATCAGCCTTCTCGGCCTCGGTGATTATCATCTCCCCTGAGGTGGGTATCATGGTGCGGCGCAGCGGGGCGCCGGGCTCCGAATCATAGATGAGAGACAGATAGTAAGGGGTGACGCGCAACGGCAACCTGTTCTTCAGCCTGTGAAGAGTGTTCGTCTCGTCCTCAGAGAGCGTCATGACGCGCGACAGGGCTTCGGCTGTGGTGAAAGAATTGCGAAGCTGCCAGCGCCAGTCATTCCAGGAATTAACATTTGTTAGTGGGAAGTAGCGGCGTATGAATTCCGAACTCCGGTTGCTAACTGCTTGATCGTGGGATCCGATCTGCGGGAAGATCATGGTACCCGCGCCAGGTTCTTCGTCAGAAGAACAACCCATGAGGCGGTGCTCATAATGAGTCACCGTAGCCTCTTTTCTGTTAGCGTTCATACTTCGGTAAAATAAATTACCTTCTTTGTCTGGTTGTTATTTAATCGTTTTTAAGTGAATATTTTTGTATAAAAATTTCCGCTAAGTTATCAAATGGAATATATGCGAAAATTGTGGCCGGGGAAAGATATCAACAGGACCACTCAGCCTGTTGCTGCCTGACAGTCAGATTAATAACTATTATGGTGGGAAGTTATTCACTGTTCCTTTTTTGTCCCTTAAATTGATGGCCTCTAATTGAGGCGCAAACATATATTAAATTTTAATATCCGGATATTTTTCCGCAATTATTTTCAGGTTATTTTTTATCAACTCATCGCGCTGGGCAGCACACAGTTGTGTACGTCCTGCATCCTCCGGTGTATTCATCACATAATCGGTAAGTTTATCCATTGTTGTTGTAGCCACGTGCATCCTGGTATCTGAGCTTGCATAGTAAACAAAGACTGTGCCATCTTCATCGGCTATCCAGCCGTTACTGAAGACTACATTGGATACATCGCCGACCCGCTCTTCATCAAGAGGTTCAATGAAATGCCCCGATGGTCTTCTGATCACTTTCCACGGCTCCTCCAGAGAGGTGAGGAAGAGGTAGAGAGTATAGCGCAGACCGGCTGCTGTCCTTCTGACGCCATGTGCAAGATGAATCCATCCGTGGTCGCATTTCAGCGGTGCAGGACCCTGACCGTTCTTGACCTCTTTGA
>JAVEXM010000062.1:0-16149 GCA_034004025.1 Bacteroidales bacterium
GCGATGCGTTTCACCACCGTGCGGCGTATCTCCAGGTCGACGGGAAGGGTGGGATCCTGGTGTGCGACGTTGATGCGGGTGCCGACCAGGAAGTTGATCTCGTCACTCTCCATGATCATCTTCACTATCTTGTCTGCCGGTCCCTTTCCCAGTTTAACGCTGTTTTTATAGCCCTTGAGGAGTTCATTCACCTTCTGCAGGGTGAGTATTCCCTCTGTCACCAGGTCGATGCCCTCCATGAAACTCTCGGGGGGGAGGTCGGGATCCTCAAAGATCAGCTCGTCAACGATCTTGCGGTTGAGCTCCCTGGAAACGATGTCGGCGGTGGTGCCTCCGCAGAGTATCACCCTGCCGTTATAATTGCTGACCATGGCTGCCAGATCACTGTCCTTCTCCTCATCATAGGGCGGTCCTGAGCATATCAGAAGCTTCCGTGGCTCCCTGAAATAGAGGATGGCGCAAGAGATGTCATCTTTAGCCTCATAACTGTCATATTTGTAGGCCATTGAAACTATCTTGCCTGCCAGTGTGGCGGCGGAGATGGAGGGTTCGCCCGACACCAGCGAGGCAGCATAATGCTGCACATTGTCGCGCTCCCAGCCCAGGGGCCAGGCGTCACTGCCCATGCCGCTCTGTGCCACGCCGTCGGAGAGAAGTATGATCCTGTCCTCCTTGGCAGGGTAGAAGGTGCACTTGTGAAGCTTCTTGCCGGCATTGATGCCCTTGTCAAGCACCACCTCCTTCCAGTCGGGCTCAAATGGCTGGTTGCCACGCAGGATGATGCATGTGGGATTGTCATACTCGAGTATGTTGGCACGGCCGTCACTCTCAATATCCACAATGGAGAAGGTGGCGTAACTGATCTTCCTCTCGGAACAGACCGGGAGGGTGTTCATGATGATCTCGGCTATACGGTCGGGTTCCTTGTGCTCACGGGTGAAGTTGAGGGACATGGTGGAGGTGAGGGTGGCCAGTATGTTGGCCTTGACACCGTGCCCCATGCCGTCGGAGAGAACGGTGATGATGCGGTTCTCCTCGCGCACGTTCTCCGAAAGCAAGACATCGCCGCAGATGCGCTCGCCATGATGGTTGCGCTGCTGGCTGTTCACCTCAATGAAAAACTCTCTCTCCATCTCCTGCTGCATGCTACCTGGTGTCTCCGGACTTTTTCTGGCGGAACGACTCAACAATGGAGTTGAGCATCTTTTCCGTCTCCGAGGCACCTTCGCCAAGGAGGAAGCCAATCTTCTGCACCATCTCCAGGTTCTTGTCTATGACGTCGGACACCCTGGTTATTACCTCCTCACGCTGTACCTCCGGCGAGAAGAGGTCGCGGATGACTGCCCCGGCAATCCTGTTCTGCCTGATGGGGAAAATGGAGACATTGAACATGCGCTCCTCAAGCTGCACATCACGACTGATGACCGATTCATTCTCTCTGAGAACAAATGAAAAGATGTTGTAGACATTGAAAGGAAGCAGCGTCTTCAGATCGGCACCACGCAGTCCCGGTATAATATCAGCTATGGCCCTGGCATCCTCGCCGATAATGTCGAGGAAGCTCTCGTTGGAATGAAGTATCTTAAGCTCATTGTCAACGATCACCACTCCGTTGGGCAGCTTGTTCAGCATGCTGTTCATCATCTCCGAGGCATCCTGTGCGGCATCTTTCTCACGCATGGCCTGCTCCTCTGAATCCTTGAGGGCCTTCTTGGTCTCGGAAAGCTTTTTGTTGGTCTGCCGCAGAGATTCAATATACTCCTGCTTGTTGCGCAGGTTATAGGTATGGCACATCTCGGGTACAGCCAGTCCCTTGGCCACCGTGGATGCAAACTCGCGACATGAGCCGTAGCCACAGGCATTGCAGTTGAGCTCCTCGGAACGGTTCTCCTTGCCGATGATCTTCATCACCTCATTCACAGCTTCGGTCGACGGCTCCGGTATGCGCTGGTCGTTGGGAACAAAGGTGCGCGCGAGATCGAGCGCCGACCACCGCTTCATATTCTTCTCCCACTCTTTCTTGTCGAGGGTCTCAACCCGTTTTTCAGCGTACTGCTTTACCAGCGACCGTCTCCTGAAACGCTCGTCGTGTCTGATCATGCCCGGACCAAGCATGCAGCCGTTGCAGAAGAAGAGGTTGAAGTGATGCCTGATGGTGTCAATATGGTGGTCGAAGTCGTTTATCGCTTCCCTGATATCCTCAGCACCCGAGGCGGTTATTACATGGCTCGATACCAGGTCGCGCTTGATGCCCGCTGCCTGAAGGATGCCGGCAGGGTAGGGATAGAGTGCACCCCAGTTGCCGTAGGGAGGATCAAACTCAGCCATCTTGACACCTTTTTCCTCTATATCATTCTCGCTGAACATCTTCCTGATCTCTATGAAGGTCAGCACACCCTCAATCAGCCTGTTGCTGTCATAGAGCTTTGCTTCAGCCTTGGAATCGATGCAGGGACCGATGAAGACGTTGGCCACCTCTTCGCCGTAGAGATCACGGGTGACCATCGCCGAAGCCACCATGGGCGACACGAGCGGGGCAAGGTTGGGAACAAGGTTCGGATGGTATTTCTCAATCATCTCCACAATGGAGGGACAGTTGGATGTGATGTAATACTTGCCGCTCGACTCCTCAAAGAGCTTTTTATAGGCGAAGGCCACCAGGTCGACCCCGAAGGAGACCTCGTGAACGTATGTGAAACCGAGCTTACGGATCATACCTACAAACTTGCGGTAGTCAGTTATATCATCAAACTCGGAGGCGATGCTCGGGGCCACCAGCGCTGCCGTTTTGCGTCCGGAATTCAGCAGATCCCTGACATCTTCTATGGAGTTTTTGTAATCTATGGCCGAAGGTGAACACGAGAGATAACAGAGACCACAGCCAATGCACCTGTCAGCAATGATCACGGGATGAGCCCTCTCGGGCCGGACCTCTATGGCATTCACCGGACAGGCCCTGACACATGAGTAGGAGTTACGGCACCTGTCATCATCTATGTAAACAACCTGATCGGGAATCTTCATTGTCAATCTGTTAGGGCCTTCCGACCGTTCATATAAGCTCCTTCTCCAGTATCTTCTCGATATCCTGAACTCCGGTTTGTGTATAGCTCCGGCCGTTTATTATAATAAAGGGACCTTCATTGCAACGGTTCATGCAGCGTGCCCCCCTGAGCATAACCCTGTCATCAAGATGGTTTCTCCTGAGATAATTCCTGATGACCTGCACCATCTCCCTGTTACCCCTTGAGAAACAGGAACTTCCAAGGCATATCTCTATCTCATGCGTTTTTCCCAACGACTCCTCTTTTATTCATACCTTCTCAAAAGTACAATAAATTTTATTCTGAACAGCAACAGAATCACTTGTTTGGTTATTATTTGTTAATAAATTAACAATGTTTTTGCATTAACAATAAAATTGTATAGCTTTGTGATTAGCCGAAAAGTCAGAGGCTTTTAATAATGAGCAAAATAGAAGAGATTCTCAGTCATTACATGGAGGGGCACCATGAGAGCCTGATACCTATACTTCAGGATATCCAGCTGGCAGAGGGGTATCTCTCCGAGGAGGCGATAGTCAGGATAGGCAGTTTCCTCCGGATGTCGACCACAAAGATTTATGGCCTGGCAACCTTTTACGACAGGTTCAGGTTCTACCCGGGCGGCAGGGTGCATCTGCGCATCTGCCATGGCACCACCTGTTTCATCAACGGCTCCTCAGCGGTGGTTGCTGCTGTAAGGGAAGCCCTGGGCATTGAGCCGGGTCAGACCACCCGCGACGGCAGGTTCAGCTATGAGCTCACTGCCTGCATGGGGGGATGCAATGAAGGTCCGCTGGTGATGGTGGATGGCGAGTACCGGACTCATGTCAAGGCTGAGGATATACCCGAGATGATTACAAAACTAAAAGCAGTTGCAGACCTGAAATGAGTAGCAGCATCGACAACGAAACCAGGGATTTCCTCGTGAGGGAGGTGCTGATGCACCGCTCTGACACCCTCCCCGGGGATGTCGGGAGAAGGCTGGCAGAGATACGGCATGAAAAGCCGTCGCTGCCGGTGATATATGTCTCCTCAGGCTCAGCAGCAATCATTGCCGGCAGCGGCAGGTGTGCTGAGGCGATAAGGCTCTACCTGACCGACACCGGTATCGGTGGCAGCGTGATAATGACCGGCTGTCACGGGCCTGCTGCCTTTGAGCCCATGGTATGCATCCATCTGCCCGGCAAAAACAAACTGATCTTTCGGAATATCACCGAGGAGAAGGTGGAACCCCTGCTCAACGGTGTCTTTCACAATGACATGCCTGACGAGGACCTCGTCGCACAGTCGGGCGCCACAGGCTTCGAAGCCTGGCATGATATACCCTTCCTTGAAGAGTTGCCCTACTATAAGCTTCAGAAGAGGGTGGTGCTTGGCAACTGCGGCTGCTATGACCCTGAGAGCATAGAGGAGTTCATCGCCCGCGGCGGCTACAGGGCGTTCATGAAAACGATACGCAGCTATACGCCCGCTGAGGTGTGCGACATTGTTGAGCGCAGTGGATTGCGCGGCCGCAGCGGTGGCGGCTTTGGCACAGGGCTGAAGTGGAAGTATGCCCTCAACTCACCTGCCGATAACAGGTACCTGATATGCAATGCCAAGGAGAGTGATCCCGGCTCCTACGCCGACAGGTCGGTTCTGGAGAGCGACCCCCACAGGCTGCTGGAGGGTATATGCATCGCATCCTATGCCATCGGCGCTTCTGTCGCCACGGTTTATTTCAAGGCTGACTCACCCTGGCCGCTGTCGCGACTGAAAAAGGCCGTTGAGGCTGCACGTGCCTATGGCATCATAGGTCACAATATCCTCGGCAGCGGATACAATCTTGACATAATGATCAGGGAAGAGGCAGGCGCATTCGTCTGCGGAGAGGAGACTGCACTGATAGGCAGCCTGGAAGGCAGACGGGGCATGCCTGAGCTCAAGCCTCCCTATCCTACAACCAGCGGCCTGTACGGTAAACCTACGGTGATCAACAACGTTGAGACCCTGATGAATGTCCCTCTCATCATGTCACACGGCCCGGAATGGTTCCGCGGCCTGGGAACGGATGAGAGCAAGGGCACAAAGCTGTTCTCCCTGGCCGGACGGGGCAGGTATACCGGACTGATAGAGGTGGAGATGGGAACAACTTTCAGGACCATACTGGAGGGCATTGCCGACGGTATAAGGGATGGACGGGAGTTTAAGGCTCTCCAGATTGGCGGACCCTCGGGTACATTCATCACTGCTGAGATGCTGGACCTGCCGGTCGACTATGATACCCTCAGGGAAAACGGGATAGCCATGGGCTCCGGCGGACTCATTATCATAGATGAGACTACCTGTATAGTCGACTTTGTGAGATATTACATGGAGTTTATTCACAAGGAGAGCTGCGGGAAGTGCATCCCCTGCCGTGAAGGTACAGGGCGCATGCTGGAGATACTCGCGAATATCATACGCAAGCCGCACAGTGAAGACTCCAACGCCACGCTGGAGAGGTTCAAGGGGGTGATGCAGCTCGAAACCATCGCCGATGTGATGAAGGATACGTCGCTCTGCGGCCTCGGCCAGACGGCTCCCAACCCTTTCATCAGCGCCCTGCGGAACTTCCGTGAAGAGTTCGAGGAGCATATCTTCGACCGCCGCTGCCGTGCCAACGTATGCCGCGGTCTGAGAACCTTCAGCATCGACGTCGACAAGTGCACAGGGTGCACTGTTTGTGCCGCACGGTGCCCTGTGAATGCCATCTACGGCACCAGGCTGCAGCCTTTCTTCATCGTAGAGGATAAGTGCATCGGCTGCGGAATATGTTATGATGTATGTAAGTTCAGCGCAGTGACAGTAAAATAGGAAATGCAGTTTACAATTGAAGTAAATAACAGGAGCATCAGGGCCGAGAAGGGTGAGACCATCCTCTCTGCCCTCAACCGCAACGGCATTATGATCCCGACCCTCTGCCGCATGGCGGAGTTCACCCCTACAGGTGCCTGCCGGATGTGCGTGGTGGAGGTCGAAGGCCGTGACCGCCTTGTCACTGCCTGCTCGGCACCAGTGGAAGAGTGGATGAAGATACAGACCCACTCGCCGCGCGTGATCAGGGCCAGGAAGACCATTGTGGAGCTGTTGCTTGCAAACCATCCTGACGACTGTCTCTACTGCGAACGTAACCTCGACTGTGAGTTGCAGAGACTGGCCGACCAGCTGCAGGTGCGGGAGCGGCGAATACGTGCGAGCAAGATCAAGCCCCGCCGTGACCAGTCGAGTCCGGCTATCGTCCGCGAACTGTCGAAGTGCATCCTCTGCGGCAGATGCATCAGGGTGTGCGAGGAGGTCATAACCGCAACGTCAATTGATTTCATAGGCAGGGGCAGCAGTACCCACGTGGGTCCCGCAATGGACCGCGACTTCAACTTCTCAAGCTGCATCCACTGCGGCCAGTGTGTCCTTGTCTGCCCCACGGGAGCACTTCATGAGAAGCATTACCTCTCCGAGGTGCAGGAACAGCTGAGCAGCGACAATCTCATACGCGTCATTCAGTATTCACCGCTGGTGCCCTGGGCCCTGGCCGGTGAGCTGGGGGTAAAATACAACCGCGACTTCGACAGGGTGCTCAACGCCGTCCTCAGGAAGATAGGATTCGATAAGGTGTTCCTCTCAGGCACGGGAACAGACATTCTTATAACAGAGCTGACAGATGAATTCATAAGACGGCAGGAAGGCGGGGAGAAGAGGAACCTCATAGTCTCTGCCTGCCCGGCCTGGGTGAAATACTGCGAACAGTTTTATCCGGAGTTGCTGCCCATGCTATCAACCCTCAAGACACCGCAGCAGATCTCGGGTGCCATAATCAAATCCGTAGTCGTGCCTGATGATAACCGGCAGAGAGTTTACACTGTCTCTGTCACCCCCTGCACTGCCATGAAGTTCGAAGCACGCCGTGACAGCATGACAAGGAAGGGCATCAGTGACATTGACACTGTCCTTACCGTCAGGGAACTGGCCCGTCTGATTGTATTGTACGGCATCGACGTTTCCAATATCGGTTCTGAAGCTGCCGACGAGCCAATGGCTCTCCGCAGCTCCGCCTCACTGATGGCTGAGACTGCCGGTGGCATAACCGAGTCGGTAATCCGTTCCCTCTTCGTAAAAGCGGGTAACAGGGAGGCAGACAGGCTTGCAGCCAAGAAGCTGAGGGCTGCCGGTTCATTCAGGGAGGCGAAGGTGACAGCCGGGGGGGTAACCTGTTCCGTAGCTGTGGTAGACGGCATGAAGGGCTTTGAGAAGCTGAAACAGATGCTCGACGGCGGGACTGACTATGACCTCATTGAGGTGATGGCTTGCCCCGGCGGGTGTGTCAACGGGGGAGGGATGCAGCCTGCAGGCTCACGGGAGGCAGTGCGGCAGCGCTCGAGGTTTGTCTGGCAGACCAATGACCAGGAGGCAGTTCGCGGTCCCGAACAGTCGGCCTCTGTGGCAACACTGTATGGAAAGGTCTTTGAAGAGTGCCCGGAGCTTGCCGACAAGACTTTGTTTCATACCCGTTTCGATAAGAGGGAGGTTTTACTTTAAGCTGTGAGGAATATGCTGGTTTATACCATAAAGGAATTGTGCCGCACATGTTACACATGTGTCAGGGAGTGCCCGGCAAGAGCCATACGGATTGTGGGAGGTCAGGCTGAGGTCATTACAGAGAGGTGTGTGGCATGCGGTAACTGTACCAAGGTATGCAGCCAGGGCGCAAAGGTGTTTGTCAATACCGTGGACCTGGTAAATAAGGTGGTCGAGAGACCAGGGAAGAAAGCAGCCCTGCTGGCTCCCAGCTTCCCGGCCGAGTTTGACGATGTCACTGACTACCGGAAGGTGGTTGGAATGATCAGGGCTCTCGGGTTTGACTATGTTGTGGAGGTCTCCTTCGGAGCTGATCTCGTGGCTCACCGCTACCGTACCCTCATCAACGAAGCCGGCGACAAGAACTATATCTCCTCCGACTGTCCAGCCATTGCCTCATTCATCAGGTTCTATCACCCCGACCTGACGCCGAACCTCATCAGGGTGGTCTCACCCATGGTGGCAATGACCAGGGTGATGAGAAAGAGACACGGCGACGACCTGCCGGTTGTATTCATAGGGCCCTGTGTGGCAAAAAAGGCGGAAAGTGCCGAGGTTAATGCTGCAATCACATTCATTGAACTGAGGGAGATGTTTGCTGAAAAAGGCATCACTCCCGAAAGTGTCGTGCCATCGGAATTTGATCCGCCGCTGGGGGGTCGCGGCGCAATCTTCCCTGTCACCAGGGGCCTCCTCCAGACAGCAGGCGTCAACGATGATGCCATCACCGGTAATATCATAGCCGCTGAGGGGAGGATTGACTTCCAGGAGGCTATCAGGGAATTTGAGGAGGGTATGATTGGCGGCCAGCACCTCGAGTTGCTCTGCTGCGAAGGCTGCATCATGGGCCCCGGCATGAGCAGGGGTGGCAAACAGTATAACCGCCGGGCGCTGGTAAGCAGCTATGCCCAGCAGAAGATGACCTCCCTTGACCTTGAAGAGTGGCATAACAACGTTGAGAATTATCTTACGCTGGACCTCTCCGCCCGCTTTCGTCCTGAAGACAAACGCCAGATGACAGCCGAAGAGGATGAGATACAAAGGGTGCTCGTTACAATGGGCAAGCTTACTGAAAAAGATCATCTGAACTGCGGTGCCTGCGGCTATGACACCTGCTATGACCATGCAATTGCAATTGTCAAAGGACTGGCCGAGGAGGAGATGTGCCTCCCCTACACCATTGAAAAACTGCATAAATCGGTACAGGACCTGGCCCTCTCGAATGCCAAGCTCACAACCATGCAGAACGCCCTGAAGCAGTCGGAGAAGCTGGCTCACATGGGACAGCTCTCGGCCGGTATCGCGCATGAACTCAATAACCCCCTCGGCGTCGTCATTATGTACAGCAATATCCTGCTTGAAGAATGCAAGCCCGATGATCCGGTGAGTGAAGATCTCCGGCTGATAGTCGAACAGGCAGCTCGCTGTAAGAAGATCGTGGGGGGATTGCTTAACTTTGCAAGGAAAAACCAGGTGAACCATGAGTACGTTGACATCAGAAAGCTGACGGAGAACAGTATTGCAGGAGTGGTCTTCCCGGATAATGTCAGGCCAGTGATTGTTGACCGTACTACACATTCTGATGCCGCGATAGATGCAGAACAGATGACACAGGTGCTTACCAACCTCTTTAAAAATGCCATTGATGCCATGCCCGGCGGCGGCACCCTGGAGGTGTGCCTCGAGGACAGCGTCAGCGATGTTACATTTAGTGTCTCCGATACTGGCAGCGGCATTGCAGAGGAGGACAAGCCAAAGATCTTTGAACCCTTCTTTACCACAAAGGGACTCGGACAGGGAACAGGACTGGGACTGGCAACAACTTATGGCATAGTAAAGATGCACAAGGGCCAGATAACCGTCGAATCAAACAACGACCCTTCAAAGGGCCAAACAGGTACCACATTCAGGATTATTATCCCGAGAAGACCCGAATAAATGATGATTGCTCAGTAATACGATTGAAAATTAAAAACAGGAAAACAAAAATGATATGGTAAAAACCAGTTTTACAGTCCTGATTGCCGATGATGATCCCGATTACCTGTTCCAGGTGGCCTTTTACCTCCGTAAGGCAGGGTATGAGGTTGTGGCTGTGGAGAGCCAGGCAGAGGCCGAACAGGTGATCCTGAAAATGAAACCTGACATAGCTGTCTTTGACCTTATGATGGAGAGTGATGACAGCGGATTCATCCTCTGTTACAAGCTCAAGAGAAAATACCCCGATGTGCCTGTGATACTGGCCACGGCAGTGGCAAGGGAAACAGGACTGTCGTTCGGCCTGAGCAGCGAACAGGAGCGTGAATGGATCAGGGCTGACCTCTACCTTGAAAAGGGAGTGAGACCGGAACAGCTTGACCAGGCAATCAGAAAACTACTCAAATTGTAATCATGGCACAACTAAAGGTACTTGTAGTTGACGATGAGTCCGGCATCAGGTCAGGAGTTGCCAGGATACTCGGTAATTTCCACGTCACTTACCCTTTCATGGATGAAGATTATACCTTCTCAATAACCGAGGCAGCAACAGGAGAGGAGGGGATAGAGATCATTGACCGCGACATGCCTGACATACTGCTCCTCGACAATAAACTGCCTGGAATACAGGGTGTGGAGGTGCTGGAGTATGTGAGGAAAAAGAACCTCGATATAGTTGTTGCAATGATAACCTCTTACGCCTCAATAGATGTGGCGGTCAGGGCTCATAACGACGGAGCCATAGATTTCATCCCAAAGCCCTTTACCCCTCAGGAGCTTAAAACATCAATCGAACAGATTACCAAGCAGCTCTATCTGAGGAGAATAACGAACACGCTTAAGGTTGAGGGCAGGAAGGTGAGGTTCCAGTTTCTCTCGGTGCTCTCCCACGAACTGAAGGCCCCTCTGAATGCGATAGAAGGGTACCTCAGGATGATGCAGGAGAGACAGCTCGGCAACTCGCTTGATGACTATGCCTCCGCTGTGGAGAGATCACTTCAGCGGATTGAGAGCATGCGCAACCTGATCATGGACCTGCTCGATTTTACTAAAGTCAGCTTCGAGAGACACCTTGAAAACATGCAGGATATCAGCCTGAGTGACCTGGTCTCCATGGCAATCGTCACGGTGAGTCCTTACGCTATTCACAAGGATATCAGTTTTAATACCGACATAAGACACTGCGGCAAGATATGGGCCGACCCGAATGATTTTGAAATAATTCTCAATAACCTCATTTCCAATGCTGTGAAGTATAACCGGACAGGAGGCTCCGTGACTGTCACCGTTGACTGCAACGAGGATGAGTTTCTCATCTCGGTTGCTGACAACGGTATCGGGATGAATGCTGATGAGCGTGAGATGTTGTTTGAGGAGTTCTCGCGGATAAAGAATGAAAAGACACGCAACATCAGCGGCAGCGGCCTTGGACTGTCTATTGTGAAGAAGGTGGTTGAGTTGTATCATGGGGTTATAAAGGTGGAGAGCGAACCTGACAGGGGCTCGGTGTTTACGGTGATTATTCCAAAGATGCAGGTAACAAATATTCAATCGTAGAATGAAGACACTACCGGGAAAAACAGTAGAACGGCTGAGTCAGTACAGGCGTGTGCTGACGGCCACTCTTGAAGGGAACCGCAGCTATGTCTTTTCGCACGAGCTGGCGGCTATGCTTCACATCACTGCAGTACAGGTCAGACGAGACCTGATGCTGATAGGTTATGGCAGCGTCATGCGCAAGGGATATGACATCAGGGAGCTGATAAAAGCTATAGGCGTCATCATTGACCCGCCTGAAGGACTCAATGTCGCAATAATCGGTATGGGTAACCTGGGGCGGGCAATAACAGGCTATTTCATGGGCAAGCGCACCAACATGAACGTCGTAGCAGCTTTTGATGTCGATCAGCAGAAGGTCGACAAGGTCATTGCCGGAGTACGCTGCTGGCAGATTGACCAGTTCAAGCGGCTGAAGCCTGACCTTGACATTACCATAGCCGTGCTGGCCGTGCCTTCTGAACAGGCAGTCAAGGTGACGGAGATGCTCGTCAGCAGTGGCATCAGGGGCATAATGAACTTCACCACCATGCCCCTGAATGTGCCTGACACCGTTTATCTCGAAGAGTATGACATGATCACCTCGATAGAGAAGGTGGCATATTTCGTTAAGCACAATTAATAAGCTCAGGCTGATGCGTATATTCAGAAGTTTTGAGGAGGCTTCCGCTATCAGATCGCCGGTTGTCACTACGGGTTCATTTGACGGCGTGCACATTGGTCACAAGACAATCATCAGAAGGCTGAAGAAACTGGCAGCTGAACATGACGGTGAGAGTGTCCTCATTACTTTTCATCCCCATCCGCGTGTGGTGCTATATCCGGAGACTGCAGGCAGGGGACTGAAGCTTATCTGTTCACAGGAGGAGAAGACGGAGATGCTTCGCAAGGCAGGACTCGACAATGTGATCATCATTGAATTTACACGTGATTTCTCCAGGATTACCGGTGAGGAGTTTGTCAGGGAGATACTCTGCGGAATACTGAAGGCAAAGGTTATCGTTGTGGGTCATAACCATCATTTCGGCTTTAACCAGGAGGGCGATTACCGCCAGCTCTGGAAATGGAGGGAGAAATACGGGTTTGAGGCCGAGGAGATACCCATGCAGGAGGTTCAGAACGAAACGGTCAGCTCAACACGCATCAGACAGGCGCTGTCAGAGGGCTATATACAGCGGGCCAACGCCTATCTTGATCACTTATATCTCATCATCGGGAATGTTGTCAAAGATGATCCGGGAACAGGGGCGGAGGCAGGGGTGCCGCTCATCACTATTCCCGTCACGGATCCGAACAAGCTCGTGCCTCCTCCGGGACTCTATGCAGTCTCATGCGCGGCAGATGCTTACTATTCCAGGGGTATGGTCTATATAGCCGACAACGGTTCTCTGATGCCCCGGGTTCACCTTCACCTCGAGAATTATGAAGATGATCTCCCGGGAAAACGGATGGCGCTCTTCTTTCATAAGATGCTGACTTCTGAAAAATCCGGGAAAGAAACCGGCAGATATCTGGCCGACGGTGTCAGGGAGATGAAGGAGCTCATCTTCTGACAGTGTCAGACAGTGGTAGTCAGGAATGGCACACCCTGACGGTGCATCAAAGCCAGGGGTTGTCGGTTTCTGACCCTGGCAGAGACCGGAATGGCCCGTGAAATGTGGATCTTTGCATGATTTATATAATACATTATTAAATTTGACAGGAGATGAAATTCAATCCGGAAAAACTCAGTATACCAGACCGTCGCATGGAGCCTTTTATTGACCCTGGCGAGATCTGGTCAATTCTTGAGAGCTCAAAGGCAGACAAGGTAAGGGTGAGGGAGCTGATAGCCAAGTCGCTCTCCAAAGAACGTCTAACTATGGCAGAGACTGCCGTCCTCCTCAATGCCGGGGGGGAACTGGTAGAGGAGATCAAGGCTGGCGCACGTGAACTCAAGAAAAAGGTTTACGGTAACAGGATTGTGCTTTTCGCTCCGCTGTATATCGGCAACAAATGCACCAACAACTGCCAGTACTGCGGTTTCAGGGTCACCAATACTGAGGCAAAGCGCAAGACCCTTTCCGATGAGGAGATCCGGGATGAGGTCGAGGCCCTTGAGGATAACGGACAGAAGAGGCTGATACTTGTTTATGGTGAGCATCCTGAATACGACCCTGAATACATAGCCCATACCGTCAGGCTGGTGTACGGTATCAAGAAGGATAGGGGAGAGATACGCAGGGTCAATATCAATGCCGCACCTCTTGACATAGACGGCTTCCGGACGGTGGGAAGGGCAGGAATAGGCACCTACCAGATATTCCAGGAGACATATCATCCGGAAGCATACTCGTGGTATCACCTGGGCGGGAAGAAAAAGGACTACAACTGGCGACTGACAGCACTTGACAGGGCACAGGAGGCAGGTATCGACGATGTCGGAATCGGGGCACTCTTTGGTCTCTACGACTGGAGGTATGAGGTACTGGGACTGGTAAGGCATACAAATCACCTGGAGGCATGCTATAACGTGGGACCGCATACTATCTCCTTTCCCAGGATCAAGGATGCCTCGGCACTCAACATCGACCCGAAATATTATGTAAATGACGATAACTTCAAGAAGCTGATAGCCATTCTTCGCCTGGCGGTGCCTTACACAGGACTGATACTCACTGCCCGCGAGTCGCCCGACGTGCGACATGAGGCAATGGCTTTCGGGGTCTCCCAGATAGACGGCGGCACAAAACTGGAGCTCGGAGGTTATTCTGCCTCAAAGAACGCTGAGCAGAACCTCAACCGCGAGCAGTTTAAGATCAATGATGAGAGATCACTCGCCGATGTGATAGATGAGCTGATAGATAATGATTACATCCCCTCTTTCTGCACAGCCTGCTACCGTCTGGGACGCACCGGCGAACACTTCATGGAGTTCTCCGTGCCGGGCTTCATCAAGCGCTACTGCACACCCAACGCAATTCTGACACTGTCAGAGTACATTGTAGATTATGCCTCCCCTGAACTTGCGGAGAAGGGATGGAAGGCCATCGAAAAGAACATGGTCGACCTCGACGAGGGGATGAAGCAAAGCATAAGGAAGAAGATTGAGCGAATCAGAAACGGGGAGAGAGATCTCTACTACTAATATATTTCATCATGGTCAGAGTAACAGGTATTAAGATCACAGACAGGATCAAGGAGGCGGGGCTGGTTCAGAAGGCCCTTTCGGATTATGGCAGGGTCATCAGCACACGGCTTGGTTTCCACGAGCTGAGTGAGGAGCTGTGCAGCCGCGAAGGATTTATGGTCATTCATCTTACCGGGCTGCAGGACGATTGTGATGAGCTGGCAGCAAGGCTCAAAAAGACAGAGGGGATCTACGTGCAGGATATGACATTCTCTCACGGCCCCTCAGATGCACCTGACGGATGCGAAGGCACGACCTTGCTTGGAATACTGGTTCCGCGCCGCGATGAACTGGGCATCCGGGTACAGGAGATACTGACAACCTACGGGTGTGTCATCAGGACCCGGCTGGGTGTTAACGAGGTCTATTTCGGCGAACCCGCAGGTCTTATCCTCCTGGAACTGGCAGGAGATACCGGTCAGTTTCTCTCGCTCGAGAAGGCGCTAAGGGAGATAGATGATATAGCTATTGGCCGTATCTGCTTTCCTGCCTGAGTGTCTGTCCGAAAAAGATTGCATTGGCAAAGATCTTTGCTGTCCCGAACCATATCGCCCTGAAGTTGGTGTCATCATAGATAGAGATCACCCTGCCGGGACCGGAATGGACGGAAGCAAACAGGGAGTTGCCTATCCTTTCATTATTCTCTTTGGTGCAGTAACCGCTTAACAGCGGTGATTCAATGTATCTTACCGGGTTGTTGGAGGCGGTGCCTGCCTCTTTTACAGCTGTGGAGCTTCTCTTGAATACCGGCAGGAGGTCTTTTGTGTACCCGTAACAGAGCGGGTGTGTCAGGTCAAGCTTCGTCATGAAGATTGATCCGGGTATCATGTGCAGCGCCCTGGAGAGAGAACGGTCGGCGTAACTTGTTGCCACTCCTTCCGGGAGTGCGGCATTCTCAACATAACTGACCTCTGCGAAACCGTTGGCTGCTATCCACCTGTTGCCATTCTTGTAGGCTATCAGAGTGCCTCCCGCACGGTTCCACTCCTTTAACCTGTCAACGGCTGCCTGCGATATTGGAGGGTTGCCGGCAACAATGATCACATTATACCTTGAGAGTGATGCGGAGGCCAGCCTGGAGGCGGGCATCAGGGTCACCTGCATCCCGTAACGGACATCAAGCAGGTGCCATATCTCGCCGGCGTCGCCTGACGATATCCCCTCATCGGTGAGCAACAGCACTGATGGCATCTCCAGGGCTACGAATTCATTGCTTCCAAGATCAATACCCGAGGTAGTCAGTCCTGTTGCCGCGCCGTGCACCGTCAGGCCGCACTCACTGGCAACCCTCTGCATTATCTCTGCTGTCTCGCCGGCAGTGGCGTTCATCTGTGCCGGGTGTACCATGATGGTGCCGTATCCGAACTGCATCTTCCGGCCATCTTCCGTCAGGGTGAAGGGACTGGCGGAAACCCTTGCCGTGAGTCCTGCCTGCTGCATCATGTAAAGAGCCCTGGGTGCAAAAAAGTCATTCCATTCAAAAAGCCAGGCATATGGTTTGTCAGCTCCTGTGAGCTTTCCCTCAGCTACCGGAGGTGCCGTCACCTGCTCTCCGGCCATGCCGGAAGCCTCGCTGCCGGTAAGGGTGCTGTAACTGATATTGAAGGCCATCGGCATTACCCATGTGGATATATCATAAAAAACAGTATCGGCAAACTTCATTAAAGGCTCAAAGAGACTTCTGGCGAACCGGTACTCCTTCTGTTTCAAAGGCACATAGTAACTGTCGCTGCCGCTGTAGGTCACACCGTTTTTTGTCAGGGTGCGTCCGCAATTGTACACCTCAATGTTGTGTCTCAGCAGGTTCTC
>JAVEXM010000182.1:0-3424 GCA_034004025.1 Bacteroidales bacterium
TGCTCTCCGACCTTCGTGAGTCGGGTGCCATAGAGCAGGATGCCGACATGGTTGTCTTTATCCACAGGCCGGAGAAGATGGGGGTGTCGCAGTTCGAGGATGGTCAGTCGACCAAGGGTCATGCTGACATTATCCTTGCCAAGAACCGTAACGGTCCTACTGATGAGATACTGCTCTACTTCAAGGAGGACCGTGCCACCTTTGTTGAGCCTGACGACTTCGGCAGTGAGGTCAGCTTCCCCGATGCGGCGCCGGGTGGGGTATATACCCTGGGGTCAAAGATGAATGATGATCTCTCGTCAGACTACAGTGATTTCTCCCCGGACGACAACGGCCGCAAGCCGCTATTCTGATTCCGTGACCTGACCTGCTGTTTTGTCGCGGGAGAGAACGGCCGCAAGCCGCTATTCTGATTCCGTGATCTGACCTGCTGTTTTGTCGCAGGAGAAAACGGCCGCAAGCCACTATTCTGATTCGTTTACCTGACCTGCTGCTTTGTCGCGGGAGCCTGCTACTGTTATCACTATCTCGCCCCGCGGCGCTGTCTCGCGGAAATGTGCTGCCAGTGATGAGAGGCTGCCCCGCACCGTCTCCTCAAACTTCTTTGTCAGTTCCCGTGATACGGCGGCACGGCGTTCAGGGCCGAGCGCTGCTGCCAGCTCCTCAAGACTCTTCACCAGCCTGAAGGGTGACTCATAGAAGATCATCGTTCTCTCCTCTGCGGCCAGGGCTGAGATCCTCTTCTGCCTGCCCTTCTTCTGCGGCAGGAATCCCTCGAAGCAGAAGCGGTCTGACGGCAGTCCGGAGTTTACCAGTGCCGGGACGAACGCGGTGGGGCCGGGGAGCGACTCAACAGGTATCTCCCGCTCGATGCACATGCGTACCAGCAGGAATCCCGGATCGGAGATGCCCGGGGTGCCGGCATCGGTTATGAGCGCCGTGACTGTACCCCTCTCCATCAGGTCACAGAGCGACTCGATTGTCTTGTGCTCATTGAACTTGTGGTGCGAACGGAGAGGAGCCCTGATGCCGTAATGGTCAAGCAGTATGCGGCTCTTCCTGGTGTCTTCGGCAAGGATCAGGTCAGCCGATTTGAGCACCTCGAGGGCACGCACTGTAATATCACCCAGGTTGCCTATTGGAGTAGGTACCAGGATCAGCTTAGACATTCAGGCTGAATTTTCTCCGTACCACATCAACAAACGACGACTGTGCCGCCGGATCAGAGCCCATGACGGTGCTCTCGTCGAGTATCCTCATTGCTTCACCGAGTGAAGCGGCTGCATTCAGCCTGCTGACGGCATCGCCGTAAGCTGCCGCATCACCGCTGAAGAGCTCACGTATATAGTAGAACCTGTCATTGATGCCGATTGCGGCAGCGATATCGGCTATGGGCTTGCTGTGCATCACCGAGGTGACTACCTCATCCTTTCTTGATGAAGACATCTTTTCGCCCAGGGTTCCGGTCACACCGAACCTGTCAGCCAGTATCGCCTTTACACTCTCCTGTGTCTTTGCTTTGTGTGCGGCAGGGCTTTGCTCAACCGCCACCGTCTCTTCAACTGTCTCTACCGTCACTCTCTTCTCTGCTGTAACCGTCTCTTCTGCCGTCACCGTCTCTTGAGCGGTCTCTACCGTCACGCTCTTCTCTGTTGTCACCGTCTCTTCTGCCGTCAAGGCCTTTTCATCACTCCCGGCAGTCATGCTTCTTTTAACAGCCACTGCATCTTCAGCGGTTTCGACAGTGACACTCTGTACCTCATGTTTCACAACGGGCGGGGGCTCCGGACGTGATACGCCGGCACCGTACAGCCCGGGAAGGAGCTTCAGCATGTCAGATGCGCTGCGTATCCTCGATTTTGCCAGCTCCGTCTCTGCAATGTGTGAACCGGGTACTTCCGAGAGCTGGTCAAGCATTGCAATCGCCTCCTCCAGATCCCTTCCTATAATGCCTACTGCTTTTGTGAAATCCATCTCTCTTTGTTTTTTATAATGATCGTTTTCTTTATTTTGCAAAAGTAATTAATTCTGATCTTCTCAGCCTTAATAATAGTGTCACAATACTCAACGGCCTAACCCAGAGCTTAAGTATGGAGTTTCTCGAAAATTCAGTCTTTAATGCCGGCAAGCGCGGATCTGTCGAGGTTATAGCTGGATCGATGTTCTCAGGCAAGACCGAGGAACTGATCAGAAGGGTTCGCAGGGCCATGTATGCCGGCCTCAGGGTTGAGATTTTCAAACCGTCACTTGACACCAGGTATTCGGAGACCAGGGTAGTGTCACACGATGAGAAGTCAATCATTTCCACCCCCGTTGAGAATGCCTCGTCGATACTGCTTCTGGCTGCAGGCGTTGAGGTGGTTGGTATAGACGAGGCCCAGTTCTTTGACGACACTCTCCCTGAGGTATGTTCGGCACTTGCCGATGCAGGCACAAGGGTGATCGTGGCAGGTCTCGACATGGATTTTGCAGGCAAACCCTTCGGACCCATGCCTGCGCTGATGGCGATAGCCGAGTATGTGACCAAGGTGCATGCGATATGTGTCAGATGCGGCAACCTTGCCCATTATTCACACCGAAAGACCGATGATGAGAAGGTGGTGGTGCTGGGTGAGAAGGATATTTACGAGCCCCTGTGCCGTACATGCTACCTGGAGGCTGTCAGACGATGACCGTCAGCCCATGTGGCTGATCTTCTCGAGTCTCGCAGGGTCTACAATGCTGATTCTTTTACCTTCCAGGGCAATTACCGACTCGGTGGCAAACATCGAGAGGGTTCTGATGGCATTGGAGGTGGTCATGTTTGAGAGACATGCCAGGTCCTCCCTGGAGACATAGGCCCTGATGGTCTTGCCGTCATTCTCGACTCCGTAGGTGTCACGGAGTACCAGAAGTGATTCAGCAAGTCTGCCCCTGATATGCTTCTGTGTCAGGGATACAGTTCGTTCACAGGAGAAGGATAATTCAAGCGCCATCATGCGCATGAGCTTGATGGAGAGGTCGGAATTGCGCTGCAGGAGCTTCATGAACTGATTGCTGTCTATCCGGCAGACACCCGATTCTTCAATGGCTACCGCCGAGGCATAATACCTGGTGCCGGCAATGATGGCGGAAAAGCCTATCAGACCCTGGGGCCTGATCATCCTTATGATCTGTTCCCTGCCTCCGATGCCCTCCTTGAACACCTTCACCTTGCCGTAGGCCAGACAGTAAAGACCGGCAGGCCTTGACCCCTCGGTGAAGATAACATCCCCTTTTTTGAAAGACGAACAGATGTGATCATGAAGCAGAAACTCCTTCTCTTCGTCAGACATGTCCCTGAAAAGCGAAAAAGGTCCTTCAAGACACTGTTCCATGTAAGGATCACTATAAACCATTTCCCCGTATGTTGAATAACATATGCAAAGATATTAAAAAAGTTGGC
>JAVEXM010000183.1:0-3373 GCA_034004025.1 Bacteroidales bacterium
GGTCCTGTCAATGGCGGCGGCACCCACCAGTCCGCGGGTAAAGTGAAATTTATGACCGAACCTCACCCCAGTAGCCAGCAACACTTTGCAGGCCTCCTCAGTTACTTCGGGTCCGATGCCGTCGCCGGCCAGAAGGGCAATTTTATATTCCATCTGAAACTGTTATCAGGTTTTTATATGCAGGTTTGATCTCATTGTTTTCGATTATGTTGAGCATCTTTTCCGTTGCCTTGATGGCCGATTCTGTCTGATCAACATCCAGTCCCCTGGTTCTGAACTCCCCTCCCTTGTATCTCCATCTGATTACCGTCTCCACAAGAGCATCGGTTTTTCCTCCCGGAGGTATGGATACCTCATAGTCGGTAAGCACCGGCAGCTCCCTTCCCATCCGGTCATATATCTTCCTGACCGCTCTCATAAATGCGTCATACTGACCGTCGCCCGACGATGTCTCCTGGAAAAGGAGGCCGTCAATCTCCAACTGTACGCTGGCTGAGGGTTTTAGTCCGTATGAGAGAGTGAGGGAGTAGTTCTTAATGAATATTTTATATGATGAGCGGTCGTTGCCAAGCACATCCGCGATGATGAACGGAAGGTCTTCGGTGGTGACCGTCTCCTTCTTGTCGCCCAGCTCAATGACCCTTTCCGTCACCCTGGCCAGCGACTCCTGGCTCAGCTCCAGCCCGAACTCTTCAAGGTTTTTTCTTATTGTCGCCTTACCTGACTGTTTGCCGAGGGCGTAGGTTCTTTTTCTGCCGAACCGTTCCGGCCGCAGATTGCTGCAGTAGAGGTTGTCCTTGTTGTCACCGTCGGCGTGAATGCCTGATGTCTGGGTAAAGACATTTGCCCCTATGACAGGTTTGTTGACAGGTATCCTGATGCCGCTGAATGTCTCCACGATACGGCTGACTCTTGTGATTTCGTACTCATTTACACCTGTCACAGACCCGAGGTGGTCATTGAGCAACCCGATCACACTTGAGAGAGGGGCGTTGCCCGCTCTCTCCCCAAGTCCGTTGACAGTGGTATGTACTCCGCTGATGCCCGCGGTGACAGCTGAGTAGACATTTGCCACTGCAAGATCGTAGTCATTATGAGCATGAAAATCAAAGTGGATTGAGGGATATCTTTCGGTCATCTGCCTGCAAAACAGACTGGTCTGGTCAGGGTTCAGAATACCAAGGGTATCAGGAAGCATAAACCGTCTTATCTTTTCATTACTGAGTGAGTCAACCATGAAAAGCACATATTCCTTCGAACTGATCATGCCGTTTGACCAGTCCTCAAGGTAGATATTGACCTGCATCCCGTTTTCGTCTGCCACTCTTACAATCTTCCGGATATCGTCAAGATGTTCTTCCGGGGTCTTTCTCAGTTGTTTTTCAAGGTGGCGCAGTGACCCCTTGCAGAGGAGGTTGACAACCATCCCTCCGGCCTCTCTTATCCAGTGGAGCGAGGTGTCACCGTCAACGAACCCCAGTACCTCTATTTTGTCGAGCACGCCGTTTCGTGATGCCCATCGTGTTATCAGACGCAGAGCCTCCTGCTCACCTGCAGAGACACGTGCCGAAGCCACCTCGATACGATCGACCTTCAGGTCCCTGAGCAGCATGGTGGCTATATGCAGCTTCTCAAGCGGCGAATAGGAGACGCCCTGCGTCTGTTCGCCGTCCCTGAGTGTGGTATCAAGTATCTCTATTTTCACGTTGACCTCCTTGCTTCAAATGCCGTTATTTCATCTCTCATGCCGAGCAGGTAATCAATGTTGTCAAGACCCCTCAAAAGGCACTCCTTTCTAAAGGCATTTATCGCGAAACTGACAGATATGCCTGCCTCTTCCGATGAAAGCACCTGATTTTCAAGGTCTATTTTCACCTTCGTTTGGGGATTACCTATGATCAGCCCGGTGAGCCCTGCCAGTGTCTCTGCCGGTATCTCAACTGGCAGGAGGCCGTTATTCAGGGCATTGCCGGTAAAGATATCCGCGAAGGAATCTGACACAACAGCACGGAAGCCGTAGTCAGCTATAGCCCATACTGCATGTTCACGGCTTGACCCGCATCCGAAGTTACTGCCTGTAACAAGGATGCTGCCTTTGTACGCAGGATTATTGAGGACGAAATCCTTTATGAGCTCTCCCTCGCTGTCATATCTCCAGTCGCGGAAGAGGTTATTACCGAATCCCTCCCTGGTAGTAGCGGTCAGGAACCTTGCCGGGATAATCTGGTCAGTGTCTGTATTTGCCCGGGGCAGGGGGACGCATGTTGACTCCAGTATGGTAAATTCTCTTCTATTCATTAGATTAATATATAGTTATTCTACTGGTATAATGGAATTTACATGTAGTAAATTATCATTTTTTTGCGGGTTACAGCTCATGTAAGTTTCATTGCATGTTGGTATTTATCAGTCACAAACCCGCATCAACTCCCTGGGGTCTGTTATTCTTCCTTTCACTGCTGCCGCTGCCGCTGTCAGCGGTCCCGCAAGGATGGTTCTTGCTCCCGGCCCCTGTCTCCCTTCGAAGTTGCGGTTCGAGGTAGAGACCGCATATTTGCCGGCAGGAATCTTGTCATCATTCATCGCCAGGCAGGATGAGCATCCGGGTTGTCTCATGGCAAATCCTGCCCTTTTGAATATATCTGTAAGCCCTTCCTTTTCTGCCTGGCGTGCAACCTGCTGTGAACCAGGCACTATCAGCACCGTGACTCCCGGGGCTTTCTTCCTTCCCTCCACCACAGAGGCAAAAGCCCTCAGATCTTCTATGCGGCCGTTGGTGCAGCTACCCAGGAAGACATAGTCTACCGGGTGGCCCAGCAGCCTCATTCCCGGTTTAAAGCCCATGTAGTCAAGGGCCTTCAGGTAAGAACCGTTGCCACCTGATCTGAGCTGATCTTTTGCAGGTATCACTCCGTCGATGGCCATACTCATCCCCGGGTTGGTTCCCCAGGTGATCATTGGCGGTACTGATGATGCATCAAATGCAATCTCTTTGTCAAAGAGTGCACCCCGGTCACTGAGCAGCGAGCACCATTTTTCAATAAGCCGACCGGCATCGGGATCACTGCTGAATGAGGGGATGTCCGACAGGTAGCCAAAGGTGACATCATCAGGAGCTATCAGTCCACCTCGTGCACCCATCTCGATGCTCATATTGCACACTGTCATCCTGGCTTCCATGCTCAGGCGGGAGATGGCCTCACCGGCATACTCCACGAAATATCCCGTTGCTCCGCCGGTGGATACGGCAGAGATGATATAGAGTATCAGATCCTTGGAGGTCACTCCTTGCCGAAGAGTCCCGTTGACTGTTATCCTCATCCTTGCCGGCCTGGTCTGAAGGATGCACTGTGACGCCAGCACCATCTCCACC
>JAVEXM010000184.1:0-3343 GCA_034004025.1 Bacteroidales bacterium
CAGCGAATAAGCCAACACCGGGATCAGGACAAACAGGAAGGTCATAGCAAACTGACTGCCCTTCATTCCCTGGTAGTTCAGAAAGGTACCTGCCCCGAGGTCGACCCGCCCATCATTGAACAGGGCAAGCATCATTACGATAAAGCTGTTGGGACCCAGGTTAAAGAGCATCAGAGCAGTCAGAAGGAACATGTTCATCCTGCCCGAAACAGCTATTACCACAGCCAGCGGTACGAATGTGATCAGGGTGATGAGTACCTGAAGGTAATACTTGGCTTTGACATATTTGTTGAAATCATTTTTCCTGGCCAAAATACCGTCAAAGTATGTACTCTCCCAGCTGAAAAGATACTGAGCGTATGACACCGATCCGAGACCAATGAGCATGTTGGCAATGAGTATCGTAAAGAAGCCTTCCTGCCAGGAATCATTCAGGATAAAATATACAACTGCATATATGAAGAAGAACGGTACGAGAAGCATGGTGTTCCTGGGGCGTTTATTACGCAGGATCATAGAGATCTCAAGTGACATATATCTGCCGGCATCTCCTAGGCGGCTGAATCTCCCGGAAAAGGAGACTCCGGCGGCCCTCAGGCTTGTCTGTGAGGCAGACCGGTCAACATACAGGTAACTGTGCAATAAGCGGTATATTATTGTGATGGCAAGAACGATAAGGCCGGCGAAGGCTGTGTAGGTCAGCAGCTGCCCGTCAGTCAGGGATGCTCCAAGCGCACGGGACAGCTCGTTGACCACTCCCGTCAGGCTGTTCAGCAGGGCGGCAACAGCTACAGTGCCCAGCGGAATAAGCCAGTTCAGCGGGTTTATCCTGATGAGCATGCCAGTCATCAGGGCCAGCATATTATTTAATATCAGCATCAATACAGATCCCGCAATGAAGAGCAGGGCTGCACCGGTGCCCTGTGACGGGGCGAGCACCATTACTACAAAAGGTACGATCAAAAATAAAGGCAGTATATTGAAAAGAGAGATATAGCTCCTGACAATCAGATTATTTGCCAGCTTCTTCCTCCTGATCCGGAGCCTCAGGTAGGGTTTGACTTCCAGGGAGGGTACGGATTGCATCATGCATCGGATGAGATAATCAGCAAACAGATACCACAGGATCCACTGATAGAATTTGCCTGCTGCATCGCCTCCCTCTTTTGCAAGCGATGAGCTATAATCATAGCCAAAGCTCAGGTAAAGGAAAATAACATTCAACCCGAAAAAAATGTATAATATACGGGCAAGGATATTCCTGCGCCAGCGTTCATTGCGGACAAACGACTTCCAAATGTGAGAGTAAAGATACATGCAGCCAGACTTTACCCGGATTCCTTTCAGGAGACTAATTTAATAAAATTTACAATCTGATGTTATTCTCCGGTTTTTCATCCGGGAGACTCTGTCCGCTTTAGTTATTGCCATTCCGGGAAAAACCGGTTACTTTACAGGGATGAATCTGACCTATATCGACATTCTTGTCAGTGCGGTTCTGGCCACCATCATGTTTGGTGTGGGGCTGTCGATTAACTTCAATGATCTCAGGCAGATATACCGGTCGCCCAAAGCATTTGTTCTGGGGCTGATCTCGCAGATGATCCTGCTGCCGCTCATCGTCTTTCTGATAGTTGGATTTACTGATCTGCCGCCGGTGATCAAGGTTGGTTTCATCATTCTCTCAGCCTGTCCGGGAGGCACCACATCAGGATTTGTCACCGTTCTCTTCCGCGGCAACGTTGCCCTCTCCGTCTCACTGATAAGTGTTAACAGTCTCATCACCCTTGTAACGATACCGCTCCTCGTCAATATTGCACTTACAGTCTTTACCGGCAGACACTCACCCTTCGAGCTGCCTCTTTTCCAGACTTTCCTTCAGATCTTTTTTGTGACCCTCCTGCCTGCTTTCAGCGGGGTGCTGCTGAGGTTTTACCGTGAGAAGATCGCCGACAGGATCCAGAAGCCGGTACGAACAGCGATGATCATTCTCTTTGCGGGTGTATATACACTGATAGCCTTTGCCGACGAGTCCAAGGGCGGTTCAGGAATTACAGCTGCCGACCTCTGGAGCATCCTGCCCTATGCCGTTATTATAAACCTGGCAGGTTTTGCCGCCGGGATGGCGATGGGCCTGTTCGGCAGGACAGGCATCAGGACCTCATGGACCATCGGCATTGAGGTGGCGCTGCAGAACACCACCCTGGCGTTGCTGGTAGCCGGTACACTTATCCAGAGCAACGAGATGATCAAGCCTGCACTGGTATATGCCCTCTTCTCATTCTGGACGGCACTGATCTACGGTATTGCCGTCAAGAAATATAACAGGTCGTCCCTCTTCGGAGAGTTCAACCCGGAGAAAAAATGACGTGGAAAGGGTATCATCCCACGGATTCTGATTTCGGGGTCACATTTTAAAACCGGCCTTTCCTTCCGCGTTGGCCCCTGCCTCCGGGAAAGCCTCTGCGGAGAGTGTCACTGGCAGGAGTGACCGTAGCGGGTTTAGCTGTTGCTGCATGTCTGTCACCGACGAGGTTGCCGATGCGTATCCCCACATATACAGTCCTGGGTGAGGTGGGTCCGTAGATGTAAGACGGGTCACGGTTGATTCCCATGTCAAAATCTGACTGGTACGAATTGAACAGGTTTTTCACTCCGGCAATCATCTGGAGGGTGCTCCCGTTAAGCCTTATGTCGTAACTTGCCTTCAGGCCGAGATCAAAGAAGGGGTCTGATTCACGAAGTTCTCCGTTGACCGGATCGGTCAGCGGTCCGAAATAGGGGATAAGCATCCTGCCGGTGTACGATCCGGTGGAGGTGATGCGGAGATCTCCCGTGACATCGAGGTCCACTGCAAAAAAGCCGTATGCCGAAGGAGAGCGGAAGAAGCTGCGCTCGTCAAACTCCTGGGCAGCATCATAGGCTGATGTCTGCAGGGTGAGACCAGAGGTCAGCATCAGCACCTTCAGCGGCTTAAGCTTCAGCTCTATGTTTGTTCCTCTTACCGCTGCACCACCGTCGGCATTCCTGCGTGTGTAGATCACAGTTCCTTCGCTGTCGGGCACACCGATATCATTGACAAACGGATCATTGAGCCTTGTATAAAAACCTTCAACAAGCAATCCTGTCGTGACGGAACCAATGAGCCTGTTGAAATCAAGTGACGCCATGAAGCTGTGGCTGGTCTCTTCCTTCAGGCCGGGGTCATTGACATTTATTACCTGGCGCGATCCTGAGGTCTCGATGTGCAGGTCCTCGTCAAAGATCTGAGGGGCGCGGAAGCCTTTTGAATAGCTCAGCCTGCCGTGGAGGGATGGTATGATCTCATATCTGAAGCTTACCC
>JAVEXM010000063.1:0-15426 GCA_034004025.1 Bacteroidales bacterium
ATACCCATGAGCGGATCGCTGAGCATGTCCCAGAAGCGGGCTATCAGCATTATAGTCCCGGCCGCCGCCGCGGATATTCCGAAGGTATCAGTATAAAAAATCAGGATCCAGAAGCCTACCATGTCCCACACAAAGTGCGAGGCTGTATCGCCAAGACCGTATCCGATCTTTTCCTTCAGGGATAGTTTTGTGGTTTCAGTGCTCATAAGGCTTTAAGAGTTGAATAGCTTAACGGTACCGGGTTGAACAGGGTCAGATGCCAGATCAAACCAGGACAAACTTGGTTAAATTTTTTCAGCCATTCAAATGTACTGATTGCTTTTTTTTAGCGCAAAAATGCCTTTACCTTTTCGTTGCCGACAACTGTAATTGCTCCATCTGATATTGCCATAATCAGACATTGGGACGAAAACGTTAGATTTTGGTACGAATCGGCAAGAATAAACGGTCATTGCGGGCCTAATTTTGATCTGTTAAATCTTTGGTAACAACTTAATCTGAAAAGCTATGAAGACAATTGTATTGAAAGTGCTACGCTCTTACCTGGCCGTCGCGGTCATGATTGCTCTCATCCTGCCGGCATGTTCTTCCGCATCAGGACAGGATAATGCCAGACTGAAAAGCAGCATCGAAGAGATAAACAGCAGGTTTGTTGATCTCTTTGGCAGCGGCAATGCTGACGGGCTCGCTGCATTCTACACTGAGGATGCGCAGCTGATGGTCCCGGGGGCTCCCTCTGTTTCAGGAACTGACAATATAGTAGCTTACTGGCAGGGTGCAATCAACGCCGGCATCAATAATGTCAAACTGGAGACTACCGATGCCTCCGGATGCGGCAACGAGGTCATTGAGTATGGCAGATACACCATTTTTGCAGGCGATAATTTTGCCGTTGACAATGGCAAGTTTATAGTCATATGGAAGAAGTCTGGCAAAGAATGGAAGATATTCCGTGACATATTTAATTCTGATAATCCTCCTCCGATAGCACGAAGTGCTTTAGATGACACTGTGATGATTATCTATAACTATGTTAAGGCAGATAAGGTGGAAAACTTTAAAAAATTCAACAATGAATTCCTGCACCCTTTGTTCCTGAAGGGGAACAGCCCGGCCGCCAGATCTGCAAGGATGCTCGAGCCCCTCATGGCCAATGAGGACGGAACATATACATATATCTATCTGATGGATCCTGTTATCAGTACTCCCGGGGCATATGCTTTTCTTCCGCCTCTCAGAGAGGAGTACGGTGAAGAGAAGGCCCGGGAGATAATAAAGGAGGGATTTACAGATGCCCTGGCACGTCCGCAGGTAGAACACAGTTTTGTAGTCCGGCTGATGGGGAAGTGATCAGAAAGCCATAATTTACAATGGTCTGCCAGGCGATCCTTACGGAGCTGCCTGGCAGATTACTATATTGGATATCCCTGTCCCGGAGTAACCTCATGCCATTGCCATAGTATTAACTGTGCTGAAGATTCTGTTCAGTCCCTGTTTGACTTCGGTCTGAATAAGGCGTAAATTTGACAAGCAAATCTGTAAGCCACGTTGGAAGAGATTCTTAACAGAGTGGCAGATCACAGGATTCGATTCCGCACCGTAATTTAATCATGTATAATTCCGATATCATTATGAAAACAAAAATACCATTCAGACTGCCGGCCCTGACTCTCTCCGGTCTCCTGTTTTCATTATTCACTGTCTCCGGGCAGACTGAATTACCGCAATCAGAACACTACACACTGGAAAGGCTGGCTGACGGTGTTTATGCAGCGATACATAATAACCTGGGCGGACATGCCATCTGCAATGCAGGAATAATAGATCTGGGAGACAAAACAGTTGTGTTGGATCCTTTCATGAGCATTGCTGCAGCCCGCGACCTAAAAGAGCACGCGGAATTGCTAACTGGAAAACCGGTGTCGCTTGTCCTGAATCTGCACGGCCACAGTGATCACACCCGCGGAAACCAGGTATTCGTTCCCGGAGCAGATATATTAAGCACCCCCAACGCCCGAAAATATATAGAAGAGCACTTCGACACCGAATTTGAGGGCAATAAAAGATCTGTTTACGAAGAACTTGCTGACATCCAGCGGCAGCTTCAAACCGCTTCCGGTCCGGGAAAAACTGAACTGACATTACTGGAAGACCAGTGCATGGCAATCGTAGAATCTCTTCCTGAACTAAAAATGACACTCCCTAATATCACCGTGAGTGATACAATGATCATTTACGGTTCCGGGAGACGATTGGTACTTATTCCTGCAGGAACAGGCCACACCGATGGAGATATGGTCGCATACCTTCCTGATGATGACATCATTTTCATGAGTGACCTGCTGTTTGTGAGATTCCACCCTTATTTCGGCGACGGAGACCCTGAATCATGGAAAACGATCCTGAAGAAATTAATCGCCCTGAATCCCGAAAAAGCCGTCCCCGGACACGGACCGACAGGAGATGTAAATTCATTATACCTGATGGTTGATTATATTGAGACTCTCACTGACCTGGTGCAAAAGGAACTGGATTCCGGCGGTGATGAGAGTAGGGTAATGAATATCCCTGTTCCGGAAAAATTCAGCGATTACCTGCTCAGCTTCTTTTACAGGATCAACCTGAGATTCTTATACGGGAAGATGTCTCCGCCGAAGGTTGGTTCAGAAAAATAACAGGTACATCGCTGAAGGTTGGCTCAGAAAATTAACAGAAAGGGCATCCCTGCCTCTGGTTACATGCCCCGCATGAACTAAAACAGTCCTCAACCAATACTTTTGTTATTGCCATGGTTTTAGCTCCTGTAAATCCTGATCCGTTAAATTGGAAAGCCGAAAATTGTTCCTTTACTTTACATCTTAAAGTGACTTTGTGCCCTTAACGGCTAATCTCTTAAAAATTTAAACCATGACCACAAACTGGGAAGTGATGAAGGATACTTTTCCTGTCACGGATGTCAGGCAGCTTACGGGTAATTTCCTCCCCATGATACTCAAGAAGGCGCAGCAAACCGGGGCAGGTAACGGTTTGTGCATAATACAGACCTTTGAACCCATACCGCTCTATTCCGCAATGGAAGACATGGGATTTGAGCGTCTCACTGAAAAGATCTCTGCAACTGAATACAGGTCTTACTTCTACCGGAGAGAAAAGAGAGAAATCACCCACAAGGGAGGGGCTGATATGCCTTTTAAGCCAACTGCGATTCTCAATTTCAAGTTTATCGAAGATGAACTGGCCTCTTCTGTGGTCAACTTCTGGGAACTGATCTGGGAGAAGGAAGATGCTGCAATAGATCTCAAAACTAAATTGCTGCTCTCAATGAGCAATGCCGTGGGTGCCTCCCGCTTCAGACAGGCGACCCGTGAATTTATCAAAGCTTACTCTCTTGGAGTCACCGTCAGGGAGTTTGATGAAATCTTTTCACTCTTTGCTTGGAACCAGGGTATCGGACATTTCGCATCCGAGATTGGTCCTTCCCCGCTGTTCGGGGTGTACAGGCTCGTGAAACGCAGGGAGATGGAGGGTAAAGAGCGGAAGATGATCATGGATGAGGTAATGGAAAAGTTCGGCGAAAAAAACCGCGATGTAAATACCATCTTCAGGAGCCCCGGCGATCAGTCCGATCCCTCCTGAACTGACCATCAACACTCCCGCGGCTTCCCTGACGCTGATTCACCGCAGCACTGACCATACCACGAACAGCCAGCCCGGAAACTATGTGCCGGCATCCCTGACTCTGATTCACCGCATCCCTGACCTTACCAGGAACAGCCTGCCCCAAAAAAGGAATCAATAACACCAGAACAAAAAAATATTTCCCTTCAATTTGCATGTTAGTGAACATTAACTATCTTTGTGCGTTATTTGTTTGATAAAAATGAAAAAAACATGGGGATAAAACTAATTAATGTGCTCAGAATCATCGGATTCGCAGGAACAATACTGACCTCGCTGCCGCTCTTTGTACACTATCTTGCCAAAACGACCCCGGACCACAGGTTAATAGTACACCTTCATGTATGGTTCGGATTACTGTTTATACTGTTTGCCGTTACCAGCATGATATTGAACAGGAGAGAAAACAATAACCGTATCTGAAAAATCAGCCAAATGTCAGCAGAACGTCAGAAGGAAATTATGGAAGCCTCCCTGGAGATAATCTCCACGGAAGGAATACAGAGACTCACCATCAAGAATATCTCCGGAAGAATAGGTGTTTCGGAACCTGCAATATACAGGCATTACGAAAACAAGATCAGCATCCTGATAGCCATCCTCGACGAATTCAGGACAATGAGCAGCAAGCTCTTCAATGATCAATCCAAAAATGATATCTCTCCGGTCAGAAAACTGGAAAATATCTTCAACGGCCTGTTCAATGCCTTTAAAAAGAACCCGTCACTCGTCAGCGTAATCTTTTCAGAGGAGATATTCAGGAATGAGCCTCTCCTCAGGCAACGGATATCAGAGATAATGCAACACAACAGCTCGGTTGTGGAAGCAATTGTCACGGAAGGACAACAGTCAGGCGACATCAACAATGCGATTGATCCGGGATACCTTACCCTCATCATTACCGGTTCAATACGCATGCTGGTGAGAAAGTGGCAGGACGGAGATATGCAATTCAACCAGGCAGATGAAGTCGGAAAGCTCTTCAGCGCCATTGCATATATGATAGCCGTCAAATAGTCAATCCGCATCTGCATCCCCCCCTTATCCTTATTACCCATTTCACTGATAAATTATTAAATCCCGGTTAGTTAATATTAACAAACATAAATATGAATGATCTCAAAAAAATGAAACCGTTTGCCTGGGTAATCCTGATCATTACTCTCGCCCTTTCAGCATTTTTCCTGAACTCCATGCGTCAGAACGCACGCATGGAGACAAATCTCGATGAGTACATGCCCAAAACGCACCCTGCATTTATATACAGTGACCAGGCTGAAGAATGGTTCAATATCACTGACGGCATCCTCATAGCCATTGAAAACAAGGCTGGCATCTACAACCCGGCCACCTTGCAGTCCATAAAGGATATAAGCCAGGGGCTGGCAGATTTTCCCGGTTTTGATGACAATGACATCATGTCTCTCTTTACCGCAGACAACATAGTGGGAAGTGATGACGGAATGGATGTCAGGTCGTTCTACAGCCGTGTCCCCTCCTCCCCGGAGAAACTGAAGGAATTACGTGACAATGTCCGGAGCAACGACATGGTATACGGAAGAATGGTCTCGGAGGATGAGACTGTCGCGCTTGTGGTTGCCGGGATGGAGAGCGGCACATTCACCCCTGAACTTCATGACAGTATAGTTGATTTTGTAAGACAGTATGAGACTGATGAGAACCGGATTTACATCGCCGGCCGGCCGATAGTTGAGGGAGCACTGGCAATGCTGGCTCCGGCTGACATGAAGCGGATGGTGCCCATAGTGATACTGGTGATAGGAATAGTGCTGTTCCTGCTGATGAAAAGCGTCAGGGCCACCGTGGCTACCCTCTTCACTGTCTTTATCAGCACCATCTGGGCCTTTGGCATGATGACCGTCACCGGCGTGCCGGTCTACTCCGTGTCAACCATGATACCGGTAATGCTGATAGCAATAGGGGTGGCGTACGGCATCTATTTTTACAACCACCTCAACAGATACTACCAGGAACATCCCGGCACACCGCCTCTGCCGGCTGTAAAACATACGGTGAAAATACTCTTCCTCCCCCTGACCATGGCGGCCTTCACCACCATCATCGGGTTCCTGTCATTGCTCTCTTCACAGGTGTATCCTATTAAATATTTCGGGATATTCACCGCATTCGGAATCTTCTCAGCCTGGATTCTGACACTGACACTTCTGCCGGCTGCCGTCATGATCTTCGGCTACAGGCTTAAAAACAAAGAGAAGGATGTAAAACAGATCGGAGGCGGACGGGCATTCAGGTTCATCTCAAACCGTCTGTTGCTTAACAGGTGGTGGGTTTATGGTATCGTAGCACTCCTGCTCATTATATCACTGGTAGGCATCAGGAATGTATGGATCAACTCCAGTTTCCTTGATAAGTTTGAGAAGGATAGTGAGATAACTCTTACCGATACCTTCGTGAACAGCAAATTCGGAGGCACATCCACCCTGAATGTAATTCTCGAGAGCAATGAACCCGGGGCCTTCAAGCAACCCGGGAATCTTCTGATAATGGATGAAATTCAGAACGAGACGGAAAAGCTCCCGCTGGTGGGAAACTCCTTCTCCCTGGCCGATTACCTCAAGCGGATGAACAAGGTCATGAATGCAGACAGGGAGGAATACTATTCCATACCTCCCGATGATGAGATGGTTGCTCAGTACCTGCTTCTCTATGAGATGTCCGGCGATCCGGAGAACCTCCTCAAGGTTATCAACTATGATTACAACAGGACCAACCTCACCTTCCAGCTCAAGGGCGATGATTCAAAAACAATCGACGAGGCGCTGTCGGTGATACAGCAGTTTGAGCCCCGTCTCAATGAAAGAGGCATAACACTCAACTATGCCGGATCAGGTTACAAGGCACTGGTATTCAGCGATCTCATTCTTCAGGGGCAGATAAAGAGCCTCATTATTTCTCTGGTGACCGTCCTGATACTGCTTATCATCATGTTCAGAAGCGTTAAGGCCGGCCTGATCGGTTCTGTCCCAATTCTGATAACGGCCATTTTAAGCTTTGGAATAATGGGGCTGTTTAACATTCCATTGAGTACAACCACCGCATTGCTTTCAAGTATTGCCATAGGGATAGGAATAGATTATGCCATCCATTTCCTGCAATACTACAGGCTCAACCTGCAGCACAGCAGGTTAAAGGTGACTGCCATCTACCGTACAATGAATCAGACAGGGAAGGCAATATTGTATAACGCCGTAGTGGTTATCTCCGGTTTCCTCGTCCTTACTTTTTCAGTGTTCCCGCCAAACCGGGCTCTTGGTGCCCTGGTGTCACTCAACATGTTTACCAGCCTGCTTGGGACACTGACAATCATGATGATACTGGTGTTCAGCTATAACCTGTTCGTCAAAAACAAGGGCACAAAACTTAAAACCAAAAAACAGAAACATAATTCAAACTAATTTTTAAAGAGAGAATATCATGAAAACAAAAAAAGTATTTCTGATTATGGCAGCAGTATCACTGTTTGCTTTCACTCCCCATGCCATGGGGCAGCTTACGGGAAGGCAGATAATGGATAAGGTTTATACCAACCCTGCCGGGGATGACACCCAGGGCAGTATGACAATGACACTCACCAACAGCCGCGGTGAGCAGCGCGTCCGCACACTGCGCCAGTTTATAAAGGATGACGGTTCAACAGAAAAGAAGATCATGTTCTTTATCACACCGGCGGACGTCAAGAATACCGCCTTCATGAACTGGAGCTATTCGGACGGGCGAAGCGACGACCAGTGGATCTATCTCCCGGCACTGAAGCGGACCAAACGGATCTCCAGTGACGGAAAGAGCGATTATTTCATGGGTTCCGACTTCACCTACGATGATCTGGGCGACAGACATCCTGATATGGATAATCATAAGCTGCTGCGTGAAGAGACAATTGACGGCAAATCCTGCTACGTCATTGAGAGCAGTCCAAAAGATGAAGATTACATCTATTCCAAAACCGTTACCTGGGTGATGAAAGAGAACTTCCTCGGACTGAAGAGAGAGTTTTACGATGACCGGAACGCTCTCCTGAAGGTCCTGTCCATTCAGAAATTTGAAAAAGTAGACGGCTTCTGGACTATCCTGGAAACAAAGATGCATAATGTGCAGAAGGATCACACAACCGTCATCAAATTCACCGGGGTGCAGAAGAACAGGGGCATTCCTGACAGCAAATTTACTGAGCGCAGTCTGACCCTTGGGATATAATGAAAAGACTAACCATGAAAATGAAATATATCAGGCTGTTGCTCGTGCTTCTTTCAGGCACGCAGGCCTTTACGGCCATGGCACAGGAAAACGTAAGCATCTCCGGATTTGTTCGAAACTACACGGGGGTGCTGACCACCGGAGGCAATGATTTCTCCATTCTGCAAAACACCTTCAATCTTGTTCTCGAGAAGAAGAGTGACAAAGTAGCCTTCAGGGTCAATCCATATCTCTATCACTACTTTGACAACGATCTTGAACTCGGGCTTCGGGAGGCATATCTGGACCTGAATTTCAGCAATTTTAACCTGAGGGCAGGAAAGCAGCAGATCATCTGGGGCAAAGCCGAAGGGGTCTTTATCACGGATATCGTTTCTCCAAAAGACCTGAGTGAGTTTCTCCTCAGGGATTTTGACGAGATACGCATGGGTGTGACATCGCTGAAGGCAGGATACTACTTCGGGAATAACACCCTTGAGGCTGTCTGGGCGCCTGTTTTCACACCTACCCGCATGCCGGAGGAGGGCTCCATCTGGTCTCCGACACTTCCCTTCCCCATAACTCCGACCTTTGACTACTCCTCTTCGGAGGTAAAAAAGAGCCTGGAAAACAGTGAACTATTCATCCGTTTCTCATCCATGGGCTCGAAGGCAGACTTCGAGCTGGTGGGCGGATATTTCTGGAATGATGATCCTGCGATGCATATAACAAGAATTATGGATCCGGAAACGATGCAGCTTGCAGGACTTACGGTAATGCCGGAGCATCACCGTCTCACCATGGCAGGCATGAGCATCAGCATGCCGCTGGGACCCCTGGTAATACGGGGTGAGGGAGGCTACTATTCAGGAAAGTTCTTCCAGACAGAAGCGCCGACAGCACAGGATGCAACCATTGAAAAGGATTATCTGCATTATATGGCCGGCCTCGATTATACACTGGCGGGAATAAGGCTGAGCACTCAGTTTATCCAGGAATACATCCCCCAATATGAGGCCGGGATCCGCAATGAAGAATTTGAGACCACCATGACCTTTCTCGCCAAAAAGGATTTTCTTCGCGAGAGGCTGTGGCTCGAAATCTTTGCCTACGTGGGAATCAACAACAAAGATGCCCTGATAAGGCCAAAAATATCATATTCCTTCGCTGACGGGCTTGACATACAGGCAGGCGCCAATATTTTCACTGGCACCGATGGCCGTTTTGGCCAGTACAATGACAATGACATGATCTACGTAAAGCTCAGGTACAGTTTCTGATTATACTTCATCCGGTTTTTCAAATGTTATCCGACGGATGAAAATGATTTGTTAAATTCACTGTGTATTTCAGAAAACCACCATAGCAAAAGGAGAAGATATGTCCAGAAGAAAATTTACACAGGCGGTCAGGGGCCAGCATGCCGTTGACGGTGCCGGCGTTCGGTTACGCAGGGTGCTGGGTTACAGAACGATCAAAGATTTTGATCCGTTCCTGATGCTTGACGGATTCGATTCTGTAAATCCGGAGGACTACATCAAAGGGTTTCCCTGGCACCCGCACCGGGGCATTGAAACAGTCACTTACCTGCTCAAGGGCGACATTGAACACGGTGACAGCCTGGGCAACAGCGGTGTGATCGGGGATCTACAATGCCAGTGGATGACTGCCGGATCAGGCATTATACACCAGGAGATGCCCCGGGCAGCTGAGAGGATGCTGGGCTGTCAGCTTTGGGTCAACCTGCCCAGGAAAGATAAGATGACACAGCCTGCCTACCGTGACATCAGGCAGCAGGATGTGGCAGTGGTCCGTGAGGAAAACGCGACAATAAGAGTCCTGTCTGGCAGCTACAAAAACAATAAGGGCGCCGTAAAAGGCGAATATGTAAAAGTGCAGTACCTGGATGTAGCCCTGGATCCTGACAGCACCTGGAGCTACGCGAAAACCCCCAACGACCAGACCATGTTTCTCTACCTGATAGATGGAACACTGGCAGCTGATGAGGCATTGGAAAGCTTTGAAGAAAAGGCATGCGCGATGCTGATGTCCGCCTCTTCCCCGGACAGCTCTGACTTTGACGAGGTAAGGGTCAAGGCAGGTCCCGACGGAGCCAGATTCTTCCTTATCGCTGCCAGGCCCCTGCAGGAACCTGTCGCCTGGGGAGGCCCTATTGTCATGAACACACAGGAGGAACTGAACCTTGCCTTCAGTGAACTTGAAAGCAAAACTTTCATCAAGCACGACAAGCCGCAGGAATTTTAGGCAGTTTATGAAAAGATACTACTGCATCGGCACTGTCTCCTGCTCTTCGTCTTCGGGCAAATCTTCGGGAACGACCTCCGGCAGCTCCGTCTCCGGCAATTCAGACGCCTCCTCAATTTTCGGAGCTATGATATTGCCCAGCATCATTGTCAGCATGGTCATAAGTATTACCAGGGTGATAACCTCGGTGTTGATCTCAGGGATGATATAGGCCGAAGGAATACTGATAAAGAGAAGGATAGTTATCAGCCCGCGGGGAGCAAAGAGAACCAGTGATGCGCTCTTCTCCTTCAGCACAAACCAGAGGAAAATCCATCTTATCAGAAGGATACCTACGGTAACAGAAAAAGCGATAAGGAGATTCATCGGGTAGAAAATCCCTTCAAGTGAGGTATAATACCCGAAAATAATGAAGAAGAAAGACCTTACCAGGAATGTAAATTCTCCGAGCAACTTCTTAAACGCGTCAATATCTTTCCTGAACTTGTCAAAGTCTACGAACTTATTGATCGGAGTGTGCTCCCCGAGCTCACTGTTGGAAAGGGTAAGACCGAAGACCAGAACCAGCAGCAGCGCTGGCAGGTGGTACATCTTTGCCAGTGAATATACCAGCACCATCACAGTCATGATGATGATGTAGTTGATATGGTATTTGATCTTGTGAAGCAGCATGGCCAGGCCGGAGGAGACTGCAATGGCCACCACCACCGTGATCAAAGCCAGAAGAAGATAATGGGGTATCCCTCCCGACAGGTCTCCCTGGTTGAAGAGGATGAAGTCAAAGGCCATGATCCCGAATATGTCGGAGAAGGAACTCTCATATATGATGAACTCCTTCTCCCGGTTCTTCAGGCTGCCTGCCGAGGGTATTGCCACGGCGCTGCTGATGATGCCCATCGGGATAGAATTCAATACTGCCGCTGTGCCAGAATAATCGAATAGCTGAACCAGTATGAAAGCTGAGGCAGCCGTGACCAGTATGAGGAGTGTCAGGGCCGACAGAACCGATTTCTGCAGCAGCCTGGCCTTCTTCTTCTCAAGTTTCAGGTCGAGGCTGGCATCCATGACTATCAGGATAAGCCCCAGTGTGCCTATTACAGGCAGAACAGGCTGCATGTTCGGGATGACAAACCCGGTCGATTCAGTGATGACATGCAACAGTATGCCAAGCCCAATCAGAAGGATAACTCCCGGTATCTTTGAATACTTACTCGAAATGTCAAACAGATACGAGAGTATCACTATGATGCAGAGTACTAATATGATATAGTTTGTCATACCAATTATTCCGAAACCGGTGCCTTCAGTTTTAAATCCTTATCCTATCTTAATACTGAAAAACTGACCCGACGCCAAAGGTAAACAAAACATGCCAAATCAATAAACAGCGCCCGTTGGCACTCCGGTCAGCTACCAACAGGAAGGTGAAAGAAATTATCTCAACCTAAAACAGATCAGGCAGTAAATATTAATTTTGCATTAACCTAATAATTGAAAAATGAAATTAGTTCAATTGATTTCAGTTGCAGTGATCATGGTGCTGGCTGCATCGTGTTCATCATCGGTAAGCTTCCCCGTATCAGCCGTTGCTCCTGCGGCAGATATCTCTGCCTCCGTGAAGCAGGATAAACACAACAATTTCGAGGTGACAGTCACGGCCAGGAACCTGGCGGAAGCGGGCAGGATTGCCCCCGGAAAAACCACCTATGTTGTATGGGTTGTAACAACTGACGGTGAGGTCAAAAACCTGGGACAGCTTGACGTGAAGAACGCCAGAACCGCTTCACTCAGCTCGCTGACTCCCTTTGAATTCGGTGAGATATTCATCACTGCCGAGGAGGCCGGTGACGTTCTTTTTCCTGCCGGTATCGAGATCTCAAGAGGAAAGGTCAAAAATAAATAGCAGCCTGCTGCTCTTTATTTCTGAAGTGAGTAGAGATACTTTATCTCCTCTGCCCACAGCGACTCCTCTGGTGTCTCCAGTATGAGCGGGATCCCGTCAAAGCGCGGATCATTCATTATCAGTGAGAAGACTTCATCTCCCAGCTCTCCCTTATGGAGGCTGTCATGACGGTCGACACGCGTCCCCAGCTTTTTCTTTGACTCATTGAGGTGCATGCCGCGCAGGTATTTAAAACCCACGATGCTCTCAAACTCGTCAAACGCTTTTTTGAACCCTTCGGCATCAGAGATATCATATCCTGCCGTAAAGGAATGGCAGGTATCAATGCAGACTCCCACCCTGCTCTTGTCTTCCACCCTGTCGATTATGTGACGCAGATGTTCAAACCGGTAACCCAGGTTTGTGCCCTGTCCGGCGGTGTTTTCTATGACAGCAATCACCCCGTTGCTTTTTGAGAGGGCTATGTTGACCGACTCGGCTATCAGGTCGAGGCACTCCTCCTCCGTCATCCTGTCGAGATGGCTTCCGGGATGAAAGTTAAGCCTGTCAAGGCCCAGCTGTTCGCATCTCTTCATCTCATCGTTGAAGGCGTACCGTGAGCGGCCGAGGCCTTCCGGGTCGGGATTGCCGAGGTTGATCAGGTAACTGTCGTGCGGCAGTATCTGGTGAGGCTTAAAATCATATTTCTCACAGTTGTTGCGGAAGGCATCAATACTCTTCTGTGTCAGCGGAGGTGCGACCCACTGGCGCTGGTTTTTGGTGAAGAAGGCAAAAGCCTTCGCTCCTATCTCATGAGCTTTCAGGGGTGCATTCTCAACCCCTCCCGCTGCGCTAACATGGGCACCTACATATTTCATCTCTACTGTTGTTTGTTATCTGTCGATCAAAGATTTTTCATAGACAAAGATATCGGAGAATCCAAGACCTGCAAGCTCCGGGTAGTAAGGATAGGTCTCCTCCCTGGTGAAGAAGCCGGTCACCACCACCCTGTAGCTGTCCCAGTCCTCAATTATCTCCACAGGCAGGTTGAGCCTCCGCTCTATCTTTTTCTTTGCTCTCTCAGCATCCGACAGTTTATTGTAGTTGCCTGCGTGCAGCAGGAATCTCGGGACGGGTGCCGGAGGCGGCGGAGGCACAATCTCTTCTGCAAAAACCGGCTTTTCCGGTGCTGCCACTGCCGGTTCGGGCACCGGCTGCGGCAGAGGAATATCCGTCATGGCAGTATCTGCCGGAGCCTCTGCTGCCTCAGGAATAACCACCGGTACTACAGGCACAAGTCCCTCTTCTGTCTGGTGCAGTACCAGTATGTCAGTGAAGCCCCGCTCCTGCAGCAGCGGTATGAAGTCACGTATCTCGGTGGTATCTGCAAAGCCGGTGACCTGTACCTTCCAGAGGCCCTCATCCTGTCTTACCGTTACCAGCTTCTCCGCAGCAGCAAGCAGCCTGTTGCTTATTGATTCCGTCTCTTCAGCCGTCTCAAAGGCGCCAAGCTGGAGGGTGTTACCCGAGATGACCATGGGAATGACCGGCTTTTCGGCAACAGTCTCACTCACCACAGCAAGGGAATCTTCCCTGCCGGTTGTTATCCATTCACCCTTCACTGCCTTGTTGGTGATAACCCAGATCTCCGTAATACCCTGCCCGTGTATTACAGGAATATACTTCTCAAGATCCTCGCGGTCGTCAAAGCCTGTTATCCGTACCTTCCAGAAGCCGTCCTCCTCAAAGAGCTCCACATTCTTGTCAAGGGCACCCTCCACCTTCTGTTTCATGATCTCGGCATAGAGCCTGTTGCGGAAGGCCCCGAACTGAACGGCATAATAGTCTTCGGTTATAGTCACCAGCTCGCGCGTCACCTCGTGTATCACCAGGTATGAGGTGTCAGTGGTTACCACCCTCTCCGGTGCAGGTATAAGTGCGACAGCCGTGTCAGCAGCTGCGGCGGGAACAGCATCGGTGCCGGGCAACAGCTCCGTCGCGGTGACGTGAACGGTGTCGGTTGCCACCACAGGCTCGGGAACTGCCACCGTATCAGCCACAGGAGCCTTCTTCCTGAGCGTAAAGTCAAGTCCTTCGATATAGTCGCCCTCAAGGTTGGTCATTATACTGAAGAGCAGCGAATCCGGTTCGGAGGTCATTCCGAGCCTTCTCAGCTGTGCGGTGTCAACACGCACCGTATATGCTCCCGGCGCCAGGCCGAAGTAGCTGAAGTATCCGTCCTCCTCCGTTATGGTTTTAGCCTTCAGTGTCCCGTTACTATCCAGGAATGTGACAATAATCCGGCTCAGTCCGGCCCTGCGTCCATCCTCCTCAATAGTTACGGTGCCTGAGGCTTCGCCCGAGACGTTGACAGGTATCTCAATCAGCTTGAGCATGTTGGCATCCACAACCACCGCTATTGATTTATTGGGTATTCTCCATGAGATATTGTCGAAGTTACCTTCGTCAACCTCTATAAAATGCCTGACGTAAGGCTCCAGTCCAAGGATGTGAATAACCGTATCTTTTTCACTGCGATCTATCCGTCCGCTGTTTGACCGGAGGTTGATGCCTGCAGCTTTCGGTTCTCCCGCATCGCGCCTGCCGTTGGCATTAAGGTCGAGAAACGCTATGACGGAGATGCCGCCCCTGCCCACATTGGTGCGGTTGTCTGCCTTCAGGTAAGAGGTCTGACGGTCATTTATCAGGCTGCCACGTGCATACTGTACCAGTGTCGTGCTTGAATTGGCCTGGCGGGCAGAGATGCCTGCCTGCGCAAAGGAGAAGTCATACCTGATACCCAGCTCTGCAATGTGAATCTTATTCCGGAAATTGTACTCATATGATCCGTTCAGGTATCCCTTTTCGAACACACGCTTCTCCATGCTGACACGGGTGGACAGGAACTCCTTCCCGGTATAGTTGTACTGAAGCTGCGGCATGATGACGAAATTTCCGGGGAGCCGGAATCCCAGTGAAAGATTGCTGTATATGTTCGGATCAAAGAATTCCGAAAAGACACCGTAGGTGGTCATATTGGCGCTGACACGCGAGAATGAGGTGGCCATCAGCCATTCAGCCGTTGCATACTTTGAACCGGGAAAGACGATCTGGTACCAGGAGAGCCTTGAATAGAGTGTCTTTTTCTTTATCTTCAGAGGAAGAGACAATGAGGCTTTTCGTTCTTCCAGATAGTTGTATGAAATGGCTGTCTGATTCCTGTCATAACGCGTATAGGCAAGGTCAAGGCGTATGTTTGAAGGAAGCCGGTAGGCAAGTGTCCCCCTGGCACGTACCCTGTGGGTATATTCACCTGACAGCAGAAGATTGTTGGTAACCCTCACGGAAGCATCAGCAAACGGCATCAGGGGACCGCCGGTGACGGA
>JAVEXM010000185.1:0-3301 GCA_034004025.1 Bacteroidales bacterium
GTACAGGTGTTGCGGGTCTCCACGCCGGTCAGCTGCCAGACAACCCAGTCGGCAGCCTCAATAAAGCGGTCGGCAGCATCGTATATCCCGGGGTCCTCATTCAGGGTCTGCCATATCTTAGGTATCAGCCACTCGGATGATATCTTGCCTCCGTAGCGACTGAGAAACTTCTCACCCCTCTCTGCAGCTATCGCATTGAGCCTGTTGGCCTCATCCTGGGCAGCATGGTGCTTCCAGAGCTTCACCCAGGCATTGGGTCTGTTTTTAAATTGATCCATGAAACAGAGCGGAGTGCCGTCGGCCTTCACCGGCAGCATGGTGCAGGCCGTAAAGTCGATCCCCAGTCCCGCTATCTGCTCCGGAACCACCGAGGCCATCTTCATCACAGCCGGAATGGTAACGCGGAACACATCCATATAATCCTGCGGGTGCTGAAGAGCCCAGTCGACACCCAAAGGAGTGCCGTCAGGGAGCTTCTCATCCATCACCCCGTGGGAATAGTCATGAACGGCAACAGCTACCTCTTCCCCCGTTGTAGTATCAACCAGAACCGCTCTGCCCGACAGAGTTCCGAAATCTACACCTATAGAATATTTATGCATATGATATGACTTTAATGAAATTATTTCTTCTGTCCGTAATAGGCATTCGTTCCGTGCTTCCGCAGGTAATGCCTGTCCAGAAGGTGACTGTCGATCTCCTGCGGCGGACCCAGGCTGACAGAGAGGAGCGCCATCCGGGCCACCTCTTCCAGAATAACGGCATTATGTACGGCGATGGCCGGTGTGACACCCCATGTGAAAGGACCGTGTGAATTGACAAGCACGGCAGGCATGGTCAAAGGATCCCTGCCTGCTACTGCTTCCGCTATCACCAGCCCGGTATTATACTCATAGTCTCTCTCTGTCTCCCCGGATGTAAGCCTCCTGGTCACCGGCACCGGACCGTAGAAATAGTCGGCGTGGGTTGTGCCCAGGCAGGGTATCGCCCTGCCGGCCTGGGCCCATGCTGTAGCGTGGGTCGAGTGGGTGTGAACCACACCTCCCAGCTCCGGGAACGACCTGTAAAGGGCAAGGTGGGTGGGCGTATCTGTTGAGGGGTTTAAGGTTCCCTCCACAACATTTCCGTCGATATCAGTGACCACCATGTCATTGACTGTCATCTCACTGTAGGCTACACCCGATGGCTTGATGACCACCAGTCCCGAATCCCTGTCATACCCGCTGACATTTCCGAAAGTCATTGTGACCAGTCCATGCCTGACCAGTTCAAGGTTAGCCCTGTAAACATCCTCCTTAAGTTTTTCGAGCATGATGTTGTTGTTTGAGTGTTATGCCCGCCGTCAAAGCCTCTCTGTCAGCTAACGGCAAGGTTGAAAAAGAAGCCGTTTCTGGCCAGCTCCTTGTATTTGGCTTCGTTGAACCTGTAATACCAGGCACCCTTCTTTGATGTCTCCCGCTCCTTCTCTTCCTGTTTCTCAAGTAGCTCCATAGACAGGATCTTCTTCCTGAAATTACGTTTATCTATCGGCCTCTGGTAAATGGCTTCGTAAAGGTTCTGGAGTTGCACAAGGGTAAATTTTTCAGGAAGAAGCTCAAAGCCTATCGGCCGCACCTTGACTGTCTCCACCAGTTCACTGAGTGCCCTGTCAACCATTTTACGATGGTCAAAGATCAGTTCCGGGAGGTCTGATATTGATCTCCAGTGGGCTCCGTTCTTCCTTCTGATTTCATGGTCCAGGTCATGTATGCCGATGAGTGCGAAGTAGGCTGTTGATATCACCCTGGCACCCGGATCTCGATCTGTCTCGCCATATGTGTATAGCTGTTCCATGTAGAGGTCAGAGAGTCCTGTCAGGCTGCAGAGCACCCTGCAGGCAGCATCGTCAAGGCTCTCCTCCTGCTGCACAAAGCCTCCCGCAAGCGACCACTGACCCAGGGCCGGTTCAAAGCTCCTCTTTATCAGAAGCAATTTGAGCTCCTTCTCCGTAATATCGTATCCGAAGATTATACAGTCTACTGCAAGATAATGCTTTGGCTGCCTGGAATATAAATGGATATTCATCCCCTTTTCAGATGATAGTAAATGTCATTCCACCTCAGTTCTTTTTTAAACTGCTCAATGTCACACTTACCATCAATAAGCACGAATTCCGTGCCTGTCATTGAGGCGAAGTCAGCCATATGTTCTGCTGTAAGTGCCTGGCTGAACCCTGTGTGGTGAGCTCCTCCGGCATAGATCCATGCTGTTGCTGCACTCTTCAGGTCAGGATCGGGCTTCCACAATACGCTGGCTACCGGTAGTTTTGGCATGGGAGGACACTCCACCACCTTCATGGTGTTGACGATGAGCCTGAATCGGTCTTCCATCTGTACCATTGATGCTGCAATGGCATTGCCGGTGCCTGTTCTGAAGATCAGTCGAGCCGGATCTGCCTTGCCGCCTATTCCGAGAGGATGTACCTCGAGGGTTGGCTTGCCCCTGGCAATGGAGGGACATACCTCCAGCATATGAGCTCCAAGGACAGCCATATTTTTTGGATCGAGATGATAGGTATAATCCTCCATGAAAGAGGTTCCGCCCTTAAGCCCCGCTGCCATAACCTTCATGGAACGCAACAGGGCTGCCGTCTTCCAGTCGCCCTCGGCGCCAAAACCGTAACCGTCAGCCATCAGCCTTTGTACCGCCAGACCGGGCAACTGAACCAGCCCGTGCAGGTCCTCAAAGGTGGTGGTGAATGCCTTGAAGCCTCCCTTATCAAGAAAAGCGCGCATGCCGGCCTCAATCCTGGCTGCCTCCTTTATTGCAGGGTCGGAAAGGACTTTTGCCGGGGCATTGTACTCATCACCGTACTCTTTGACCAATGCGGTAATCTGTTTGTCCGATACCTTGCTGACAGCATCAGCAAGGTCACCCACACCATAGCCGTGTACCTGGTATTCAAGCTGAAGCTGCGCAGAAACCTTATTTCCCTCAGTGACAGCAACATCCCTCATGTTATCACCAAACCGCGCCACCTTAAGCGAGCGTGCATCAAGTGCCGCCATGGCAGCACGCGACCATACCCCTATGGCCCTGAGCACATCCTTATCCTGCCAGTGACCCACCACTACCTTGCGCTCAAGCCTCAGGCGTGAACAGATGTATCCGAACTCACGGTCGCCGTGGGCCGACTGGTTCAGGTTCATGAAATCCATGTCGATATCAGACCAGGGTATGTCACGGTTAAACTGCGTATGGAAATGCAGCAGAGGTTTGTGGAGTCTCTTTAGCCCTGATATCCACATCTTTGCCGGAGAAA
>JAVEXM010000186.1:0-3292 GCA_034004025.1 Bacteroidales bacterium
TCAGGTGGTTCAGTGCATGGTCAGGAGAGATATTCTCCATGTTAAGCCTGATGATCTCAGCTACAATCTCGTACTGTACCTTGCTCTTGGTGGTCTGGGAAAAGAGGAATACCGGTTTGGTGTAGTCAATCCGGTGAAGGTCCCCCTGTCCGGTGACAAGAATTCCCCTCGGGCCGGCAGCTCCCATAAGACCTATTACCTCTGCGTGACCTTCCTTGCCGTATATCACTATCTGCCCATTCTCGTCGCGTGACACTTCAGCCACCTTCCTTATCTTTTCCTGCATCGAGCGGACTATAGGGCAGGTGGCATCAATAATATCAATATTGTTTTCAGCCGCCTTAGCGTAGGTAGATGGCGGTTCGCCGTGCGCACGGATAAGAACCTTGCAGTCGCGCAGATTTTCAAACTCATCATATGTTATGGTCGCCAGCCCCAGCTCAGTCAGTCGTGCGACCTCAATATCATTGTGAACAATCTCGCCGAGGCAATATACTGTCTCTCCGGCCCTCAGTGCCTCTTCAGCTATCATCACGGCGTTCTGCACGCCGAAGCAGAATCCCGAACCCGGTTCTATATCAACTTTCATCAGTTCTCTTTTTGTAAAGCTCCCTGAACCATACCATCTGTTCACCGGGAGTCATGTCACTGTTGTCGAGCACCACCGCATCGTCGGCTTTTCTCAGAGGGCTCACCTCACGCGATGAGTCTATCCGGTCACGTTCGCTGATGTTGTGCATCACCGCTTCGAAGTCGGCCGGCATCCCCTTGCCTTCCAGTTCGAGGTACCGTCGCTGTGCCCTTACCTCCGGGCTGGCCGTCATGAAGATTTTGAGCCGTGCGTCAGGGAAGACCACCGTGCCAATATCCCGTCCGTCCATCACCACTCCGCCGCCAGCTCCCATGGCCCGCTGCAGCTCCACCATCCTGGCGCGTACGCCTGCAATGGTGCTCACGGCGCTGACGTTATCAGATACCTGCCTGTCGCGTATCTCCCTCTCAATCATCTCACCGTTAAGGTATGTCACCGGGAAACCGGTCTCAGGGTCAGGCCTGAAGGTGATAACTATCTCCGGCAGCACTGACAGTATGCCTTTCTCGTCAGCCACCCCTTCTCCTGCAAGTCCGCGCCGCAGCGCGAAGAGGGTCACAGCCCTGTACATCGCCCCTGAATCTATATAAATGTATCCCAGTTCCCTGGCTATCGCTTTCGCGAAGGTGCTCTTGCCGCATGACGAATAACCGTCGACGGTGACTATGATCTTCTTTTTTGCTTTTGACATTATACTTCAGATTAAAACGATGTGCCGCCGTTAAGGTTCACGGGAGGCTGTTTTTTAAAGATTATTTCAGGCCGCAGTGTCACCGTGATGTGGTTTGATCCGCCGGCGGGGTGGAAGGCATCATGTGCATATGCCAGCTCAAAAGCTTTTGTGCGGATGCCGAAACCTGCTGTAAAACCGGCCATGCCGGTGCGCTGCGGGGTGCGCATCTCCGCTCTCCGCTGGTAATTCAGCCCTGCACCTATCCAGAAGGAGTCGGCCGGCAGGATCTCTGCCCCCAGAACAATGTGTCTCAGCACGTTTTCGCCGAATCCGCCTCCGGGGACTTCATCTTCAGTGTCATAGTCGTGAGTGAGATCAGCCTTTTCAAGGTGCCTGAGCGTGAGTGAAAAGCTGAAAGGGGCGTGGGCCAGCCTCTTTGTTGCACCTGCAATTATCTCAAACGGCAGCGGTTCTCCTCCCTGGCCGGTGTAGCTTATCAGCTGCAGACCTGCGTTGCGTATGACCAGCCCTGCGTCAAGGAGCAGTTTTTCATTATGGTATGCAGCCCCTATATCTGCACACAGCCCGGCAGAAAAGTATCGCTCGAGGTTCGAGACTACAGGCTTGAGGTTGACCCCCACGGTGAAAGATGAATCAATCTGCCATGACCAGATAATATTAAAAGCATATTCCGCAGCTGTAAAGCTTCCTGTGATATTCCCGGCAATGTCGGCTTCAGTAAATGTTCCGTAGCTTACGAAGCTCAGCCCCCCGGCGAATGTTCCTGAAGTTTCCGTATTGCGTGCCCATGATGCGTAGCCGTATTTGATCCCGGCAGCCCATGTCGAGAAGCTGAGGGATATGTCATTGTCCATGGTGCCGTTGAGAAGTGCCGGATTAAAGCAGGGGAGGCTCAGGTCACTCCGTCCTGAAGAGACCGTTATTCCGCCGGTGGCATTGGCAAAGGCTGAATGGCTCAGGTTAAGAAATTCCCAGGTGTTGTCACCTCCGGTCTGGCTTCTGGCCGGCACGGCAAGCATTATCAGGAGAAGGCAAAACACCCTCGGGCCGGCCAGAACAGCCGTGACCCCGGAATGCAGATCAATGCCCCTGTTTGTCATCTTAATACTGATTGAAGACAAAGATAACAATCCCGGCAGAACCTCATTACTGCTCTGTCCATTTCGGGATCATCAGGCGGTCCTGCCCGCGAAGTCAGTGTCAACCACGGCCTGCCTGTTCTTGCCTGCCTGGGACAGGAACAGCCCTGCAATGACCACGGCCATTCCTACTCCGTTTCTCACCGTCAGCCTGTCGCCCACGATGAAGAATGCAAAAATGGCAGTAAAAACCGGGATAAGATTACTGAAGATATTGGCGCGGGCTATCCCCACATGCCTTACTGAATATGCAAAGAGAACAAAGGCTCCGCACGAGGCGAAGACGGCCAGCAGAATTATTGCACCGAAGCTCTTCGCAACGATGCCGGTGGCCATAAGTTCCTTAAAATCAAATATCAGGAAAATCGGAAGAAAAAGAATTGCACCGATAATATTCTGGATGTTTACTATGGTTACGGGATCATAGTCATATGCCAGCCTGTGCAGCATCATGTTATATCCCACTGCCGAGATCACTGCCAGGAACATGAGGGCAAGTCCCCTGGGATTCATCGTTATGCTGCCGGTGCTGCTGGTTATGAATATCAGTACGCCAATGAATGAGATTATCACACCCAGGTAGTTGATGAGCTTCAGCTTCTCGCGGTAGATCACAAATGCAAAGATCACTGCAAAGACCGGGATTGTTGAGATGATCACAGAACCTACGGTTGAGGAAACGTATGTAAGACCGAAGCTCTCTCCCAGGAAATAGAAGAACGGTTCAAACAGGGCAAGGAGGAAGAAGTATTTCCGGTCACCCTTCTTTACCCGTGTGAATCGCTTTGTAATCCACAGGAATCCTGAGAGAAAGACTATCGCCAGGCACAGCCTGACAAATACAATCGCAATGGGGTTATAGTCTGT
>JAVEXM010000187.1:0-3220 GCA_034004025.1 Bacteroidales bacterium
TTGGTGAAACTACCATCTACGGACGCAAAGAGCTCATCAATACGGAGGGTTTGTTTCTCATCGAGGAGCTTGAGAAGATTGCCCTTCAGCGCTGCACAACGGCACGCCAGGCGATAGCTCTTATAGGCTCGCTGGCAGAGCAATACGGTTACGGCGACCTGGCCGAATGCATCACCATAGCCGATCCGCGCGAGGTGTGGCAGCTCGAGATAGCCGGCTCGGGTCCGGGCAAACCTTCGTCACTCTGGGTGGCCCAGAGGATCCCCGATGACCACGTGGGCATTGCCGCAAACATTCCAAGAATTTCTGACGTTAACTTCAAGGACCCCGATCACTTTATGACATCCACGGACCTGCGCAAAAAAGCGAAGGAACTTGGTTACTGGGACGGTAAGGAACCGTTCAAATTCTACAAGGTTATCGGCACGGGCAAACCGTATGCCATCCGCGATTTCTTCGTGCTCAGCACCCTGGCCCCTGAACTGAACCTGACGATGGAGATGGAGGAACTCCCCTTCTCGGTGAAACCGGAAAAAAAACTATCCGTAAGCGATGTGATGGCTCTCTTCCGCGAGACATACGAGGGTACGCCCTATGACATGACAAAAAACCTTATGGTCAGTGTAACCCGCAGGGACGAATCGGGCAATCCGGTGACTGACACCGTCAAGTCGCCAATCGCATTCAACTGGATGAGCACTGACATGCGGAATCTTGTCAATGAGCTCAGACCCGGCACCATAGAGAGGCAGCGCACCATTGCAATTGCAGGCTGTTCTTACTCGCACGTTATCCAGTGTCGTGAGTGGCTGCCCGACGAGGTGGGTGCCGTGGCATGGTTCTCGTTTGACAATCCGGGCCAGAGTCCGCGCATACCCATCTTTTCAGGTACCATGGCACTGCCACAGAGCTTCAGCATATGCGGTCAGCACCGCTACCGCGAGGATGCGGCCATCTGGGCCTTCCGCGAAGCCAACAGGCTCTCCACGGTGAACTGGGAGAGGGGCCGCAAGCTGATCGAGCCGGCGGTGGCTGACATGGAGCAAAAGGCTCTCGCCGAGCTGCCGGCCCTGGAGGAGCGAGTTAAAACACTCGTATCTGAAGGCAAGAATGAAGAAGCCAGGAAGGCCGTCACTGAGTACACCAACGCGTTTGCCCACGGCGCCATGAGCAGGTGGCAGGAACTGAAAAGAGAACTCTGGCAGATGTTCGGCAGAGGATTCTGATTAAATTTTTACAGAAAGGTCCGGCCGCTGATGCCGGCAGGTGATTCCGGCAGAGGATGCCGGCAGATGATTCCTGCAGAGGTTGCCGGCCGCTGATTCCTGCAGAGGATTCCTTCGGATGATTCCTTCGGATGATTCCGGCAGAGGATTCCGACAATGTATGATACCGGAGCTCTGAATATTTGAGGCAGAAGATTGTGAATAAAATATCAGCAGGGAAGTGAACCAAGCCGACACCTGTTTGTTAATGTTGCAAGGCTAACTACATCCGTGACCTCAGGCATAGCGACCATACTTGACAAGAGAGACCATGACCGGTCTGATATCCTCGCCATGTTGCAGTGCAGTGAGGATGAAGCTCCGCTGCTCTTCCGCAAGGCAGCATCAGTGAGAGACAGCTATCTGGGCAATAATGTCTATCTCAGAGGGCTGATCGAGTATTCGAACATGTGCGGGAAAAACTGTCTTTACTGCGGTGTCAGGCGTGACAATCACGCTGTTGAGAGGTACACCATGACCAATGAGGAGGTGATAGAGGCGGCGATGACCGCCTACCGTCTCAACCTTGGCTCCATAGCCATACAGTCGGGGGAGAACACTTCCAGGACATTCGTTGATAACGTTGAAGAGCTGGTCAGGAGCATCGTCAGGCTCACCGGCGGAAGACTGGGGATCACCCTCTCCCTGGGTGAGCAGAGCAGGGAGACATATCGCCGCTGGTTTGAGGCGGGAGCCCACCGCTACCTGCTCCGCATCGAGGCCTCCAGCGAGGCTCTTTACCGCAAAGTGCACCCTGACGATGAGATGCACAGGTACCAGCGACGGCTCGAAAGCCTGAAGATCATCCAGGAAGAGGGTTACCAGACAGGCACGGGAGTGATGGTGGGCCTGCCCTATCAGACTATGAGCCATCTCGCTGATGACCTTATCTTCATGCGCGATTTTGATATAGACATGTGCGGTATGGGACCGTTCATCGAGCACTCTGCCACACCGCTGGGCAGCAGGGGCACTGACAATCTATTCATCAGAGAGCGTTTTAACATGACCCTCAGGATGATAGCAATACTGCGCATTATTATGAAAGATATCAACATCGTTGCTTCCACGGCCATGCAGACTGTTGACAGGGTCGGACGCGAGATGGCGATAACCTGCGGCGCAAACGTGGTGATGCCCAATCTCACCCCCAACAAATACAGGAAGGGTTACCTCATCTATGAGGGCAAGCCGGAATCCAGCGAGATAAACGGAGATAACATCAGCGGCCTTGACCTGGAAAAGATTCCCGGCACAACCTTATGCCTGGGTGTTTGGGGAGACACACCCCATTACAGCAAGCGGGTGGCCAGATCTTAATATGCTGCACAACAAATTCCGGCTGTAACAACGGAACCCTATTTTTCCGAAATTGCTCACTCTATCTAAAACTGATCAGATGAAAAGAATCCTGTTTTTCTTCCTGATCCTTCTGGCATCACTGACGGTTAGCGGCCAGGCGGACCTATCCTATTTTCTTCCTTCAGATGTAAGCTACAGCGCATCAATACCAACACCTGCATCCTTTATAGGTCATCAGCCGGGTGAATGGCATGTCACCCACGACAGGCTGCTGGGTTATATGAAGCTTCTTGAAGGCCTCTCTGAGAGAGCCGTGTGGGAGAAGTACGGCAACAGCTGGGAAGGAAGGGAACTGGGCCAGATGATCGTTACCTCAGAGGAGAACATGAGCAGGATTGAGCAGATCAGGGCTGAGCACCTCAGGCTCTCTGACCCGTCAGTTGCAAAATCTGTTGATGTGAGCAATATGCCCGTCATCATAAAGCTGGGTTACGGTGTCCACGGCAACGAGTCGAGCGCTCAGAACGCCTCGCTGCTGACAGCCTACTACCTGGTTGCCGGAGAGGGCCCGGAGATAGAAAAGATACTCAGCAATGCTGTCATTCTTATTGACCCCTGCCTCAATCCTGACGGACTGCAGCGCCACTCCACCT
>JAVEXM010000188.1:0-3220 GCA_034004025.1 Bacteroidales bacterium
ATAATGTACCTGCCGAACATAGGCGAGCTCGTTATCTTTGCTGCCGCCTTCGCCGGAGCCCTCGTGGGATTCCTCTGGTACAACTCATACCCGGCACAGGTATTCATGGGTGACACCGGCAGCCTGACCCTCGGAGGGATCATCGCTGTCTTCGCCATTGTGATTAGAAAAGAGCTCCTGATACCAATCCTGTGCGGCATCTTCTTCGTGGAGAGCCTCTCGGTGATGCTGCAGGTGAGCTGGTTCAAAAGAACCAAACGGAAGTACGGCGAGGGGAGGCGCATCTTCCTCATGGCTCCGCTGCACCATCACTATCAGAAGAAGGGATATGCTGAACCAAAGATAGTTACGCGTTTCTGGATCGTCGCGATAATACTGGCGGTATTGAGCGTGGTGACACTTAAGATAAGATAGAATGAATAAACGAATTGTAATACTGGGTGCGGGAGAGAGCGGTGCGGGATCGGCCGTGCTTGCTCAGCAGAAGGGGTTTGACGTCTTCGTCACCGACAGCGGTACGGTAAAGGACAAATACCGCGGGATACTGGTCTCACACAACATCGCTTTTGAGGAGGGCAGGCATACCCCGGAACTGATACTGAACGCCGGCGAGGTGATCAAGAGTCCCGGTGTGCACGAGGACAACCCGCTTGTTGTGGCTATACGCGAAAAAGGGATCCCGGTTATTTCCGAGATAGAGTTTGCCGGCCGCTACACCGATGCCTTCAAGGTCTGCGTGACAGGAAGCAACGGAAAGACCACCACCACCAACCTGATTTATCACATGATGAAGAAGGCCGGGCTTAACGTGGCCATGACGGGGAATGTGGGAAACAGCTTCGCGATGGCGGTGGCACAGGGCGGATATGACTATTACGTGATTGAACTCAGCAGCTTCCAGCTTGACGGAATGTATGACTTCAAGGCCGAGATAGCAATCCTGATGAACATCACCCCCGACCATCTTGACCGGTATGACCACGAGATGCAGAATTACGTCGATTCCAAGATGAGGGTGATTCAGAACCAGACCCCGGCTGATCATTTCATCTGGTGTGCCGATGACCCGGTAACCGCCAGGGAGGTGGCCGCCCGGACAATTGCCGCACAATCCCATCCATTCTCCATCGACAGGTGCGAGGGGATGACATCATGCATTGAAAATGACAACCTGATAATTGACATAACCGAAAAAACCAGCCTTATGACCATTCACGACCTGGCGCTGAAAGGACGCCACAACACCTACAACTCGATGGCTGCGGCCATCGCCGGTAAGGTTCTCAATATCCGCAAGGAGACGATACGCGAGAGTCTGGCAGACTTCCAGGGAGTGGAGCACAGGCTTGAGTCCGTCATCATGGTGGCGGGCATCAACTTCATAAACGACTCGAAGGCAACCAACGTCAACTCCACATGGTATGCCCTTGAGTGCATGAAGACCGATGTGGTGTGGATCGTCGGAGGGATAGACAAGGGCAATGATTACAGTGAGCTCTTCACCGTTGTGAAGGCTAAGGTGAAGGCAATTGTCTGCCTCGGCAAGGATAACTCAAAGATCATCAGCGCTTTTGGCGGGATGGTTCCGACAATCGTTGAGACAGGCTCCATGGAGGAGGCAGTAAAGTCTGCATACTATCTTGCCCATAAGGGCGATACGGTGCTGCTTTCGCCGGCGTGCGCCAGCTTCGACCTGTTCCAGAATTACGAGGACCGCGGGCGGCAGTTTAAAATGTGTGTAAGAAACCTGTAGTAAGGAATGGCCGAGGTAACGATCAAAAGGTTTTTCAGGGGCGACAGGTACCTGTGGGGACTGATTGCCTTCTTCATGCTGCTGTCGCTGCTGTCGGTCTACAGCTCGTCGGTTGGCGTGGCCTATAAGTCGTTCGGCGGCAATACATTCTATTTCCTCCGCACCCAGTTCATCATGCTGATGCTGGGGTTGCTGATAATTGTTGTCACCCACTGGATACCTTATATTAAATATATGCAGTTTGCCACCATCGGGCTGGTAGTGGCGATACTGCTTCTTGTCATTACTCTTTTTGCCGGTGTGAGCATCAACGAAGCCACCCGCTGGATAGAGATTCCCGTGATCGGGCTGAGACTGCAGACTTCGGACCTTGCGAAGGTGGCCCTGGTGATATACCTGGCCCGTGGACTTACAGTATACCAGCAGGAGCTGAACAACTTCAGCGTGGTGACGATGAAGCTGCTGGTACCGGTTGCAATAGTGTGTGTGCTTATCATGTCAGAGAATCTCTCTACTGCTCTGATGATTTTCGGGATCAGCATGATCATACTTTACATCGGCAGGGTGCCGGTCAGGTTTCTTCTGGCCTATGCAGGACTGGGTCTCGCAGGGGTGATCCTGTTTGCGTCGCTGCTTCTTGTCTTCAAGAAGGATGACAACAGGGTGCAGGTTTGGAAGAACCGTATAGAAGCCCATTTCGGCGGCAAGAGTAATCCCGATGCCGATTACCAGGCAAACCAGGCGATGATAGCCATCTCAACGGGCAAGCTGTTTGGCAAGCTGCCCGGCAAGAGCACGCAGCGGAACCTCCTGCCCCAGTCGAACTCCGACTTCATCTTTGCAATCATCGTCGAGGAGTACGGGTTGTTTGGTGCAGTGATCCTTATAATGGCTTACCTGGCGCTGATGTACCGGGGGGTGCAGATAGCACGAAAATGTGATTATGCGTTCCCGGCCCTGATGGTGCTGGGGCTGACGGTCATGATAGTATTCCAGGCGTTCCTGAACATGCTGGTGGCGGTTGGGATATTCCCGGTGACGGGCCAGACGCTGCCGATGATAAGCTGGGGGCGTACCTCGGTAATGGTCATCAGCTTTGCACTTGGTGCGATACTCAGCGTGTCGAGGGTAATGAATGCGCGGGAGCGGCAGGAGAAGCTGTCCGAGGTGGAACAGACTGACAAGATGCCTGCATGACATGCGAAAAAGGTATAGAACAGACAGAAGTATAGATAATAACCGAAGAGACAGAGGCTGAAGGGGCAAGTAAAGGAGGAAAAGTGACCGGGAAGTCATGATGAGAGCATGAGTGAAGAGAACAGAAATATAAAGATTATCATAAGCGGGGGCGGCACCGGCGGCCATCTCTTTCCTGCCATTGCCATTGCCAATGCACTGCGCCGGATTGAGCCGGGTGTGAAGATTTTGTTTGTGGGTGCCGAGGGGAAGATGGAGATGCAGAAGGTG
>JAVEXM010000064.1:0-14791 GCA_034004025.1 Bacteroidales bacterium
CAACCAGATGCACGAGTATTATCATTCTGCAGGACTGAGGTTTGAGGCAGAGCTCCTCTACGGAAGACTGATCCCGTCAATGACGGTCCTGTATAATGTCACCTCCCGGGACCTTCTGCTTATGCCGGTGGTGGAGTTCAAACCAGCCGACGGGGTGACTCTGAGCGCCGGACTTGAACACTATTCGGGTGCGAAAGGCGGACTATATGACATTATAGACGACTTCATGAAAGCTGCCTTCTTCTCGATAAAAATAGAATTCTGAAAAGATGACCGGTTTTATTATAAAATACAAATGGTGGATAATCTCAGTCTCAGCGGCGCTGGCTGTGGCACTGGGACTCCTGATACCAACTGTTGAGACTGATCCTGAGATCAGGAATTTCGTGCCGCGTACCATGTCTTCCCGTGTCAGCACCGACTCCATCGAAAAGGATTTCGGGGTGCAGGACATGATCCTGGTGCTGCTGACAGACAGCTCGGTACTCACCCCTGAGAACCTGGGGAGCGTAAAGGAGATCGACAGGGGCTTTTCCAGGATGGAAGGTATAAGTACTGTCAATTCGCTCTTTACAGCCAGAAAGATAGAGGGTCGTGATGGCATGATGATTGTCGACCCGCTGATAAGGAGGATCCCTGACAATCCTGCAGGAACCGAACAACTGCGTAACGATATACTGGCTAACCAGTTTGCACTGGGAATCTCAGTGTCCGAAGACATGACGGCATCAGCCGTCACAGGTACGGTCAATCCTGACGTGCCGGAGTATCTTACGCTGAATAGGGTCGACTCCATCATTGCTGAACAGGATGCAGCCGGGAAGATGATGACTGGCGGCCTTCCCTATATCCGCCGCCATATAGTGGAGGATGTCAATCATGATGCACTGTTTCTTATTCCCATTGCACTTCTCATAATGCTGCTTGTGCTCAAGCTGAGCCTCGGCGACTGGAGGAGTGTCTTCATGCCCTTCAGTGTGGTAGTACTCACCGTGATAATCACCATGGGACTTATTCCCCTGATAGGGTGGAAATTCTCAATACTGAGCCTGCTGGTACCGATAATCCTCATCTCGGTGGCAAATAACTACGGCATCTATCTGGTCACCCGACACAAGGAGCTGAAGCGTTCGGAGGTGCCTCCCGGCAGAAAAGAACTGGTGAGACAGCTAACCGGATCACTCCGTATGCCCATACTGTTCAGCGGACTGACTACCATTGCGGGATTGCTGGGCCTGCTGGCACACTCGATAATACCGGCCAGACAGGTAGGCATTCTGGCTGCCGCCGGCGTTGCCGTGGCACTGGCATTGAGCCTTCTTCTGATACCTTCACTGATCTACCTCAGAGAAAGACCCGGTACAAAGAGCCGGCCGCCCAAAGATCATTCCAAAGACCTGCTGAGCCGCGCCATAAGCGCTGTCTCCAACCTTGTCATCCGCCACCCGGGAAGAGTGTTGCTGGCCTCTGCCGTGATAACCTTGCTTGTAAGCACAGGCATCGCCTTCCTGAGAATAGATACCAACCAGGAGAATTATTTTCCTCACAAACACCCGGTCAGAAAGGCATCAGAACTGATAAACTCCAAATTCGGAGGGTCACAGACCATCTCGGTGATGATCAGCGGGAACATCAAGGATCCTGCCGTGATGAGGGGTATCGATGAGCTTACACAATACCTGAAGCAACAGGAGGGCGTTGGAAGCGTATTCTCGATAGCCGATGTTGTCAGGGAGATGAGCAAAGCACTCTATGAGCCGGATGAGGAGGGGTACGACAAGATTCCCGATTCGTCACAGGCGATAGCACAGATGTTCGAGCTGTACAACATGAGCGGCAATCCCGACGACTGGAAGCAGCTGATGAACTTTGAGAATACAAAGGCACATCTCCTGGTCAAGCTGTCGAGGCCGGAGAATGAAATTATCAGGGATCTGCGCGATGAAATAAAAAGTTACACTGCCGACTTCCCCGCGGAGATAACCCTGGGGGGATATGCCATTATCATGGCTGATTTTGCGCAGAAGATAATACAGGGACAGGTCACGTCACTGCTGTTCGCTCTGCTGGCAGTGTTCATACTCCTGTCAATCATCTTCCGCTCTGTGCGTGGAGGAGTGATCGGGTCGATACCACTCGCGGTATCCATCATTATCCAATTCGGGGTGATGGGACATACCAACGTCGCCATAGATGCCGCCACAGCCCTCCTCTCATCCATAATGATAGGCGTGGGTGTGGACTTTACCATCCAGTTCCTCTGGAAGTATAACAGTGAGCTCCGAAGAGGGCTGAGCCATGCAGCTGCTATTGCCATGACATACCGCACCACTGGCAGAAGCATAGTAATAAACGGGCTGAGTGTCATGGCCGGGTTCTCTGCGACATTTATCTCGGGATTCCTCTCAATTAGATATTTCGGGTACCTGGTGCTGCTCTCCATCGGCTCGTGCCTGCTCTGCGCAATAATAGTAATTCCCGCTTTCATGCTCTGGTTCAAACCAGCCTTCATTGAAGTAAATATTAATCGTACAAAAATAAAAAATGACAAAAATGGAAAAGATGTTTTATCTGATGTCAGCACTGCTGATAGCATCACTGCCGACACTTACGGCACAACAGCCGGATGCCACGCAGCTGATGGACAGAAGCCGTGACCTGACAATGTCCGGCAACCTGCAGTCGAATGTCACGCTGACAATCACTGAAAAAAACGGTGCCACCCGCAAACGGGTGGTTGACATGGTGTCCAAAACCTACGGAGATACCGAAAAGAGAATGATGAAATTCCTTGACCCGGCCGATGTGAGGGGAACGGCAATGCTGATCATTGACAATAAGGATGGTCAGGATGACATGTGGATATATCTGCCTGCACTAAGGCGGACCAGGAGAATCGTAAGCACCGAGAAGGGCAAAAGCTTCATGAGCTCTGAATTCACCAATGCCGACATGGCTTCCGGGGCCAATTCCGACTTCAATATAAGCCACATGCCCCAGTCAGGCGAAAACGGATTATGGGTGATAGAGAGTGTTCCGGTGGATGATGACGTTGCAGATGAGTATGGTTTCTCACGAAAAGTGACATGGCTTGAGAAACAGGGCCTGAAGATCAAAAAAATCGACTTTTACAATTTTGACGGCGATCTCTTCAAGACTATCGAGATACTCAAGACCCAGCCTAAGACCGGTGGAGGGGAGGGCTATATCATGACCGAGATGTACGCCAAAAATCATCTTAACGGAAGAACCTCAAGGGTGCTTTTTGAGGAGTTAAACACCTCGGCAAGCATCCCTGACAACACCTTTATTGCAGATAACCTTGCAAGATAGCATAACAAGTGCTAAACGCCAGTTAATCATTGTGTTATAAGAAGTGCGAAGCCCCATGCAAATTTAATTGTCATGGGGCATTCGCGGTTTCTTTATTCCTCTTCCCTTATCAGAGAGGCTGCACAATGAGGTTCTTCCACTGAACCTTAATGCCTCCTCCGTCATGTATCTGGAGGGCGATTCTGCCGTTAGCCTTTCCAATTTTCGGATCGTTGAGATGTACCATCTCCTCCCCGTTCAGCCAGGTGGTAACATCAGGTCCGACAGCTTTTATTCTGAGCGTATTCCACTCACCCGGCTTCAGTATGTTCTCCTTCTCCTCCGGAATCTGTATCAGCCATCCTCTTCCGTACGACTCATATATGCCACCTGTGTCATGGTCTTTGGGTGCCACTTCAACCTGCCATCCTGATATCCTTGTTCCCTCAATGACTGACCTGAAGAAAACACCGCTGTTGCCGTCGGATATCTGCCTGAAATCGACTGACAGGTCGAAGTCCTTGTAGTACATATCCGTTGCCAGATAGCCGTACTGCCTGTCTGGACCGCTCTCGCAGACCAGAAGGCTGTCCTCGACATACCACTTTTCGGTTCCGTATGCGGTCCAACCTGTAAGATCAACGCCGTTAAAAAGGCTAACGGGCTCTGCTTCTTTCTTTGGCAGCTCTCTGATCTTCATGTTCTTAAACCACGCCTTGCTGCCATGATCCTGCAGGCTTATGAGTCCCGTGGCTGCCAGGCCATACTCGGGTGCGCCGGCCCATTTACCGCTGTTCTTGAGTTCAAACCATTCGGGTGTCCATGCTTCGAACTCTACTATCTTCTCGCCGTTGAGCCAGTATTCAACATGACCGTTGTCAAAAAGTATCCTGGAGTTGTTCCACTCACCTGCCGGATTCAGCCTCTTCTTCTCCTGATCGGGCAGGTACATTGCATAGTCAGCTCCTGTCTTCTGCCATTCCTCAAGCTCTCCGGGCCAGTTGATGTCGTCAATAAGCTGGTACTCCGGTCCTGTGATGTAGGGCGTGTGAAACCTGTCCGACTCCACCACGTGGTACATGACCCCGCTGTTACCCTCCGGAGCAATCTTCCAGTCGAACACCAGGTCGAAGTTGGCGTACTCTTTCCTGGTAACGATATAGCCGGTACTGTCGCTTCCGGTACCGTCGGCGTATAAACATCCCTGGTCAATGCCCCAACTGCCTGTGCCTTCACTGTTGTACAGTCTCCAGTGGTCGAGAGTAGTGCCGTCAAAGAGCAGTTCCCATCCCTCTGCAATCTCAGCATCTGTAAGCCTGTTTTGAGTTCCTGTACATCCTGCAGTAAGCACGGTGCAGGCGATCGTAATAATAAGTATTGATTTCTTCATACCTGGATAAGTTTGTTTGAGCACCTAAAATAACACATTATAGCTTACCTCCAATCATTATCTTTCATCTGTGCATTCCGGAGGTGGCCCTGATTTTGTACTGCCCGTGTAAAATCAGGCGTTTTTCCGTAAGTTTGTTATTAAATGGCATTTCACCTATGAACCTGAAGCCTGACACCACCATTGCTGCGCCTGCAACAGGCACCGGCGGGGCCCTTGCCGTTATCAGGGTCAGCGGTCCGGAGACCTTTCGGATAATAAGTGAGCTCTTCACCCCTGCCGGCGGCGCTGACCTTTTTGAGGCCAGAGGTTACACTGTCCATTATGGCCAGGTGAAGGATGAGGATGAATTCATTGATGATGCGGTGGTGACTCTCTACAGGGCTCCTGCCTCCTACAGCGGAGAGGATGCTGCGGAGATCAGCTTTCATGCCTCTCCCTGGATAGCCCGGAAGATGATGGAGATGCTTCTGTCACGCGGTGCAACGGCTGCCATGCCCGGTGAGTTTACAATGAGGGCTTTCATGAACGGCAAAATGGATCTATCACAGGCAGAGGCAGTGGCAGACATCATCGTAGCCGATTCCGCTGCCGCACACCGGCTGGCAGCGTCGCAGCTCCGCGGAGGATTATCGGAAGAGATTGAAAAGCTCCGACAGGAACTGCTGCAGTTTGCCTCGCTCATTGAGCTGGAGCTCGACTTCAGTGAGGAGGATGTGCAGTTCGCAGACCGCTTCTCAATGAGTGAGACTGTCATAAAAATAAAGAGCCTGGTAGATAGGCTGGCATCATCATTCAGGCTTGGAAACGCGCTTAAGAAAGGTATCCCGGTTGTGATCGCCGGAAGACCCAACGTGGGCAAATCATCGCTGCTTAACCTGCTGCTGCAGGAGGAGAGAGCCATTGTCTCAGAGATACCCGGCACCACCCGTGATACTGTTGAGGAGGTGCTGCACGTGGGAGGCCTTCTCTTCAGGTTCATAGATACGGCAGGACTGAGACAGGCCGATGATGAGATAGAAGTGCTTGGGGTGGAGCGTACGCTGAGAAAGCTTGAAGCGGCGGAGGTGGTGCTGGCGGTAGCGGAAGCCACCGACACTGCCGGTGAGTTGGAAGCTTTTGCAGCCTCAGTGGCAGAGATGACCCGCAACCGGGACACAAGAATAATCCTTGTTGTCAATAAGACGGATCTCATAGAACAGGATCGGGCTGAGGCGCTGAAGAAGGAATTGGCGGGATTCGGCGAACTGCCCGTTGTTGCCGTTTCGGCGAAAGAGGCAATGGGAATTGATGAGCTAAGGGAAATGCTGCTGAAATCCGTAGAGACTGGTGCCCTGGATTCTCCTCAGTATATTGTTACCAACGCCAGGCATTACGAAGCGCTGAAGAATGTCTCGGAGAGCCTGCAGAGGGTTCTCGACGGCTTTCGCGACGGGATACCCACGGTGCTGATAGCCACAGACGTGCGGCAGGCTATATACTACCTCGGGCTCATCACAGGCCGTATCACCCCTGATGATATCCTGGGTGAGATCTTCTCGAGGTTCTGTATCGGAAAATAATTCACAAAGAAGAAGCGGGCCATAGACAAGCCGGCCCCTCAGGTCTAAAAAGTATCCCTCAGGAATTCTTCATTATCTCCTGTACCATCCTGGTGACGGTGCGGAAGTCTATCTTGCCCGAGCTCATCATGGGGAGATTCTCAATCACTATGAACTCCCTGGGAAGAGATATGGCAGGCAGGTCGTCCATCATACTTCTGAGAACATGTGTCTTGTTAACCTCCTCGGAGACTGTAGCCACAATGGTTGACCCCTTCTTCTCTTCCTGAACCTCCACCACGCAGCAGGAGACACCGGCGGGGAGATATTTCTCGAGTACATTTTCAACCTTGACAAGTGATACCATCTCCCCTCCCACTTTTGCAAACCTCTTGAACCTCCCGGCATGCCACAGATATCCGTCTTCATCAAGAAAGCCCATGTCTCCTGTATTATACCAGCCGTCAACCAGAACTTCTGCCGTCTGCTGCGGGTCATCATAGTAACCCTTCATCACGCAGTCGCCCTTGACCAGTATCTTGCCGACCTCTCCGGTCTTGCACTCCTCTCCCGTCTCAAAGTTCTCGATCCTGACCTTAACACCCGGAATTACCTTGCCGGTGCTCCCAGGTCTGTTTAACTCCCGGGAGTTGACAGAGATTACAGGTGATGTTTCGGTGGCGCCGTAACCTTCCAGAAGGGTAACACCATGTTTTTTCATGTAACCCTCTCGCAGGGCTTCCGGGCATTTATCGGCGCCGGCGACCATCAGCCTGAGACTCTTGAAATCTCCCGGTTCGGATTTCTGCAGGTAGCCCCAGTAGAAGCTTGGGGTCCCGACCATTATGGTTGGCTTTTCGTCCCGGGCAATCTTGCTTACCGTCTGGAAATCAAGGGGATTAGCATAGGTCACCATTGTCATGCCGTACCAGAACGGCACCCAGAGGTTGACCGTCAATCCGAACACATGGTAGAATACCAGATTGGCAAGTATAACATCATTCTCATTTATCTTCACATAGTCACCGAAACTCTTTATGTTTGATCCTATGTTGCGGTGGCTGAGCTGCACTGCCTTAGGGTCCTTCTCGCTTCCGCTGGTAAAGAGAATAACTGCCGTATCCTGATCATCACCCTTATGGATGCCGTTCAGTATCATGCCAACAGGCAATTTTGTCTTCAGCGCTGCCTTAAGCTTGTCTCCGGTGGTAACACTGGCCATCAGGTCTTCAATGAGAACCATACCCTCAATGAGCGGACAGTTGATTTTTTCCAGAAGGGCTTTTGAGGTGATGATAGTACTGAACCTGCATTTTTTCTGCGCATAACGTGCATTCGACTCGGCTCCGGTGGAATAGTTGATCATCACGGGAATACGTCCGCTCATAAGCGCGGCAACCGTCGCCAGGGCACAGCCTGCAGAGGTGGGAATCATTATTCCAATGAACCCCCTGTCATATTTACTGAATTTCGAACTCAGTATCAGTGCTCCTATCAGGGCCCTGGAATAGGTGACACTCTTGCCGGTGGACTTGTCAATAATCGCAAGCTTACCGGCATTCTTTTTTGCCATCCGGACAAACTGCTGGTGTAGTAACATGGAGTTTCTGTTTTGGTTCAACCTTCTGTTTCAGGGGAGCCAATTTAAATATTTATCCGGTATGGCAATCATACACCATATGGTTTTTTTAAAATATGGTCGAAAAACATTTCTTTTTATTCGAAGAAGTATGTAACTGTTTATTATTTGCTTAGTGGATATCCATGAATATCCGGACGAATCATTTTAAGTACAATTCGAAAATAATTCGTTTATGGCAACTTTCTGAAGAGTACCCGTTGCTCTGTCAGGAGCTGTGAGAAATTCACTTTGATCAATGTTCCTTAAGAAAATCAGGCTGGCAGTATGGGTAAAGAGAAGCCAGCATATCCAGAAACTCCTTAAAAGTAAACGGTAGGTTCATTTTCTTTTATAGTAAACTGTAATCAGTCTTTTACGCATCTGACTGAAATCGCATCCGGTTCATGGTTGCACGTGCCGGCTCCGAGACCATATGAGGAGTTATAGATCACAAAGCCACGGAAAATGCCATCGTAATCATCATAGTAGTTTGTTGATGTAAACCAGTTACCTGAGCTACCCAGGCCGTCAAATTCTCCGTCTGTCCACCGTATACCCGCAGGCAGGGCCCTGAAGCCCGTGGCATTACGCTTTGCAGGATAGTCGGTATTCCCAACCGCGCCCTGCGTCAAAGATGCATCCCAGTTTGTCAGTGATGCCATTGCCTTGGCAATCTTGTTGCCTGTAGTCGTTCCGTCATAGTTGTAGCCACTGGCAATAAGATAGTCCTGGAGTGTGATCCATTCGTCATAGGAAGGCACATGCCAGCCCGTCGGACAAACGCCCCTCGGGTCCGTTATTGCATACCAGGTATAGAGTCGCCCGTAAAGCTCCACATTGGCTTCATTGCCATCATAGGCCCACTGATACCTGGGCCTTCCTGCATTGTGTGACTGATCACTCAGGTCAAGGTCGGCAGGATTGGTCGTGCCTATCAGATCCCCGTTGTTGTATTTGGTGACCTTGAGATTCTCCGCCATCCACCACTGAGTGCCTATTTCCACAATCTCATATTCATTGCCCTCTATGTCAGTGATCGTGGGGATATCTTCCTCCTCCGGCTCGATCTTCTCACATTTGTTTGCCATTGTTGCCAATCCGGCAAAGATCAATGCACAGATCCAAATACCACTTCTCTTTTTCATGACCTTTTTGATGTAAGTTACTGTGGAAAAGGAGTCGAAACAATGTCGGTTGAGCAGAAGAGCCCTTTCGGTTAGTAAAAGCCCGATTAGCGTTAGCAACTGACCTCGTGGAGATCCTTATGCCAATACAAACAACTTGCTTCTTCCGGTGTACAATCAGCAAAGACCGTTGAAGTAATGGCATCAACCTGCCATGTCAGCCATTGCCATATCTCAAAAATAACTTAGATTTGAATTATTGCAGACCATGATTATCAGTAACATCAGGAAATATGAAAAACAGTAATTCAATCAAGAGGAGAAGATTTCTTAAGCTCTCCTCGACTGCGATGCTGGCCGGATTTGCCGGAAATGTATCCGCCAGTCAGGGCTTTGCAGGCTCACAGGAATTTGATGATCTCCTTCAGAAGGTCGGCACGTTTCAACGTCGGAAACTGGGCTACAGCGGCAGAGAGGTGTCAGTTATGATTGGTGCCGGAGATATGTCCCCCCAGCTGGTGGAAGCCGGCGCCAGGTGTGGCATGAACTACTGGCATAAAGCAAACCGCTGGATGAACTCCGGGGCACCCGACATAATCCTGAAAAACAGGGATGCCCATTATTGCCAGGTCACTGTTGACAGGGTCGGAGGCGATCACTTCCAGGGACATTTCGACGAGGAGGAGCACTGCAGGTTTGTAAGGGAAGCCGTTAAGAAAACCGGACTCGGTTACTTCGACGACATGCAGCTCCATTACGGGTATCATAACGCTGCGGAACTGAAAAACGACAGGAGCTTTATCCGTGCCTTCGAACGACTCAGGAAAGAGGGCTTGGTAAAACACCTCTGCCTCTCCCAGCACAGCTATGAGGGCAGCCCCAGGGTAGAGAACGGCGAGAGTGCTGCCGGGATTCTAACGGCGGTCATTGAAGACGGTAACTATGAACATGCCCAGTTCATGTATTCATACGACGGGGATGACGACCTGAATACATTCATGGAGCTGGCACGCGAAAAGAACTTCGGGACCATAGCAATGAAGACCGCACGGGGCATCGGACGCATGAGGCAGGATCAGTCGTTTCTTGATAAACTGCCGGAAGGCACTTCCCCCCACAACGCACTCGTAAGATGGCTAACAACCCGTACGAAGCTTGATGCAGCTGTCATCCGTGTAAGGAACATGGACGAATTCATGGATACCTATTCAGGTGCCGGTAAAGAGTTGCGTCCGGAAGATGAGCATGTGCTGAGTATGATGTCAGCCAGGGCCAACATCACGGCCTGCCGCCTGTGCGGAAAATGCCAGTCGCACTGCCCTCAGCATATACCCATTACAGATATACTGCGCTTTGAGCGCTATGCCATGGACGATCACGACTGGATCATGGCTGCTTCTCTTTATGCCGGGCTTCCCGTCAAAGGAGACATATGCACCAGTTGCGGAACATGCGTGGAGTATTGTCCTATCCACCTGCATATCCCCGACAAGCTGGCGAAGGCCCATATTATGATGAGCTGATTCTTTAAACGGTATCCGGACTCCGGTTGGAAATCCTTTAAGCAGACGGACCCGGGTGTCTCTTGTTGAGAGAGACGTCTCTCATTGAATATTTGAGTCGATGCGAACCTGATTATTACCTGGGACAGGATATTGCTTTACCGCAACCCCGCCACCATAATTCTTATTCGGAATTTTAAGAAAACTTTAACAATGAGCACTTTGAGGGCATAATTTATTCAATTTCAGCCATAAATATCTTTCGGTACCCTCTCCGATCCTCTTCAGCTATCTCTCCCCTGTTGTAAATGTGATTTTCTCCTTTTTAAATTTGCATTCCGTATGAAAAACATAGAAAAAACAGGAGGAAATTCTTATGTCACCACTGAAGAAACTGACTGCTCTTTTTTTTATCCTTTCATCTGGGATAGTCTCTTACGGCCACGGTGCCGTCGCTGAAAAGGACAGCTTGCTGCTGTATACGCCGTTTACAAAGATCAGTGTCCCCCCGGGAGAATCGGTTGACTACACTCTGGACTTCATCAATCACGGTGACAGGCTTGTCACCCTGGATCTTGCCGTTACCAACCTGGCCCGTAACTGGAGCTACACCCTCAAGTCGGGAGCCTGGAACGTAAAGCAGATCTCCGTGCTGCCCGGAGAGAAGAAAAGCCTGCAACTGCACGTTGAGATACCCTACCAGGTCAGCAAGGGGAATTACAGGATATACGTTGTTGCAGGCGCCGGCCACACCCTGCCTCTGACAATCAACATCTCCGAGCAGGGCACCTACAAGACAGAGTTCACCACACGGCAGGCGAATATGGAGGGCCATTCCGGCTCTACGTTCACTTATAATGCCGACCTCAGGAACCGTACCGGAGAGAAGCAGACCTATGCCCTTCAGGGTGATGTCCCCCGGGGATGGACTGTCACATTCCGTGCCAACGGCAAGCAGGTAACCTCGGTGGAGGCAGAGCCCAACGGTACTGTCAGCGTAGCCGTTGAGATCAAACCGTCAGACAATGCAGAGGAAGGCAATTACTCTATTCCCCTGAGGGCGGTGGCCGGGTCGACAACAGGGGAACTCACACTGGAGGCAGTCATCAGCGGGACTTACAAGCTGGAGCTGACAACACCCACAGGACTGCTCAGCGCCAACATAGTGGCCGGCGACGAGAAGCAGATCGACCTTGTTGTTAAGAACACCGGCAGTTCCCTCCTCAAGGATGTGAAACTCAGCAGCTCGGCTCCCGTCAACTGGGAGGTGACATTTGACCCCAAAGAGATAGAAACCATTCTCGCGGGCAAGGAGGCCAGCGTGACAGCAACAATCAAGGCTGACAAAAAGGCTATTCCCGGCGACTATATGACCAGTCTGGAGGCAAGGACTCCTGAAACCTCATCCAAAGCATCGTTCAGGATGTCAGTACGCACCCCGATGCTATGGGGATGGGTAGGCATCCTGGTAATAGCGGCCGGCATCGGCACGGTATGGTATCTGTTCCGGAAATATGGAAGGAGGTAGACGTGGCCGGAAATATTATTGAACTGAAAGGACTGACCAGGAGATATGGTCCGTTCACCGCTGTCGACTCTCTGAACCTTTCTGTTGAGAAGGGTGAGATATTTGGCCTGTTGGGACCCAACGGTGCCGGCAAATCGACCACCATACTGATGATGCTGGGCCTTACCGAGCCTGACGGCGGTACTGTAAGAGTGTGCGGCTTCGATCCTGTCACTGACCCGGTGGAGGTTAAAAAGAGAGTAGGCTACCTGCCTGAGGAGGTGGGCTTCTACGATGATCTGACAGGGATGGAGAATCTTATATATACAGCCCGCCTGAACGGTCTCGCAACCAATGCTGCCAGCATTAAGGCAGCTATGCTGATGGAACGGGTGGGTCTGGATGCTGAGAAATCTAAGAAGACAGGAAAATATTCCAGGGGGATGAGGCAGAGGCTCGGGCTGGCCGATGTGCTCATAAAGGATCCGGAGGTGATCATTCTTGATGAGCCTACACTGGGCATTGACCCCGCAGGGGTGAGGGAGTTCCTGGAACTGATTGTGGGGCTCAGCCGCGAACAGAAGATCACCGTTCTCTTCTCTTCGCATCACCTGCACCAGGTTCAGCAGGTGTGTGACAGGGTGGGTATCTTCGTGGCGGGTAAGCTTCTGGCTGTAGGAGACGTTAAGAGTCTTGGAGCACAGCTCTTCAACGAAGACGGCAGGCCTGGCAATGCAGAAAGAAAGGATTACAGTCTTGACGATATCTATTTCCGTTATTTTGAAGGAGGTGTTGATCATGAGTAATGCTGTTCTATCAATAAAGACTAAGACTACCCGAGCCGGGGATAGGATAAGGCACCCATTCCGCGTGATTGTTGAGAAGGAGATGGCAGACCATATCCGCAGCTGGAGATTCATGATCCTCATAGCCATTATTGCCCTCACCTCCCTCGGATCACTCTACACTGCCCTGGAAAACTTCTCCCAGGCTGTAAAACCCAATGACCCGGAGGGCACCTTCTTCTTCCTGAAACTGTTTACCATCACTGACGGTACCATGCCCTCATTCACGGTCTTCATCAGCTTCCTCGGACCTCTGCTGGGCATTGCCCTGGGGTTTGATGCCATCAACTCGGAACATAACAGGGGAACCATGGGACGTATGCTGTCGCAGCCGATTCACCGCGACTATATCATCAATGCCAAATTCACAGCGGCACTGGCAGTGATAAGCGTTATGCTGACAGCGCTGGGATTGTTGGTAATAGGGGCAGGACTTATCTTTATCGGCATCCCTCCCACTGCCGGTGAATTTTTGAGGATGGTATTCTTCATACTGCTGAGTATTCTCTATGTCGCATTCTGGCTTAACCTCTCAATACTCTTCTCGGTACTTTTCCGTCAGCCTGCCACTGCTGCTCTCTCGGCAATAGCGGTCTGGCTGTTCTTCTCGGTGTTCTACCCGCTTATAGTAAACCTTATTACAAAGTCACTGGCGCCGTCGGAGATAGCTGCTCCTCAGACCATAATTGCATTTGAGCAGTTCCGGCTGGCATTGCTGAGGGTGATGCCCAACCAGCTCTTCAGCGAGGCTACAACCACTCTCCTGATGCCCTCCGTGCGCAGCCTCGGTCCCCTCACCATGGAGCAGATGATAGGAGCACTGCCGGGGCCGCTGCCACCGGGACAGAGCCTGCTGATGGTATGGCCGCAGGTGACGGGACTGACGGCAGGCACTATTATCAGTTTTGTTTTATCGTACGTACTGTTTATGAGACGTGAGATAAGGTCGCGGTAGGGACTGTCGGAAATAAGGTTACAGGGAGTTGTCCTGAAATAGTGGCTTATCGGGATATCTTCGCACCGAGACGTACCAGGTCATCAAAAAAGCCGGGATACGACTTCGCCACCGCTTCTGCACCGGTTATCGTTACTGATCCTTCAGCAGCCAGGGCCATCACTGCCGCCATCATCGCAATACGGTGGTCGTTGTGCGATGATACCCTGGCGCCCATAGCCCGTCCGCCGCTGATAAGCATCTCATCACCGGTAATCTGCACTCCAATATTCATTGCTCCAAGAACATCAGCTATGGCTTCTGCCCTGTCGCTCTCCTTGTGCTGCAGCCGGCTTACGCCACTGATCCTGCTGGTGCCGCTGCAGAATGAAGCCAGCGCAGCCAGAGGGGGAAAGAGATCGGGCGCATCGGTGGCATCAAATGTAAAAGCCTTAAGGTCAGACCTCTCAACCTTCACCCCGCCAGCCTCTGTTGCAGGTTGACAGCCGGCATCTCCCAGCACCTTCATTATTGCACTGTCGGCTTGCATGCTGCTGAGATTGAGGCTTTTCACCGTCACTGCACCTGCCAGTGCCCCTGTGACAAGCAGGAATGCCGCCCCGCTCCAGTCGCCCTCTACAGTGTATTCACGGGCACGGTATGTCTGACCGCCATGTACATTGAAGTGCGTGAAGCTGTCATTTACAACGCTGACCCCAAATTCTTCAAGAAGCTGAAGCGTCATGGCTATGTATGGCCTGCTCTTAAGGTTCTCAACGGTGATCTCACTGCCCGACTCCAGCAACGGCAGCGACATCAGTAAACCTGTCAGAAGCTGTGAGCCTTTGGAACCGTCCAACAGGGCTTTGCCGGCTGAGAGCCTTCCCGTCATGGAGAGAGGCAAAAATCCGGCTGCGGAGTGTATCCTCACCCCAAACTGCGGCATGGCCTCGCTTATCATCGTTACCGGCCTCCCTGCCAGTGACCCCTCACCCGTAAGGGTCACCCTGTCTGC
>JAVEXM010000065.1:0-14774 GCA_034004025.1 Bacteroidales bacterium
GAACCACTGCCTGAAGGCGTGCGGATGATCGGACATACGGGTTCTGCATACGGATTGTATTCTGCTTTCTTTTTCGATCCCAGGGGAAAGTACGGTTTTATCCTTATTATGAACGGTATACGCGACGGCGCCTTCAAAAAGCCCTCCCACTCCTTCTATGATTTTCAGGAAGCCATTCTGAAAGCTTTGCGCGATAACGCCATGCTTCCCTGCAGATGAGATGGCTGACGGAAATAAACAAACAGTATAAAAAGATACATCTACTATGAGTACTGAACTTATCACAGCCGTGGCAATAGGTATCGGGCTGGCAGCCAGCACCGGCTTCCGGGTCTTCGTGCCGATGCTCGTTGCAGCCATTGCGGCAAAGGCAGGCTTCCTGCCGCTGAATGAGAGTTTCATGTGGCTGGCCTCGTGGACCTCCATTGTCATCCTGGCCACAGCCACCCTGGTGGAGATCATTGCCTATTACATTCCCGTGGTAGACAACCTGCTTGACACTGTGGCCACCCCGCTGGCTGTTGTTGCCGGGACACTTCTTCTCACCTCCGTGCTGCCGATAGACAGTGAGCTGATGAGATGGATCACCGGCGCTGCCGTCGGCGGAGGCAGCGCCGCCGTCGTCCAGAGCGGCAGCGCCCTCACCAGGCTCACATCAACCAAGCTGACTGCCGGCATCGGAAACCCTGTGGTGGCTACCGTTGAGAATGTGGCTGCGACAGGCACCTCACTGCTTTCGCTGGTAATACCATTCTTTGTCATCGCCGTCTTCCTTCTTTTGATCGTCTTCATCTTCACAAGGATCAGGCGTAAACTCAGAAAAAACCAGATACAAAACGAGGCCAGGGCTGACATGTATGACAAGGAGTGATGAACCTGTAACCCTCTTCTGGTTCCGGCGCGACCTGCGGCTGGAAGACAACGTGGGACTGGCTCACGCCCTGCAATCAGGGTACAGTGTGCTGCCGGTATTTATTTTTGACAGAAACATTCTCGAAAAACTGGAGGAGAGGCATGACCGCCGGCTCTCATTCATCCACGGCGCCCTTGAATCACTGCAGAGGAGGATCACCGCATCGGGGTCATCACTGCGGGTGATGCATGGCACGCCGGAAGAGGCCCTGCGAAGATTGATGTCGGAGTATGATGTCAGGGCCGTATATGCCAATCGCGACTATGAACCCTATGCCGTTGGGCGCGACCGTCAGATCGGACTGATGCTTGACAAATCCGGAATCCCGTTCCGCACTTTCAAAGACCAGGTTATCTTCGAAAAGAACGAGGTGGTGAAGTCGGACGGGACACCCTATACCGTCTTCACTCCTTACTCGAAGGTCTGGAAGAAGAAGCTCACACAGGATGATCTTTCTTTTGAACCTTCGGAAAAACTTACTGGCAACTTTTTAAAAACCCGGCCGCAACCGTTGCCGGCACTCGAAGATATAGGCTTCGCGGAAACTGATCTGCAGTACCGTGCGCCAGAAATCAACACCGGTATTATTGCCGACTATCATAAGACACGGAATATACCGTCGCTGGATGGCACCACACGTCTGGGCATCCACCTGCGCTTCGGTACGGTCAGCATCCGCAGGCTGGTCGCTGCCGCCATACCGCTGAGCGAGGTCTGGCTCAATGAACTGATATGGCGGGAGTTCTTCATGAGCATCCTGTGGCACTTCCCACATGTGGTTGACAACTCCTTCAGGAAGAAATATGACAACATCATCTGGCGCAATAACGAGGAGGAATTTGAGAGATGGTGCAACGGCATGACCGGATACCCCATTGTTGATGCCGGCATGCGCGAGCTGAATGCCACTGGCTTCATGCATAACAGGGTCAGGATGATCACTGCCAGCTTTCTTACCAAACATCTGCTTACCGACTGGCGCTGGGGAGAGGCATACTTTGCAGGCAGGCTGCTCGACTACGAGCTCTCGTCAAACAACGGCAACTGGCAGTGGGCAGCAGGATCGGGATGCGACGCCACACCTTACTTCAGAATATTCAACCCCTCGGAACAGACCAGGAAGTTTGATCCTGATCTCTCTTACATCAAAAAATGGGTGCCTGAATATGAAACCGCCGACTACCCGAATATGATAGTTGATCATGCCCTCGCACGGGAAAGAGCTCTGAAAACCTACTCGGAAGGAATAAGATAGATTCCCCTGCCCGAAATCCTTTCCCCAGGCCGGAAACCTTTCCCCGGCCAGCTTGTTTATCCTTCATCTGTAAATCCGGGCAGCAACCTTGATTTTTATTCCTATGTTTGAATATTAACAGCCACAGACTAACCCATGACCCTGAGAACCAAGATCAGATCACTGTTTGACCCCACCATGTACCAGGGCTGGGGAAACAAAAAAAAGTATTTTGAAGGATGGTACTTCAAGGTGGTGAATGCCTCCGGATCAAAAGCATATGCCTTCATCCCGGGAATAGCCATGGACGAATCAGGCAGGAGTCATGCATTCATACAGCTTCTCGACGGCACAGCGAAGAAATCTGATTACTTTACCTTTGATGCAGCACTGTTCAGACCCTCCGACAGGAAGTTTGAGCTTTCACTGGAAGGTAACAGCTTTTCCGCCGCAGGAATGACCCTGAAACTGCCGGCCGCAACGGGAACACTCCTCTTCTCTGACACTGTTCCGTGGCCATCGCGGTGGTACTCTCCCGGAATAATGGGCCCCTACACCTTCGCCCCCTTTATGGAGTGCAATCACGGCATCGTTAGCATGGATCACAGCATTACCGGCTCCCTGCTAATCAACGGTGAGGAGATTGACTTTACCGGAGGCAGGGGTTATATTGAGAAAGACTGGGGCCACTCATTTCCCTCAGCATACATCTGGATGCAGTCAAACCACTTTGAGAGGCCAGGTATCTCATTCAAGGCCTCCGTGGCACGTATACCGTGGGTTACGGGCAACTTCACGGGATTTATTGCAGGTTTCTGGTTCGAAAACCGGCTCTACCGGTTTACGGAATACAACAGGTCACGGCTGAGCAGACTTTCATTTGACGGTTCTGAAGTTGAAATACGGTTCAGTAACAGGATCGGCACTCTGACCATTAAAGCCCCGGTTGATGCGGCAACGGGACTGGCAGCGCCCGTAAGGGGACTGATGGACGGCCGTATAGAGGAGAGCATGACCTCGGTCATAAGCCTGACACTCACCGAGACAGCCACAGGCCGTGTCATCTTCAGCGGTGAAGGAAGGAACGGAAGCATCGAGATCTTCGGCGATACCGCAACCCTGATGCCACGCTGACGACTGCAACCCGCCGGAAATATTCTTGCCTGATTTACGAATACTCCGTGCAGCAATGGTAACCGCCACGCAGACACCCGCACTATGTTAAAATATATTAAACCGTGAGGAGAGCTACAACCTGTTTAGAGTGCTAATTTCAAAGCCATATGCGCCGCTTGCCGGGCCTGCCCGCACCGCACCGGCAGCATTCAACTGTTGCATTTGCTATTAAACATCTCTCCGTTCTTTTCTTTTGAATATATTTGCGGCTGTTTATATTCAGCCGCAACATCTTATGAATCAACACAACATTTCCTTTCTGCTTATACTAACCCTTACAACCCTCCTTTCCCTCACCTTATCCGCCCAGGATGATCCACCGCCCGCCGGAAACCTGCGACACACTGTTCCCCCGTTATCAGAAAACCTCAGGGAGCATGATCCACCGCCTGTCATCAACCTGAGACAGGATGCCGCCAGGGTGTTCATCGACTGCAGCAGTTGCGACATGAGCTATACACGCCAGGAGATACCGTGGATAAATTATGTCAGGGATGTCCGGGAAGCACAGGTATATGTGCTTGTCACACGGCAGAACTCAGGCAATGGCGGAGACCTCTATACATATGTTTTTCAAGGGATGGATATGTTTGCCGGAATGTATGATACCCTCACCTATACAAGCAATCCACATGAGTCAGCTACCGAGATCAGGGAGCGACGTACAAATCTTCTCAAGGCGGGCCTGCTGAGGTTCGCAAGCAGGACTCCGGTAATACATGAGCTAGAGATCACACACGGCAGTGCCATCGAGCAGGAAGAGGTTGTCGACAAATGGAGAAACTGGGTATTCGAGATCTCAACAAGCCCGCAGTACAGTGCGGAAGAGTCATATAAGAGACTGAGCCTCAGAAACTCGCTGAGAGTTACAAAGGTAACCCCTGACATCAAGCTGGAGGTCGATTTCGACCAGAGCTACACAAAACAGAGGTTTATTGAGGAAGATCTCGACACAACCTATCTCAGAAGCTATGAGAGAATCGAAAACCTTTTTGTAAAGAGCCTCGGTGACCACTGGTCAGCAGGCCTGATCTGGGAGATGAACTCCTCGACATCGGAAAACTATGATTTCAATACAATGGTCATGCCCTCAATAGAGTATGACCTGTTTCCCTATGCCGAAGCCACTCACCGTCAGCTCAGGTTTCTATACAGCATTGGTTACCAGTATAGTAACTATGCTGACACCACTATCTACAACAAGACCAGTGAAAATCTTTTCGGACATCAGCTCAGGGTCGCATACCAGGTACAGAAGAAATGGGGTTCGATCTACTTTTCGCTCCGGGGACTTAACTACTTCCATGACCTGTCGAAAAACATGGTGGCAGCAGACCTCTGGGCCCGTGTAAGAATATTCAAGGGACTCTCCCTCACTCTCAACCTCGAGGCAGCACGAATTAATGATCAGCTCAGCCTGCGTAAGGGAGAGCTTTCGGAAGCAGAAAGACTGCTGAGGCTGAGGGAACAGGCAACTGGATACGAGGTTGAGACCGGAATAGGACTGACATATACTTTCGGTTCAATCTACAACAATATCGTCAACCCAAGATTCGGTAACTGAGGCTGAGTGGTGAGGAGTGCCAGTGGGTCGCGCACCGATAGTGAGCAGCCCCCCGGGTAATTTGCAGCCCGGCCGGTAGTGAGCAGCTCACCGGATAATGTGCAGCCGGCCGGTGGTGTTTAACCCAACGGGCAGTGTGTTGCCCATACCGTAATGTTTCCCTGTGGTGGTGTTGATTCTGCAATAAGGTTTTATTTCTGTGGCAGGATGCTGTTTCTGAGACAGGATGTTGTTTCTTCAGAGCCGCAACAGTTGTTTTATTATCTTTGAGGGTGACGGCAGCAGCAGTCAGCCAGCCGCCATAATTCTATCCATCAGCATATTATGACCAGCAAGACTCTACTTTTCTTCAGGATCTCCACGGGAAACATAATCGCCGTCGAGGCAGACAGACAGCTCTCCTCCGGTGAAACAGACAGGCTCTCGTGGTTATTCGGCAACGCCATCCTCACCGGTGCCGGCACTGTTGAAGGCACCTTCATCGGACCCCGACGCGAGATGATAACTCCCTGGAGCACCAACGCCGTGGAGATAACGCAGAACATGGCCATAACAGGTATCTCACGGATAGAAGAGTTCATTGCTGCTGCAGGCGGGAATCCTGATCATGATCCGATGCTGCAGAGGGTATACCACGGCCTTGACAGCGAGATCTTTACCGTTCACCACGAGCCGGAGCCTGTTACGGAAATAGATGACATTGCCGCCTACAACCTCCGGGAAGGTCTGGCCCTCAGTGCCGATGAGATAAGCTATCTTGAACAACTGAGCCGCAGGCTTGGCAGAAAACTTACTGACAGCGAGGTCTTCGGATTCTCACAGGTGAACTCCGAGCACTGCCGGCACAAGATATTCAACGGCACCTTTATAATCGACGGGAAAAAGCACCGTGATTCACTCTTCAGCATGATCAAAAAGACAACCCTGAAGAACCGCAACCATGTAGCCTCTGCCTACAGAGATAACTGTGCATTTCTTGACGGGCCGCCTGCTGAGCAGTTCGCACCGGCCACACAGGACAAACCCGACTGGTTTGCAGTCAGCGGTTTCGAGTCTGTCCTCTCCCTCAAGGCCGAGACCCATAACTTTCCCACCACCGTGGAGCCATTCAACGGAGCCTCCACCGGCACCGGCGGCGAGATACGCGACCGCATTGCGGGAGGCAAGGGAGCCATGCCCATAGCCGGCACGGCAGTATATATGACCTCCTATCCCAGGCCCGACGGCCCTCGTGAGTGGGAACGGCATACCGAACCACGCAATTGGCTCTACCAGACTCCTGAGGAGATCCTCATCAAAGCCTCCAACGGGGCCAGCGACTTCGGGAACAAGTTCGGCCAACCGCTCATATGCGGGTCGGTTCTGACCTTTGAGCACTTCGGACAGATGCGGCGCTACGGATATGACAAGGTCATCATGCTCGCCGGAGGCATAGGGCTGGGCAAGAAGAGGGACAGCATGAAGGAGACACCGCAGAAGGGCGACCTGATCGTGCTTATGGGTGGTGATAACTATCGCATCGGTATGGGCGGCGGTGCCGTCTCCTCGGTGGATACCGGCGCCTATGAGAGCGCCATTGAACTCAACGCCGTACAGCGCGCCAACCCCGAGATGCAGAAGAGAGTCTACAACGCACTGCGGGCCATGACGGAGAGCGACCACAACCCGGTGATATCACTGCACGACCACGGTGCCGGCGGGCACCTCAACTGCCTCTCTGAGCTTGTCGAGGAGACAGGCGGCAAGGTTGACATCGGCAGGCTGCCGGTGGGCGACCCTACCCTCTCCGCACGCGAGATAATAGGCAACGAATCACAGGAGAGGATGGGGCTGGTGATCAGGCCCGGCGACATGAATACCCTCACCGCCGTTGCCGCTCGTGAACGTGCACCTCTCTACATCATCGGGGAGGTGACCGGAGACAACCAGTTCACCTTCTTTAACACCACTACCGGTGAGAAGCCGATAGACCTGCAGCTGAGCGACTTCTTCGGCGAACCGCCGCGGACGGTGATGACCGATGCCACCACAGGGATGCAGTTCAGTGAACTGGCATATGACCCGTCAGACCCCCTGAGATATATCGACGCCGTTCTGCAACTTGAAGAGGTGGCCTGCAAGGACTGGCTGACCAATAAGGTCGACCGCTCTGTCACGGGCAGGATAGCAAAACAACAGTGCGCCGGTGAGCTGCAGCTGCCGCTGAACAACCTGGGAGCGATAGCCCTGGACTACCGCGGCACAAGAGGCATGGCGACAGCACTGGGACATGCGCCGGCGGCAGGACTGATAAGCGCGGCGGCCGGATCCGTGCTCTCAATAGCCGAAGCTCTTACAAACATTGTATGGGCCCCGCTGGCCGACGGACTGAAGGGCGTCTCCCTCTCGGCAAACTGGATGTGGCCATGCAAAAACCCTGGTGAGGATGCCAGACTATATGAAGCTGTAAAGGCAGCAAGCGATTTCGCCATCGCCCTCGGAATAAATATTCCCACAGGTAAGGACAGCCTCTCCATGACGCAGAAATATCCTGACGGCGTCGTCTACAGTCCTGGTACAGTCATCATCAGCTCTGCATCGGAAGTGAAAGATGTCCGTGGCATCATCGAACCGGTGCTGCATAATGACCCGTCAACGGCCCTGTTCTATATCGATATGAGCCGGATGAGCCCGGCCCTGGGAGGCAGCGCACTGGCACAGACACTGGGAAGCCCGGGAAACACGGCACCGGGGGTCAGTGACCCGGAATACTTCGCCCTCGTGTTTGAGGTGCTCCAGGATATGATCGACGAAAAAATGATTATTGCCGGACATGATATATCAGCCGGAGGAATGATCACAACCATGCTCGAGATGTGCTTTGCAAACAGTACAGGGGGCATGGCCGTGAACCTTACTGAGATTGACGAACGCGACACTGTCAGGCTGCTCTACAGCCAGAATCCCGGCGTGATTGTTCAGGTGGCTGACGAGATGGATGCAGAGGAATACCTGTATGACAGGATGATCAGCTTTGTCTCCATAGGTCATCCGGTAAAAGAGCGGAAGATCTTCGTGACTAACGGCGACTCCCGTTACGAATTTGACATTGACAGATGCAGGTCATTATGGTACCGCAGCTCATACCTTCTCGACCGGAGGCAGAGCGGCAATGAGCTGGCAGGAGAGAGATATGACAATCACGGCAGCAGGACACTGCACTATGATATGAAGGACTTTGCAGGCAGTTTCTCCTCCCTGGGCATAACCCCTGACCGTAAGCCTGTCAGTGGTGTGAAGGCTGCCATAATACGGGAAAAGGGAGTCAACGGCGACAGGGAGATGGCTTATGCACTCTGGCTCGCCGGCTTTGACGTGAAGGATGTGCACATGACAGACCTGATCTCAGGACGCGAGACCCTGGAAGAGATGAATATGATCGTCTTTGTGGGAGGGTTTTCAAACTCTGACGTGCTGGGCTCAGCCAGAGGATGGGCCGGAGCCTTCAGGTACAATGAAAAGGCCCGCCTGGCCCTGGAGCAATTCTACAGCAGAGATGACACTCTTTCGCTCGGCGTCTGCAACGGTTGCCAGCTGATGGCTGAACTGGAGCTCATAGTGCCTGATCAGAACAGGAGGCCACGCCTGGAACATAATGCCTCACATAAGTTTGAGTCTGACTTCCCGGGAGTGAAAATTCTTCCTTCCAACTCAGTAATGCTCTCAGGCCTTGAGGGGATGGAACTGGGTATCTGGGTAGCCCACGGTGAGGGACGGTTTGTGTTTCCCGGCCCCGAGGAGAGCTACAACATTGCCATCAAATACAGCAGCAGTTATTACCCCGCGAACCCCAACGGCTCAATGTACGATACCGCAGGAATCTGCTCGGATGACGGAAGGCACCTGGCTATGATGCCGCACCTTGAAAGGTCATACTTCCCGTGGCAGTGCGCATACTACCCTGCAGAAAGACGAAACGACCAGGTCACTCCCTGGATGCAGCCTTTCGTTAATGCCAGAAGATGGATTGAGAAAAAGATCAGTTGACCTTCGGCTTCAGGATCACTGAGTTGATAAGCGTATGCTTGTCGACACTCAGCCTGGAGACATCTGATGGATGCGGTTCCACCCTGTCGCTGATAACCTGTACCTGGTACTCGCCCGGCTGGCTGAAGAAAATTGATCCCATATGTGAGTCTGCCCTGTACCACGGTTCGCTGACACTCTTGTCATCCCTCACTATCTGATCGCCGACAGGCCTTTTTGTCAGCCTGGTGTCTCCGGCAGTGATGATGACGTTGTCCTCAAAGCGGAGATGAGAGGTGTCACATGTGAGACTCGAAAGCCACACGTCATAACGTCCCGGCTCCTCAACCGTGAACTGCCACTCAGCAGTGTTGTACTGCGGATTGTAATCTACCTGGAGGAGATCTGCATCTTCAATTCTGAGAACAACACCTTCATCGTTGAGAGCTATTCTGTCATTCCTCTCCTGTTTCCCGGAATCGGCTGATGACCCATCCTGCTTGCAGGAGGTAATGCCTATAAGCGCAGCAAAGGCAAATATGCCTGTTATCCTGATTATTGATTTCATCCTACTGGTCCTTTTTACACATTCAAACAACAACAAAAACCATTCCAGAGTTCACCCTGAAAAGACGGCCGCAAGATAAAAGTAATTTTCTGACATTTGAAGCGTCACCTAATCAATTAATTAATACCAACAAAAAGTTATCAACCGGCGGTCACCGTTTTGATGGTGTTTACTGAGGACCGGCTCCTGGTTTTTCTGACAGGCTTCGGGAGGGCTGCGGCAACCAGTTCAGCAATATCACTCACCCTTGTCTCCGTTGCCTGTGCAAAGGTTTTCTTGCAGAGGGGGCAGGCAGTTATCAGTGCATCAGGAGCCGACCTTGTGAGGGCCCCGGCAGCATCAGCGGCGATCAGGGCACGTTTTTCCGATGAGAGCGTCAGGTTGCCAAGGCTGCCGCCGCAGCAGAGCGACATGGATCTCTCCTCCGGCACCGGCTGAAGCTCGGCAACATAACTGATGACGGCCCTGGGCTCGTCGTATATCCCTGACCCGCGGCCAAGGTCACAGGGGTCATGATAGACGACCCTGCGATGGAGGTATCCCAGGCGCAGCGACCCCTCTTCAATGAGAAGGTTAATGAACTCGGAGTGATGCATCACCCGCGCCTCAAGGTAATAGCTCTCCCTGAATACCTTGTAGCATATAGGGCAGGATGTCACAAGCGTCTTTGCTCCTGACTTCCAGATGATGTCGGAGTTATGGTTGATGAGCTCGCGTGCCTCCCTGTCCCTCCCGGCAAGCATAAGAGGCCTGCCGCAGCATACGCCTCCCTGCTCATCCATGAAACGGTACCTCACCCCGGCACTGTCCATGATCTTCTTCATGGCCACAATGACCGAGGGTGTCAGATGGGTCATGCAGCCTGCAAAGAACAGCACGTCTGCCTGCTGCTCCTCCTCGGGCACGAGGTAGCTGTACGATTGCGTGGGCTCTCTCTCGATCTGCTCACGCCTGCGCATAAGCCCGTATTTGTCCAGAAACTTCAGCCTGGTCGCCGGCCTTTCACCCTGGCGCCTCTCTATAAGACGTAACGGGCCGAGCTCAATGCCTACGGGACATACCTCCTCGCAACGCCCGCACATAAGACAGTTAGCCGTGATGGCAGCAATGTCCCTTTCATTTCTCAGTCCCTTGATGAAGTAGGCCGACTGTATATCGTTGATGCCTGCCGCCCGGCTCATCTGGCATACACTGATACAGATACCGCATGACGAACAGGCATGGGTCTGCACCTCGCTGTAGGCTGACCACCTGTCAGCGGTGGTGATGCCCGAGTTACGCATGAAGATCAGCAGCAACTCCACCGGTATGTGAAAGTAACGCGTCACCGGCAGAAGGAAGAAAAAGGTGCCCAGCGACAGGGAGTAGAGCCACCAGAAGTAAGGGGCTAGGTCAGCCGCCGGGAGAAATGATGCCAGTGCAGCGCCGAGGTTGCCTGTAAGAAATCCTCCACTGCCGTGGACCCCGCAGGTGAAGCTCTCCGCCAGCAGCCGGGAAGGGAAGATGAGCCAGAGGCTTGTGAGTGCAATGCGGTCTGTCCACGTGTGCTTCGTGGTCTTCTTCATGCCCATCATGCCCGGGATGAACCTCTTTACTATTGCCAGCAGCAGGCCTGACAGAATGAAAGCAAGGAGAAAATCCATCCACTGAGTGAAGACGGAGGCCAGTCCTGATGTCCCGTGTTCGGGATTGAACCAGCGGAAGAAGATTGCATGGGATGGCGGATTCAGATGCTTCTCTCCGAAAAAGTCAGCTTCAATGGTTCCAAACACTATCAGCAGGAACCAGCCGAAGGCCAGGCTCATATGCATGTAACCCAGTACGGGATTCTTTTTGAATATCCTGCGGTGGAGCAGGCTCTCCATGAATATCTCCCTGAGACTCTGCATGAAGGGCATGCCGAAGAAACCGCGCTGCAGCCGCAGCTTGTCAGCCCTGGAGAGACTGCGAAACCATATGGTGCTGCGTACAACACTGTATATCAGTATAAAATACAGTCCCAGATTAAATGGCCAGATGAATATTTCAGAGTTCATTTCTGTCCAGTTTTCTTAATGCCTCGGCAGTCGCTGCAACAACGTTACGGGTGTTGACCCCGCGCGGACAGACAAGCAGGCATTTGCCGCACAGCATGCAGCGAGCCACCTCCTCACGAAGAGTATCCAGCTCACCACGACGGATATAGGTATTCATCCTCCGCAGGTTGAAGGGGGCATGCTGCCCCGCAGTGCAGGCTGCCGTGCATCCTCCGCAGGCAAAACAGAGCCGGAAGCTCGGCTCCCGCACAGTGACATACTCCCTCACCTTTCGGTCAGAGGTGTCATAGTTGATGGCCCTGCTGCGGTTAATGGCGAAACCGAACCTGTTTGCCTGCTGCTCACTCATCTGCCGCCCAGATATCTTACCGTCTCCTCCACAGCGGCACGCGAATGTGAAATTGTGTCGGTGATGTTCATCGGAGCAGTGCATGTGCCGGCATAAAAGACACCCGCCACACCGCTCCTGTTGCTTCCGTAATGATGATCAGCAGACTCGAGGAACCTGTTGATGCCGGTGTTCAGTCCCGACGCCTCCGCCAGTCTTGCCCCCGGCTTCGACATCTCCATGCCAACCATGAGCACCATCAGGTCGAGCTCCATCTTTAGCGGCCGGCCGGCGAGGGTGTCTTCCACCTTGATAACCAGCCTGTTGCTGATGTTGACGGAGGCCTCGGAGACCTTCCCCCTGATGTAATTTACGTTATGTACCTCCTGCGACTCACGGTAGAGCTCTTCATAATATGGGCCGAACATCCTCATGTCCATGTAGAAGCAGAAGACCTCACTTTCCGGAAGTAACTTGCGCACCTCTATGGCCTGCTTGACGGCCGTGACACAGCATACTTTAGAGCAGTGATTGTTGTTCACCTTCTCATCGCGAGAGCCCACGCAGTGAATGAAGCCGATGCGCGAGGGAACGGAGCCGTCAGCCCTGACAACCCTGTTCCTGTTGAACATCTCCTCCAGATCAGCCGAGGTTATTACGTTGTCATATATTCCGTATCCGTACTCTTCCTTGCGATGGGCATCAAAGAGGTCAAAGCCTGTTGCCACAATGAGGGCGTCAGCCTTCTCCTGAGTGCCGCCTGAGAGGTCTGCTATTATCTCATGGCCGTGATGCCTGACCTTTTCAACTGTGGTTCGGGTGATTACATTTATATTCTCATGGGCGATCCTCTTCCTGAGATACTTCCTGACCTCCTCTGCCGGCCGGCGGCCCGGGAAGAGGGCGTGCCACTGCAGCAGGTGACCGCCGGGGTCCTCACCCTTTTCAACAAGGGTGACCCTGATCCCCATCTCCGCCAGTGACCCTGCAGCTTCCATGCCTGCCACACCGCCTCCGGCTACGATTACATGCTTTCTTTTTTCCTTCATCCGTTGATAAGATTGGCAGGCTCGGTTAACCTGGTGCCGTCCCTGGACAGGAAACGCCGTGCCGGATCAGCCTTGATACCCATCCTGGCAAGAAGTGGCAATGACTGCACATTGTGGTACTGAAGGCCCATATCCCAAGGATCGTACCCAAGTACCAGCCCGGCCACCTCCTCATAGGTCAGGACAGGTATCCCCTGGCCGTCAGCACCGTATGTGATGCCGTCTATCTCCTTGATCGTGTATTGCCAGCGGTCCATGAACATGGTACATCCCGGACAGTTGGCGATGATAAGGTCAGGCTGATACGGTTCCATCGACTCGAACTTCTTCCGTGAGGCAAAGAGTGAATATCCCCTGTTGGCCTGCACGAGGTACTGTCTGAATCCGAAGCCGCAGCAGTGACGCCGCTCAGGGTAGTCAATGACATCGCCGCCCCATGCCTCTATCATGCCTATCAGCACGTGCGGGAACTCGGCCCCGCCGACGCCGTACTTCGGGAACATCTTTGAATAGTGACACCCGATGTGCTCAACAACCTTCAAGGGCTTTCCCGTCTTGATATCGACCAGGTTATACTTTGCCTTGCGGGCTATCTCATCCCTGAATTTATAAATTATGTCACTGGTGTGTGATATGGTCTCCGGCACTTCAAAGGTGCGGCCCGTAGCTTTGTACAGATCCTCACGGGTGCGGGCCAGAGTCTCAGGGAAGTGTTTCCAGGTCTCCAGTATCTCAGAGTAGATACCGAATGAGGTGACGCAGGAAATTGCTATATGCCTATACCCGGCCTCGGTGGCCAGCGCAAAATGACGTGCCACCACTGTCTGTATGGTCTCAAAGGGTACCACGTCACCGTGATAACCGATGCCTGTGCAGGTGGTGTGACGAGGGTCCTCGAATACATCCTTGCCCAGGTCCTCCCGCAGTATCTTCAGGAAGTACTGTTCCGACCCGGCATAGAATGTCTGCCGGATGCACGACCTCACATAGAAGAAGTGGTCGTCAGGAATCTCCTTCTGGTACTCGGCCCAGATACGCTTCTTACCCTCTGGTTTCATAAATATCCCTCCTTACGTCTTCCGTTTCACACTGATGAGTTCCGTTGTCGGCTGACACCACATGCCTGTAGTATTCAAAGTCCCTGCCCTCCTTCTTAAACTCCATGCCCATCTCGCCGGCCTTCTGCTCCGAAGCCACCTCGATGGCATCATAGAGATCCTGGCCTCCCGTCACCTCAAAGATGCTTCTCAGCTCGTCAAGCACATCATCGGCTATCTTGCGCGTCGGGCCCTCCTTGCCGTTGAGCTCCCCGCCCAGCCGCGCCAGGGAGTCGTCGAGATGGTTATAGTAGTGCTCCCATGCCGGTCCCTGTTCAGGGTGAGTTGCCGGGTCGACGTCATAGGAGACGACGCAGTAGCCGTGCTTCAGCACATTGTCGCCCACCGTTCTCTTGATGGCAAACTGCTGTCTTCCCTTCTCGGAGTCGGTAAAGTAACCCAACTCCTGCGACAGTTTGCGCAGCGCCATGATCACCATGCCGGGGGTGTTGCCCCTCGGACAGCGTGTCTTGCAGCTCATGCACTGACCGCAGTACCAGATGGTCTCGCTCTTCAGCAACTCCCTGATAACGTCATTGTTGCGTGTCTGGACAAGATCCACAACCCTGCGCGGGTCGTAGCTGTAATATTCGGCTGCAGGACAGATGCCGGTGCAGATACCACAGTTCATGCATGCCTTCAGTCCCTCCTCGAAACGGACATCCTGCATTAGCCTTGAATAGAGATCTTCCATAAGTTCCGTTGTTGCCCTTTTTGGGAAGCTCAAAATTAGCAAGGAGTTATGAGGGCAGGAACGGGCTTTTCGCCTATTTTTCCATTGGTATTTATACTTAGGGGCAGGCA
>JAVEXM010000189.1:0-3178 GCA_034004025.1 Bacteroidales bacterium
CCGAAGGTATATGAGAATCCGGCAGCGATGGACAAACTCATCGCCCGGCAGGCCGAGCTGCAGGAACAGATAGAAGCACTCGACGGGTGGAACCTTGAACACCGTCTTGAGCGCGCAATGGACGCCCTGAACTGTCCTGACCCTGCCACACCCGTAAACATCCTCTCCGGTGGCGAACGACGTCGCGTGGCACTGTGCCGGCTGCTGCTGCTGGAACCCGACGTCCTCCTGCTCGACGAGCCCACCAACCACCTCGATGCCGAGAGCGTGCAATGGCTTGAGACACATCTGAAACAGTATGCCGGTACGGTGATATGCATCACCCATGACAGGTATTTCCTGGACAATGTGGCAGGATGGATACTGGAGCTCGACCGCGGCGAGGGGATACCCTGGAGGGGTAACTACAGCTCATGGCTTGAGCAGAAGGCCGGCAGGCTCGAGCTGGAGGAGAAGGGCAACGTCAAACGCCGCAAGACCCTCGAGCGGGAGCTCGAATGGGTGCGCATGTCACCCAAAGCCCGCCGTGCCAAATCAAAAGCCAGGCTGAGCGCCTACGAGAACCTCCTCAACCAGGATGTGAAACAGAAGGAGGAGAAGCTTGAGATCTTCATCCCCAACGGCCCCAGGCTGGGCGACAAGGTGATAAGAGCCATGGGTGTCTCCAAGGCTTTCGGGGATAAGGTTCTTTTCGAGGACCTGGAGTTTGACCTTCCGCCCAACGGCATAGTGGGAGTCATAGGCCCCAACGGGGCCGGCAAGACCACCCTCTTCCGTATGATCATGAAGCAGGAGAAGGTCGACAGCGGCACCTTTGAGGTGGGCGAGACAGTCGCACTGGGATATGTAGATCAGTCGCACGCCGACATCGATCCTGCCAAAAGCGTGTATGCAGTTATATCCGGAGGCGTTGACGAGGTGATAGTGGGCAACAGGCCGGTGAACGCCCGCGCCTATGCCGCACGATTCAACTTCACCGGCGCCGACCAGGAGAAGAAATGCGGCGTGCTCTCCGGCGGTGAGCGCAACAGGCTTCACCTGGCCCTGACACTCAAAAGCGGAGCCAACGTACTGCTGCTCGACGAGCCGACAAACGACATCGATGTCAATACGCTGCGTGCACTGGAAGAGGGACTGGAGAACTTTGCCGGTTGCGCCGTGATCATTTCACATGACCGCTGGTTCCTTGACCGCGTGGCAACACATATACTTGCCTTTGAGGGCGACTCCAGAGTGGTATGGTTCGAGGGTAGTTTTTCGGAGTATGATGAAAATTACCGGAAGCGTACTGCCGGTACCGGACCGGTAAGGTTCAGGTACAAGAGGCTCTCCTGATTTTTTAGATTTTCCGGGACTATTATATAAATCATTTTATTGGTTCTGTTAATCTAAAAACAGTACTTTCGCTGATTGTCACACTGTGACAGGCATATACCATCCCGTACCGGGGTGAAATCTAATTAAAAACAGTATATCAGATGGCAACACGCAGGCAATTCATAAGGATCTCAGCAATGGGCGCCGGTGCGGTCGTTGCAGGTGCTGCGGGTATCAGGCTTTTTGGTTCAGCTCTCACTGACGGACAGAAGGCCACCCTGGCTGCCCTGACCGGCAGGACTCCCACATACTGCGAGGTGTGTTTCTGGAAGTGCGCCGGATGGGTTTACAAAGACGACAAGGGATCAATTCAGAAGATTATCGGCAACAATGAAGACCTGAACTGCAACGGCCGTCTGTGTCCGCGCGGCACCGGCGGGGTAGGCATGTACCACGACGAGGACCGGCTCCGCAAACCCCTGATACGCACTGACGACCGAGGTACACAGAGCTTCCGCGAAGCAACATGGGAAGAGGCGTTTGACTACATTGCAGAGAAGATAAAGGTGATCTCTGCCGAACATGGACCGGAGTGCGTGGCTCTCTTCACTCACGGATCGGGAGGCAAATACTTCTCGACACTGCTGCGTGCCCTGGGCTCGCCTCACGTGGCAGCGCCATCCTACGCACAGTGCCGCGGACCCCGAGAGGTGGCCTTCCAGGCTACATTCGGTGAGGCACTGGAGAGCCCTGAGCCTCTTGATATACGTGATACAAGGTGCCTTGTACTGATCGGAAGCCATCTCGGTGAGAACATGCATAACGGACAGGTACAGGAGATGTCTGACGCCATAGACAAGGGAGCAACAATAATCACCGTCGACCCGCGCTTCTCAACAGCTGCCGGCAAATCAAAATACTGGCTGCCGATCAAGCCGGCCACAGACCTTGCTCTTCTGCTGGCATGGATTAACGTCATCATTACAGAAGAGCTTTATGACAGGCCCTATGTTGAGAAATACACATACGGGTTTGAGTACCTTAAGGAGCATGTGAAGAACATGACCCCTGAATGGGCTTACGGCATAACTACAATTGATCCGACGGTAATCCGCGAGACTGCACGTGAGATGGCTAACGCCTCCCCGGCAGTCATCGTTCATCCCGGGCGCCATGTCACATGGTACGGTGACGACACTCAGCGGCTGAGGGCCGTGGCAATACTCAATGCCCTGCTGGGCTCATGGGGACGCAGGGGCGGATTCTTCCGCACCGAGACCTTCGAGCTGCCTGAGCCGCCCCATCCTGCCTATCCCACACCAAAGAGATCATGGAGAACAGAGTTTCCGGACCTCTATAAGATGGCTGATACGGTGCTGGCCAACGGGGTCTGTGATGCCACTGTCCCTGACCCGACCCGTGCCTGCGAGTTTCAGGCATGGATAGTCAACGGCACAAACCTGATGGAGACTCTTCCCAACCAGGAGAATACCGTGAAGGCAATCCAGGCCCTTCAGCTGCTGGTTGTGGTTGATACGATGCCCATGGAGATCACAGGCTGGGCTGACGTGGTCCTGCCTGAGTGTACCTACCTCGAGAGATATGATGACCTCAGGGTCGGACCGCACAGGAAGCCCCAGATTGCACTCAGGGCTCCTGCTGCCGAACCCCTGTATGATACAAAACCGGCATTCTATATGGCCAGGGAGCTGGCAAAAAGGCTGGGAGTGATTGAATACTTCCCGTTTGAGACCATGGAAGAACAGCTCGACTGGCAACTGAAACAGGTGGGAAGCAGCCTGGAGGAGATGAAGAAGATTGGGGTTAAGACTATCGACCGCCCCTATGACGACCTCTATTT
>JAVEXM010000190.1:0-3116 GCA_034004025.1 Bacteroidales bacterium
TACTTGGCCTGGAGATAAATAAAACAGCCTATAACACCATTATGTGGATACTGGTGGGCGGATTGATACTGCTCATGGCAATTGGATTCCTGATCTTTAAAAGAAACCTGGTTGTACTCCTCCGCACCGAGAAAGATCTGAAGGAGCTCAAGGATGAATTTGCCGCCTACAGGCAATCGTCAAGGATCGCCCGCGAAAAAGTGGAGATGGACCTCTTCCGCGCAAACCAGAAGCTCAAGGGGCTGGTCTGACAGTATCCTGTTTCTGGTATTCTGCCGGGGCATAGCTGCCCTTTTCAGCCCCCCGTCCCTTCTTATAAATCATACAAAGCCATTTTCGCATTTCGGAACAAAATTCGAACGAAATATATATGGCATTGAATATGTTTCCTTAAGAGCTTTGTAAAGAACACATAAACAATGGTATAAGATCATGTGATATTTACAATAAATTTCGAATGAAATATTCATCAATGCATTTTGTATTGGTTTAATTCTTTATCTTCAGCCCCTGACACAGAGGAAAGACAAGAATTAAAACCGAATCAACATGTTACTACATCAGCAATTCGTCAGGATAGCGAAGAAGAATGCTTCGAAGCTGGCAGTAATAGACAAGACAACCGGAAAGAGCGTCACATATTCAAGGGCGTTAACAGGGGCTCTGATACTGAGCTCGAAATTCAGCAAATACGATAAGGGATTTATCGGGATAATGATTCCAACATCTGCGGGCGCTGCACTTGCAACAGTGGGAGCGCTGATGAGCGGACGCGTTCCCGTGATGATAAACTACTCAACCGGAGCGGAGGCTAACGTCAGGTATGCCCGGAAGAAGTGTAGGTTTACCACCGTTATCACCTCGCGTTCCCTGCTTGAGAAGATCAACTGCCCGCTGGTGGAGGGTATGGTCATGATAGAGGATCTGATGGCAGGCGTCACCACCGGCGACAAGCTCAAGGCTGCACTGAAGACGAAGCTGCCGCTGGGAATGCTGCTGAATACAGTCAGCAGGGGCAGCGAGGATGATACAGCTGCAATGCTTTTTACCAGTGGCAGCGAGAAGGATCCGAAGGCAGTGCCCCTGTCTCACCGTAACCTCATTGCCAACATAGAAAGCTTCAGCAGCTATGTGAGAGTCAGCGGGGAGGACAAGATACTTGCCAACCTCGTATTCTATCACATATTTGGCCTGACCGTCAACCTGTGGGTGGCTTTTTATCACGGCATGACGATGGTGACCTACGCCAATCCGCTCGATTTTCAGAAGATAAGCACAATAGCACGCGAGGAGCAGCCAACCATCATGGTTGGTACCCCGAGTTTCTTCTGGGGTTACCTGAACAAATCGGAGCCGGGCGATTTCAAATCACTCAGGCTGATGGTAGCAGGTGCAGACAAGTGTCCAGATGCGCTGCGCGACGGCTATATGAAGAAGCACGGTGTCACTCTTCTCGAGGGATACGGCGCCACGGAAACCTCCCCGGTGATCTCGGTCAATTCACAGGAGTTCAACAGAGCGGGCAGCACGGGGAAGGTGATCCCGGGCATACAGGTAAGGATAGAGAGTATTGAATCAGGAGAAGAGTGCAAAGTCAGGGAGATCGGCAAGATACTTGTCAAGGGACCTTCCGTCATGAGAGGCTACTATGATGATCCCGCACAGACGGCTGAGGTCCTGAAAGACGGCTGGTACAACACAGGCGATATGGGCTACCTGGATGAAGACGGCTATCTCTGGCATGCAGGCCGGTTCAAGAGGTTCACAAAGGTGGGTGGAGAAATGGTTTCGCTGGTGAAAGTGGAGAATGTGATGGAAAAATACCTCCATCAGGGGGTGTCTTGTTGCGTGGTTGAGGTGCCTGACGATAAGAAGGGTTCTTATATTGTGGCGGCAGTATCTGCAGAGGTAAACAAGACCGAGATACTCAGGAGGATGATGGCTGACCTGCCGAGCATTGCCCTGCCGAGACAGTTTGTAGTCATTGAAAACCTGCCGATGATGGGTACCGGCAAGATTGATTTCCGGACAGTAACGAAAATGGTCCGTGAGATTATGAATGAGACTGGTTTTGCCGGTTGACCGGCAACGGTCTTATCTTTCTGCGCAGTATCCAGGGATCAGCCTGACCGTTTGCGGTCACGCCTGTCAAGCCATTTTATAAACAGGAAGCTGCCGGCTCCAATTAAAATTATGCCCGCCCCGAAAAGAGCATAGGCAGTTGTCATGTGGCTTTCTCCACCGGTCATGGCCGTCCATTCACTCATCCCGAAAATGCCGGCCAGGAGTGTCAGTGGCATGAATATGGTTGTTATGAATGTGAGCCTCCTTACTGTTGAATTTGTCTGGTTTGAATCACGCGCCATCTTGTTGTTCAGCATAGAGGCGTAAAGTTCCATAAGGCTGGTGACATTGTCGCGATTGCTCTCGGTCATCTCCAGGAAGTTCGAGATATGATCAAAAATGTCACGGTAATGAACAGTGGCTTTTTCAGGCACCCATTCGCAGTCGTTACGACTGATCTTGATAAGTATTTCCCGCTCATAGAAAAGGCTTTTGCGCAGTCCAAGCAGGTTACGGCGGAGGTAGGTCAGCCGTGAGGGATCAAATTCTGAAGGGGATCCGAGGATCTCCTCCTCGGCATGGTCGATATCGATCTCGGCCTTCTCCACAATATCTGCCATCTGATCAACCATATAATCAATTATTATATGCATGAGCCACGCCGGCCCTCTTTTGATTGACTGGGTATTCCGTTCAATCACCGGAATTATTCCATCGAGGGGATACCTGCTGGTCTCGGAGTATCCGCTTACAGTTACGAGGAAATTTTTCCCGATAAAGAAATCGACCTCGTCGGATGTGAGCTCTTCCGGATCATACCGGAGGGCATTAAATACAATGAATGTGTAGTTGGGAAATTCGTCCATCTTCGGCACCTGTGTCTCGTCGGTGCAGTCCTCTATTGAAAGTGGGTGCAGACCCAGCGGTGCTGAAAGCTCAGCCAATTCCTCGCGTGAGGCTTTGGTATAGTTGAACCATACATAGCCGTCATCATTCAATGCACTTACTGCTCCTTCCAGGGTAGTTATCTTTTCGAGATTGCCCCCGGTTGA
>JAVEXM010000066.1:0-14401 GCA_034004025.1 Bacteroidales bacterium
GCCCGAGGTAATAACCACCGGAAACCAGTCGTTTTGTGACAGGCGCAAACTGTTTGTTCCTGAGGAACTTACCTGTCAGGAAGAAAGAACCTTTGATCATCTTCCTGTCCAGAACATCAAGTATATGTTCAAAACCTTCACCATACTCATCTGCCGAGAAGAGCAGGTATATTGCTTTTTCATCAGATCCCTTCCTGATAAGAGCTCCGTGATCGTCATATATATCGTCCGAAGCACTGGCGCGACCCTGCCTCCCCTCCTTCTCCAGTGTTGAGAGGTAATAGCTGAGGCTGGCAGTACCGTCGAGAGTGGGTTCGTTGGTGCTGTAGTCGCCGATGTCATCATGATAGACCACAGGACCGTTCTGGAAGGGAGCATAGGGATCAGGCTTAAGCAGTGTCAGTCCAACGAGATTGTTATAGATGCCCTTGTACACCGGCCCGTCAACCAGTCCGCCCGTTGTCGTCTGACCCAGATATCGGGTGACAGCCGAGTGGGGATATAGGGGGTAATCACCGCCGGTCGGTAGTCCGCATATCATTGATGTTCCCCATGGGTTGCACCCGAAGAGCCAGTCTCGCATCGCCGCCTCCATATGATCGAACCTCGTGTCTCCCGTGGCCTCGCGGTAGAGCCTGCACTGTGTCAGTGCAGCGGCCACATAGTTATTGGAACACCATACAAAGGGGATCTTCACCTGGAAGACGTCATTCTGGTCACGGGCGTTGATCAGGTCGAGTCCCTTCCGCATGAAATCAATGTATTTCCCGGAAAATTTCGTGTCTGACATGGCGAGGTGTGCGTGCCCCAGGTTTACAAACGGGTAGAACTGGTAATGGCGTGCCGTGTCCTTCTCTATCCACGGTGTGAAAGGCTCGAGCGTTCCCCAGTAGTCGGCCTCAATCAGAAGCTCCTCATTGCCGGTGAGGGACCAGAGCTCCCATGCTGCCAGCTCCATGTCATCAACATAGTTATCCTCCTCATAGAAATAGGGTGAAACATTGCAGGCCGTCTGTGTCGCGCCCAGGTCTGTCCGTGCAAATTCCAGGGCATCGGCAGCCTTCGCCGCCATGAGAGAGGCAAATGAGGGATCACTTTCGGCAAAGAGGCGCGCTCCCATGGCAAAAACCGATGCAAACTTACCGGCTGTAGAGGAGACTCCCTCGGTGCGGTTCTTGAACCTGGCCAGCCCCTGCGGTTTGCCCGTGACGTAGTAAACCGGCCTGTGGGGCCCGAGACCATAGTCGGCCCTGTCGAGGTTCGGCAGCCTGAAACCCTGGTGGTCACGGTCGTCAGCCACCTGGTTGTACATCATCCCGCTGTCGGGGTTCATCTTCAGCAGCCACTCAAGGCCCCACCTTACCTCATCAAGGATATCAGGGATGCCGTTGCCGCCGGGCATGCCGGCAGCATCATGGCTGTCGCCATAAATCTCCGGGGCTCTCTCCCAGGCGAACATCATCTGGTAGACCGAGTTGGATGTCGTGGCGGTGTATCTCAGGTGATCACTTGCATCATGATAGCCTCCCCTGACATCGATGACCGTGCCGGTGAGTGTCGGATGATCGACAACGACCCCGTCGTGGGTGTGACAGGAGTCGGCAAGGAAGGGGTTGTACCCGCAACGCTGCTGCCTGATATAGTTGAGAATGAAGTCAGCAGTGCCGTCATATACCCCGTGACCGATGCGGAAAGTCTCCGAGATGGCATTTCCGTATCTGATATAATAGCCTCCGGGTGTGGTCAGCGCCGAGAAGTCAAGCCTGGCTGCAGCACTCATACCCCACAGTGAGCCGTCATATAGTGAGGCCTTCCCGCTGAACACCCTTTTTCCCGTCAGGGCATCACAGACAGTGAATGTGGGTTTGGCCCCCGGCTCCTGCGAGATGTATACTGCCACCTTGACCGACTGAGGGAGATACCCCAGCTGGTTGATCCTTATCCACGAATCTGCTTCTGCGGTAAAAACCGACAGGCAGAACAGCAATGTTAAAGCTGCAACTGTTTTCATCTCAGTAGATCTTTTGAAGCACTGAATGTACGAAATAGTGTGAGAGAATCTCCCTGTATCCGAAGCCCGAGGCACCCATCACCGCGGCTCCTATCTGGCAGAGGCCCACACCATGACCCCAGCCGGCACCATGCAGGATAAAGGTTCTGCCCTGTTCATTCTCTTCCGTCTCAACATAGAAGGCCGAGCTGTAGAGATGGGATGTTGAGAGTGCCTTTCTTATCTCCAGCTCCTTGCCTATTATCATTGTCTTTTTCTCACCCGTGATCTTCAGTCTTACTATGCGCCCGGAGGTGCCGCGCGCCAGCGGTTCCAGGGCCGTTATCAGACCGAAGTCGATGCCGGTCCGCTCCCTCACCAGGATACTCAGCTCCTCCTGTGTATAGGCCATTTTCCACCGGAAGAAGTCGTTCGTCTCCTGGTCGTAGCTGTTGAGAACCTGTGCGAGTACCGTCCTGTCAGTGGTATTGCAGAAGGCTTCCGGGTTTCCCCTGATCCACCTGACGGCATTCTCCTCCGTGGTGAGATCCGTATCGAAGCCCTCCGGCGGCTGGGCAGCATCGGTGATCATCTGCAGACAGTCGTGGCTCACCGGCTCCCAAACGTTTTCAAACTGTTCGGTGATACCGCCGCAGCACTTTGAGTAGCGGGCATCGCATAGGGCATCGCCTGACATGAGCACCTCGCCGGCTGTCTCCCGAACAGCGCTCTCCACCTCCGGCGTCGTTGCCCTGGTGATACCCTGGTAACGCTGGCAGTGGTCATCAGCGCAGACATCATACTCCTTGTGGTCTTCCCTGTCATACCACCGTATGATCTCACTGTCGGTTGTGTGGCCGGCAACATATCTCTCTCCCCCTGCCTCCAGCCGCGCGGTCTTGTCGATCTGCGCCAGCAGCCAGCTCCTTGAGATCACGGCGTGGGCCTTGAGAAGTTCCACTGATGATGTGGCACTCATCTCCGAGGAGATCACACTGGCAAGATAATCCTCGACAGGCACCAGGTTGATTGCTGTAACCTGTCCGCCGATGATCATGAACTTAAGCTTACCCAGGAAGGTCTGGTCTTCATTGCGCTCCCAGTGAAAGGCAACACCTATGGTCACGGCATGGAGGGTAAAGCTGCAGCGAAGGGGATCTGACGGCACCAGGATCAGCTCCCTGCCAGCCTGCAGATCGGGCCCGTCACCTGTAAGAAGCACTCTCCCGTCACTTAACGCAGCGGTCCACTGACCCTTTATGCTTCTCTCTCCCCCCGATAACCTGTACTCTCCGTTGAGTGTGACTGTCAGTGCTTTGCCTGACACAATTCCCACGCTGATTTCGGGAAAACTTCTTTCTTTCATAATAATCCTTCCGTCAATGATTTTATCTCCCGGTCGCTCAGGCATACCTCTTCGAGTATGCTGCTGATGTCACCGGCAGTAATCTTGTTGTAATCTTCTTCCCTGGGGGTGATGAAGACCCCTCCCATGTCAACCGATGCCGGGCTCAGAAGAATCCTCCCCGGCTCCTCGGCAAAGTAGCACGACGGTCTGTGGAGCCTTCTGGGGATGATGTGTATTGTCCGTCTCTCGCCGGAAGAGTAAGCCAGAATGTTCAGCATCGGCTCCGCCCGTTCAGGCTGCGTTGCGGCAAACCTGCTGTAAAACCGGTCAAAAGCGTTGTTGAGAGCCCCGCTGTCACTCCCCTCAAGAGTCAGCATCCCCCTCCCGTAGCCGCTCCACAGGCTGAGTTCAATACCCCCTGAGGAAGCCACAGTGTTTCTGAGGCCAGGGTTGCCGGCATCCTTTTCCACCGGCAGAAAACCCCTGTTGCCTGCCTGAAAATGAAGGTGATCGGGAGCTGAGGCTCCGCACTGCGGGCCGTTGTAGAAGATGACATAATCGGGCAGTGCCTCTGCCAGGGAGAGCATTGAGGCAAAGTTGCCTTCAATTTGCTGCGGTGTGTGTGCCCGGTTGACAATGGTAAGGTGACGCCTGAAGATCGGGAAGGGATTGATCAGGATGATGTAATCGCTGCCAAAGGGCACTCCCCTCTGTTCCGGCGGCCTGTTCTCCCCACAGAGGAAGCAGGGCCTCGCTTTGATGGATCCGGCATCGACCTTCGCCGCGGATGAGACAATCCTCCCGGGATTGAACTGCACGGTGATCTCATAGCCGGGGAAGAGTACCTTACGCACCCTCACGCTGTCGAGCTGACCGTAGTTGTCACGCGCCAGGGGCCACTCCCTGAACTGGCTCCTGAAAAGGTTTTCTACCATATTTGAGTGATCGTGCATCTGGTTTTTAATTTCCGTTGTGAATGCTCCCCAGGTTACATCTGCTCTTCAGCTTTCCCCGCATCTGTTTTTCAGTCTTACCTTGCGCTGCTGATCATGCGTCTCCTGGCAAGAAGCTCAATGGTACGTATCCTGTCTTTATAAAGATTATGAGCGTTCATTTTACCCACATCCAGCAGGGCATCGGAGTTTTCATCCCACCGGCGGCAGAGGTAGAGAGGTTCATATATCCGTCCTATCCTGTAATTGCGGCTTATGGCGAGCCCGACAGCATAATCCTCACCGTAGCTGACGTTGGGCACCCGCACGGTTCGCAGAACGGGAGTGTAGAAGGCCCGCGGAGCCCCGAGGCCGTTGATCCTGAGGGCATTGTTCCTGCCGTTCTCAGGGGTCCACTCCCTGTGGTCTATCAGCCCCGGTGGGATATCCTTCAGCTCAAAGTTGACCATCCTGTACGAGCCTACCACCATGGCACACTGCTGCTCATGAAATGCATCAACGATCCTGGTCACCACCGTGTCGTCAATATAAAGGTCATCACTGTCAAGCTGGATGGCAAACTTACCGCACTTATCACTGAAGAGAGCCTCGTTCCAGCAACCCCCGATACCCAGGTCATCCCTCTCCGGAATGATATGCACCACCCTTTTGTCACCTGCAAACGACCTGATAACATCGGTTGTGCCATCGGTGGAATGATTGTCAACGATTATCAGGTTAAAGCTGTAGTGCGACTTCTGGCTGAGTACTGACCCGATGGCATCACCGATGGTTTTGACCCGGTTTCGCACGGGAATGATAACTGAAGCGTCATATTCAAAGCTCTCATCATCAAACGCTATCTCCCTGAACCGGGGGCCGAGCCACGCACCGACCTCCCTGAGGTGATCAGTACAGGCCCTTTCCATCTCTACCTGAACCTCCCTGTTGCGAGGGTCAACGTAATCAAACATCTTCTCCCCTGACCTGCGGGTGTCTGTCTCCACCTCGGTATAGAGCATCTCCGGGATGTGGACCACAGGGTATGACTGCGAGACCTTAAGCCTCAGGTCATACAGTCCCGCATAGCTGTAATCTTCCTTCATGGCGCTGCATGCCTTCCTGAAGGCATCAGCACTGTACAGGATTACCGAACCGAAGTTGAAGTCGTCACGAAGGCTGCCCTCCTGGTAATCTGTCAGCGGGTGCGGTGATAGCTTCTCACTCTTTTTCTCGAAGTAGTCCGAGTAGACCATACCGGCTCCTGTGCCTTCGCAAACCTGGATCAGCCGTTCGAAGGCAAATCTTCCCGGGTCAAGCGGAAAACCCTTGCTGTATATCAGAACAAAATCGGTGTCGGTTACTGCTGCCATTTTCTTCAGTGCGTCAGTGGAGGCAAATCCTGCTGAACGCAGAATCTGAGCCTCCGTTATCCCGGTATCACCGGTATGTTCCGGGGGTACCACGATGAAGATACTGTTTACAACCCCGGAGCCTCTCAGTGCCCTGACTGAAGAGGCCACAGAGACGGTGTCAGACCAGGGCATAAAGCATGTGATGGTTCTATCCATGATGTTGGTTTATTTCTGTAAGATGAAATCAAGTATCTGTTTCATGAGCCTGTCCCTCTCTTCCTGCGAAGTTACAGTCTCAAACGGGAATCCGGTGACTACGCTCCTTACCTCTCCCCTGTGCATGACGGCAGCAGAGGTATTGTTCTCCGAGTAGCGAAATGCAGTGTGGGATCTCCTGTCGGCCGGCTCAATGGCATCGGGTGATTCGGCGGCATATATACCAGTATCAGATCCTGTGTTGAATGAATATTTGCCTGAGAGGTCAGGCCCTGCGATGTCGGTGGCGTAGAATTCACCTGTCCTTACGGCGTGGTTAGTCCGGGGTTTGAAATGCAGGAGTTCCATCACCTTCGCGTTGAGGGCACTGTCAGCAGTAATCATAAGGTCGGTACCGACGTAAGCCCCGGACATGAAAACCGGAACTGAGGCCTCCGAGAGTCTCTCCAGGCTGTGGATGAACTCAGGGGTATATATCTGAAACTCCTTCTTTCCCGGATCATACGCTGAGGGTGTGCTCTTCTCTTCACCGAAGAGCAGGTCAACGGCAGAGAAGGGATTAAGATCGAAATCCGGGCTGTTAAAAACCTCATCGCTGACCGATATGAACGACCTTCCGGCAGCCATGACCGAGCTGCCGTGGGTTGCTGTGAAGTCGAAGGTGTTTCCGGGTATGATCCTTCCCTCGCCGTCAGACCACGATGCACCCCATCCCGGATTGTCATCATCAGTCCACTCCGACCTGCGGTGAAAGTCATACTGGTCGCCGATGTTCGAAAAATTATAGCCGTCAGCCACCCCGCGGTCATCCCACCATGCGACGCCGCCCATACCGCCGCGGTCGAACCATGAGGGGCCGGAGATGCGGTCAAAACCGTTGACAACCAGCACGGTCTCTATAGCGTCCGCCACAAAGCCTGCCGCGATCGTTTCGGAGGGGAAACTCTCTCCCCCCTCATTCAGTGCGGTAACCCGGAACCGGTAAAGCATGTTGTATGAGGGAAGCTCGATATCGAGGGAGGTGCCGGTCACCTCCCTGCCGTTGTCAAAACCGTTATTGCCGGCCGCCATATAGACTTTGTATGAGAGCGGGTCAGCAGTCGACTCCAGGGGGTCAGCGACAGGCATCCAGCTCAGCCTGACACTCTTGTCCCCGATGGGAGCCAGCTCCATGTGTGTGACAGGCAGCGGATGTACTGTATACTCAGTGCCCGAGGCGGTGGCCAGGTAACGGAGGATACCCTTGTAAACGGCACGACTCACATGAAAGCGAAAGCGCGGGTCAAAGCCGTAACGCTGGTCGGCCAGGTTCTGGTGAGAGAGCAGCTCCAGCAGCATGGCCGGCACATCGGGCTTGCGCGCCTCGTAATAGGAACGGTCCCACATGGCACGGCGGGTCCAGTCGGGATTGAAGAGAACATTTATATCCTCCACGATCTGTGTCTGAATAATGTCCGTCAGGTCACGGCTGGCAAGCCGGCTGGTACCGTCAGGGAATCTGCCGTCGTTGGTTGCCGTTGAATAGATGCCGAGAGTGCCTATGATGGAATCATCAGGTGTAATGCCCGCATCAGTGTGAAATGCGAAGGAGAGGTCAACGGGTATACCCATACCGTTGCCTCCGCTGCTGTCAGGCTTGCGGTGCAGGTAGTTGACCCATTCGGCACGCGACATGTAGTCGTCGTTGTAATCGTTTCGCCCATGGTTAACAGTGTAAACGAGGGTGTCAGGCATACCTGCAAACTGAAGCCAGTAGCGGGCAGCCTCAAGATACCTCGGCTTGCCGCTCAGCTTCCAGCTGTGGGTCACGGCAGAGATGTCACTCCCGTCCCCGCCAGTCTCGGCGCCGGCATTGAGCGACCACTGGTTTGCTATCACCGATGATGAGGGACGGCGGGCCACGTTACCCATGCCCCCTCCGAAACGGACTGCATCCACGGCCGCCGGTGAACCGTCGGCAGAGGTGACAGTGACTGATCCCCTCTCGCGGTCAAGGCCCTTGTCGAAGAGGAAGGAGCCGAGCCAGATCCATGTGCCACCTGCAACTGACTGATCGGCAATGAATTCGGTCACGCCGCCAGTGTGGTTTACCCTGACAAGCACCTTGCCCGCATCGTCTGTCAGACGGGGCCACGAGACCGTAACGCCGTAAGAGCCCTTTTCAGGTATCTCGGGCACAAACAGTGCCGAGCCGTCACTGATGGTGAGAGAGGTGCCCATGAGGAAAGGATTGTCGCCGCTGAATAGTGTATCCCTGAGCAGGAACCCCGGCCCTGCTTCCAACGGAGGTTCGGAGACCTGCAGGACAAACTCGGAGTTGCCCGCAGAACCGTCGTTGTCAACGATAACCTCGTTCAGCTGGATATCCCTTTCGCGCGGCAGAAAGACCGTTGCACCGGAATTTTCAAGCATGGGTACAAGGTATGGAATGACATAGGCCATTACCGAAAGATCCTCCACACTGCCGAAGAGCTTGGCACGCTGCCACTCCCAGCGGTCGAGGGTCATGTCGAAATAGTACCCGTGACTGTGCCACAGGGCAATATTCCTGCCGTCAAGACCTTCGGAAGGCTCAGCCGACCCGATCCGCCTGACAAGCCGGGGTCTCGACTCAGGTGCGGGAGGTATCCTCCCGGTGTCCAGCGGAACCGAATACCTGAAATAGTTCGGGATAAGCTGTTCAAGAGGCTGCCCGCCACACCAGATGCTGATACCGTATCCGGAGAATCTTCTTCCCAGACTCTCCCTGACGGAACTGACCAGGCGGGCATGCGAATCTTCCCTGACCGGGTTCTGGGCTGCCGTGGCGGGCAACCAGATGCTGACCTCCTTATGCTGCTCATCAACAAAGACGGAATCGATCATCATATCTTCCGGGAAAAGCCATTCCGGGAGAGGTGTGACCCACTCACTCAACCTTGAATCGGCCACCCGCTGCATCCTGCCGGGCTTCTGCCCCGACAGAGGCTGAACAACGACTGGAGTGATCAGAATAAAAAGAAGAGATAAGTGGAGATTGAACCTTCGCATCACTGATAAAATTTTGTTCAAATTAGTAAATATGATTCAAAAGTAGAAAGTTTTTGTAAATGTGTCATACATCTGACAAAAAACTGTATATTTCGGTATATTTACATACATTTGTTATCATATAAGAATTCAGTTTGATTGCCTGAATTTGTCTGATAGCTGTAATAAACTCATTAACAAAGACATACTTATACTCCTCCTGAGATGATACTGATCGCTGACAGTGGCTCCACAAAGACTGATTGGAGAGAGGTTGCAGAGACCGGTAACGGGAAGTCATACATATCTTCCGGTATTAATCCTTTTTTTGTCAACCGTGAGGAGATAATCGGTTTGCTGTCTAAAGAGATACCGGAGCTTGCAAATGCGGGTGTCAGCAAGCTGTTTTTCTACTGCACCGGCGTCAGCAATGCCTCCAAGGTTGAGATTGTCAGGGGAGCACTGACCTCCTTTTTCGGTATTGAAAACCTGTTTATCGGCAGTGACCTTCTGGGTGCAGCGCGGTCTCTCTGCATGGATAAGCCCGGCATTGCATGCATAATTGGCACAGGGTCCAACTCATGCTATTATGACGGCCGGGATATTGTCTCGAATGTCTCACCACTGGGTTATATTCTTGGCGACGAGGGAGGAGGCGCCGTTATCGGCAGGAAACTGGTATCGGGTATCCTGAAAAAACAGTTTCCCGACGAGGTAATAGAGACCTTCTTCAGAACTTACAACTACTCTCCGGCACAGATTCTTGAGAGAGTGTACAACATGCCTTTCCCAAATAAATTTCTTGGTCAGTTCTCACGCTTCATCGCTGACAACATACATATACCGGAGTTGCAGGAGATCATAATATCCAGTCTTGATGAGTTCATTGTAAGAAATGTTCTCTCCTATCCTGAAGCAAAGGACTATCCCGTTCATTTTACAGGCAGTATTGCATATCATTTCAGGCCATTCCTTGAGAAGCTGCTTGTTGAGCACAGGTTGCAGCCGGGAATCTTCTCCCTCTCTCCAATGGACAATCTCGTTAAATATCATATTCAGAACCCAGATGTACCGAAGCACTAGCAAAGCAGGTCTTACAAGGCAACAGCTCAGCATTACTGAATCGCCCTCCAACTTTGAGGATCTTGACAAGATGACAGTCAATGAGTTGCTGACGAATATAAACCAGGAAGATGCAAAGGTACACCTGGCTGTCAGGGAAGCGATTCCGCAGATAGAGACTCTCATCAAACAGATCCACGGAAGGATGCAGAAGGGAGGCAGGCTTTTCTACCTCGGTGCAGGTACCAGCGGCAGGCTGGGGGTGCTGGACGCCTCAGAGGTGCCTCCCTCCTTCGGTGTGCCCGATACCGTGGTCATCGGGCTGATAGCCGGAGGTGAGACCGCGCTTCGCAAGGCTGTCGAATCTGCCGAAGATGATCCCTCCAAGGCATGGAGCGAGCTGGAGATTTTCAACATCAACACCAAGGATTCGGTTATCGGAATAGCTGCTTCAGGCACCACCCCCTATGTTATCGGAGGGATACAGAGAGCAAGGGAGAACGGCATCCTGACCGGTTGCATCACATGCAATCCGGACAGCCCGATCGTGAAGGCCGCAGAGCACCCGGTGGTGGTAGTCGTAGGACCGGAGTTTGTAACGGGAAGCACAAGACTGAAGGCAGGCACCGCACAGAAGATGGTGCTGAACATGATCACAACAACGCTCATGATCAAGCTGGGCAGGGTCAAGGGTAACAAGATGGTTAACATGCAGCTTACCAACAAGAAGCTGATAGAACGCGGCACCAGGATGATAGTTGAGGAACTTGACATCCAGAGGGAGGCAGCCCGCATTCTGCTGATGGAGCATGGATCGGTAAAAAAAGCCCTGGAGTTTTACAGGGAACACTATGAATAAACAGAATGACCAGGATAAATAACCTTTGTCCTGATCTGACAAACAACCACTGACATGGCAGAAGACGTCTTCAGTAAAATCGGTTCGGGGCTGACTCTCAGCCAGAAAATAGAGAGGAGAATTGAAGAAGCTATCAGGCAGAAAAAGCTGCTGCCCGGATCAAAGCTTCCCACGGAAAAGGAGCTCTGTGCCCAGTTTGCGGTGAGCCGCACCGCACTGCGTGAGGCGCTGCGCCGACTGAGTGCGCGCGGACTGATCGATATACGAAAGGGAAGCGGCATGTATATCACGGAGCTGAAGATAGAAGATGCCATTAACTCGCTCCATCTCTTCTATGACCTCAGGTTCAACTCTGACCTGATTCTGCAGATCATCGAGGTGCGCAGGCTCTTCGAGCCGGAGGTGGCACGACTGGCTGCACGCAACAGGAGCGATGAGGACATACGCATCCTGCAGAAAAACCAGGCGGATCTCGAAAAATGCAATCCTGACAATACCCAGCTCGAAGTCGACCTTATAAACCGGTTCCATATGAACCTCTCAAAGGCAACCGGCAACCCCATCGTCATAATCAGTCTGGAACCCGTCTATTCCCTTCTCCCCCGCATGAGAAACCTGATCTACGGAAACATTGAAGGCGAGAAGGAGTACACCATGAAATACCAGAGAGAACTCCTTGATGCCCTCAAAAAACAGGACAGCCAGAAGGCTTATGAGGTCTCTGTCACCCTCCTTGAGCGCAATATGGAGATCTACAAAAAATATTTCAAGGCAACCTGACGCCTCACTTTTTTCCCTGAACAGATGCCCTCAAAGCTCACACTGACCCTGACACTTTCAGTTGTCATGATCGTGATGGCTGCTGCCCAGGAGCCGTTGCACGAAGTTAAGGGCATACACCAGGCCGAGAGCGAGTACTACGGGAAGATCTTTGATGCCAGTCGCCAGTCGGCAGTCGGCAGTCAGCAGTTTAAGGCTCCGACAGCGGAGGAGACTCAATCCCGACCACGAAGTGCGTCGGGACGGCAGTCAGCAGTCTTCAGTCAGCAGTTTGAGGCTCCGACAGCGGAGGAGACTCAATCCCGACCACGAAGTGCGTCGGGACGGCAATCAGCAGTCTTCAGTCCTCAGCCCCCGGAAAACGGCGGCGAGAAGCCTGCCCCACTCATCAGCCTGAAGAGCGGAGAGGAGACCGTAATGGTTTTCGGATGGCATCCCTACTGGGCCGGGTCAACCGCATATACATATTATGATTATGATGTCCTTACTCATATAGCCTACTTCAGCTATGAGGTGGACACTGCCACCGGAGGATATACAACACTGCGGGGATGGGATACTACCCCCATCATCAGCTATGCACACCAGAGAGGCGTTAAGGTGGTACTCACCGTCACCAACTTCGGTTCTGCACGCAACACAGAGCTGCTCACCGACACCGTCAAGCAGTGGAATCTTATCGATAATCTTATCCAGCAGCTGCAGTCGCGCAACGGTGACGGCGTCAACTTCGACTTCGAGAGCGTACCTTCTGCCCAGAAGGCAAATATGGTCAGCTTCTGCCGCAGGGCCGTGAGAGGCATCAAGGGGGCCCTGCCCTCTGCCGAGATCTCACTGGCCACGCCGGCAGTGAACTGGTCAGACGGATGGGACCTTGCAGCTCTGGCCGGCATCTGCGACTACCTCATCATGATGGGCTACAACTACTACTGGAGCGGATCTTCCACTGCCGGCCCGGTATCACCCATATCTGGTGAGAACTACAACATCACCCGCAGCCTGAATGAGGATTATATCGGCGACGGTGTGCCACCAGGCAAACTGCTGCTCGGGGTACCATGGTACGGTTACGACTGGCCCGTGACCGGCAGCGACAGAAAAGCCCCGACGACAGGTAGCGGAACATCACGACTGTACAACTCCGCCCTTAACCTGGCAGCCAGTCACACTGTAAATTTTGATCAGACAACAGGCGTACCATGGATAAGCTACCAGAGTTCCGGGAAGTGGCAGCAGATGTGGTATGACGACAGCCTCAGCCTCCAGATGAAGAACAACCTTGCCATCAATCTCAACCTGGCCGGAATAGGCATATGGGCCCTGAGCTATGAAGCGGGGCGTGACGAACTGTGGAACGGCCTCAAAGCTGCCATAACAGGAACCACCTCCTCGGATGGGGGTACTGCTGCACCAGCAGGGAGTCAGATCATCACCGTCACACCGAGTCCGGTAAGTGATATGGCAATAATTGATTACACCATACATCACAGATCACGGGTCATTTTGCAGGTCTACGGCAGTGACGGCAGACTGGTTGCCACCCTGGCAGACGGGATAATGGAACCGGGACTCTTCAGGGAGCAGCTGAATGCGGGTAACTACGCCCCGGGAATATATTTCTGCCTGCTGCAGACCGAAACCGGGAGATCAGTATGTAAGTTTGCAGTAATAAAAAGATAATGATGAAAAAAACTTTCAAAATATTTGTATCCGCTATGTTGCTTGCCGGTATGATGCAGAACCTCAGTGCACAGATGCAGACGGCCGTGGAGAAAATCAGGAACGACTACAACATAATGGGACTCTCAGTGGCCGCGGTCTATGACGGGAAACTCACCGGCACATGGCATGCAGGGCTCAGGGACTATGAAAGGAACCTGCCCGTTAATGAGAACACCAAATACCGTATCGCATCAATCTCGAAGTTCGTCTTGACAACCGCCATGATGAAGCTCCGTGACAGCAGGATGCTGGATCTGGATGAGGATATAGGCACATACCTGGGGTACCCGGTCAGAAACCCGAACCATCCGGACCAACCTATCACCGTCAGGATGCTGTTGCTCCACACCAGCTCCGTCAACGAGGGAAGCGGATATGACCCGTTCCTCATGGACACCTATGACAATGTGAGCAACCCTCCCTCCTTTACTGAGCTGCTGTCACCCGGAGGCAGTTACTACACTGAAGACATGTGGAGAAAAGAGGCACCCGGAGAGTACTACTCCTACTGCAACGCCAACTTCGGGCTGGCAGGTACAATCATTGAGAGGATCACCGGGCAGAGGTTCGAGGATTTCATGCAACAGAATCTTTTTGTTCCTCTTGGCATAACAGGCTCCTACATACCCGAGGGAGTTTCTGATATAAACAACCTGGCAGTTATTTACAGGTATACTGACGGAGAATGGACTCCCCAGACCGACGACTTCAGCGGGGTGATGAGTTCACCGCGCGATTTTTCAGGGTACACAACAGGGGCAAACGGTGCGGTCTTCTCTCCCCAGGGCGGACTCAGGATCTCCGCCGCTGAACTGGCTCGGGTTATGATACTGCATCTCAACGGAGGCAGGTATGACGGAGAACGTATCGTCTCCCGGAAAAGCATAAAACTGATGCAGAGAGCCCAATGGACATACAAAGACGCCAACGGCGAAGCAGAAGAGGCCAGGTCCTTCAGCCGCGGCCTCAGCGTGCACATACTGCCCGAACCGGCCCCCGATGAACCACTGCCTGAAGGCGTGCGGATGATCGGACATACGGGTTCTGCATACGGATTGTATTCTGCTTTCTTTTTCGATCCCAGGGGAAAGTACGGTTTTATCCTTATTATGAACGGTATACGCGACG
>JAVEXM010000191.1:0-3095 GCA_034004025.1 Bacteroidales bacterium
AAATCAGACTTTCCTGATGAGTTCCATCCCCCGCTTAATGGCATCCTCATTCATAGGTATCATATGATGATATCTCTCGGGGAGTGATTTCTTCAGTCCCTTGATGACATATTCAGTCTTCAGTATGGGCTTCACCTTCATGAAGCCGCCCATGACGAACATATTGAACATCTTCTGCATCTTCAGCTTTGAAGCCTCTTCTGCCGCATCAATCCGGTATATTGTAATGTCTTTTCGCTCAGGGTGCCGCGTGATACCGTTGCCGTCATATATCAGCGTCCCTCCCGGCTTGACAGACTGTTCAAACTTGTCCATGCTCTGCTGATTGAGGATAATGGCGGTATCGAAGCTTCTGAGTATGGGTGAGCTGATCCTTTCATCGCTCAGTATAACATTCACGTTGGCTGTTCCGCCTCTCATCTCGGGACCGTATGAGGGCATCCAGCTCACCTCCATATCCTGCATCATTCCCGAATAGGCCATGATCTTACCCATAGAGAGCACTCCCTGTCCGCCGAAACCTGCTATGATTATTTCTTCTGTCATGATCTTTTAATTTGCGTCTTAACGATTGTGCCATATTGCTGAGAGGCAGCATGCTGCGTCCCTGCAGCCGGATTTTATTCGGCCGGTACCTTTATGTCGCCGAGAGGATAGAACGGGAACATATTCTCCTCCATCCACTTATTTGACTCCACGGGTGTCATCTTCCATCCTGAGGGGCAGTTGGAGACCACCTCGATAAAGCATGTTCCCCGCTTTTCATTCTGGTACTGAACTGCCTTTTTAATGGCTCTTTTCAGTTTCCGCACCCCGCCAGCGGTATTGACGCTATGGCGTGTGACAAAGCAGGTTCCGGGCAGCATCGCCACTATGTCAGCCATCTTTACCGGTGATCCCATAGTTGATATATCGCGGCCGTAGGGTGAGGTGGACGACTTCATTCCCTCGAGGGTTGTGGGGGCCATCTGACCTCCCGTCATTCCGTAGATACCGTTGTTTATAAAGAGGATGAGGATATTCTCACCCCTGTTGCATGTGTGAATGGTCTCTGCGGTACCGATTGCTGCCAGATCTCCGTCGCCCTGGTATGTGAAGACGAACTTGTCGGGCATCAGTCGCTTCACAGCTGTAGCCAGTGCAGGTGCCCTGCCATGTGCTGCCTCCTGGAAATCGATATCGATATAATTGTACATAAGTACGGAACAACCTACCGGGGTGATACCCACGGTTCTGCTCTGCAGATTCTCCTCCTCCAGCACCTCTGCCAGCACCCGGTGCGCAGTTGAATGACCGCAGCCCGGGCAGTAGTGCATTATGTTGTCTGTAAGAAGCTTCGATTTTGTGTAAGCCAGGTTCTCCGGCTTAATTATATCATTGAATGTTATTTCTGCCATCTCGTTTATCCTTTTATAAATAATTTAAGGTTTTCAACCACCTCCTCGGGTGTGGGGATCATCCCTCCCATCCTTCCGTAGTGGCTCACCCTCGTCTTTCCACACACTGACAGCATCACATCTTCGACCATCTGTCCGGCGCTCATCTCAACAGCGAGCATGCCTTTTACGGTGTCAGCCAGCTCATTCAGTCTCTTCTTCGGGTACGGGAACAGGGTTACCGGGCGTAACAGACCTGCCCTGATACCTTCAGCCCTCGCCAGTTGCAGTGCCTTCTGGCATATCCTTGCGCTGGTGCCGTATGCAACGAAGAGATACTCGGCATCTTCAGTCATGAACTCCTCGAACCGAACCTCATTTTCTTCAATCTCGCGGTATTTGGCGATAAGCTTATGGTTGAACTTCTCCTGGCGTGCCGGGTCAAGGTCGAGTGAGGTGATGATATTGCGCTCGCGGGTTGCCGGCTTACCTGTCGTTGCCCATGGCAGTATCTCCTCGGACCTCTTTTTCTGCGGTTTGAGCCACACCTTCTCCATCATCTGCCCTATCGCCCCGTCGGAGAGTATCATGGCGGGGTTCCTGTATTTGAACGCCAGGTCAAAGGCCAGTTCCACGAAGTCGGCCATCTCCTGCACCGATGAAGGAGCAAGGACTATCAGGTGATAGTCGCCGTGGCCTCCACCCTTCGTAGCCTGGAAGTAATCGCTCTGCGCCGGCTGTATCGTTCCCAGTCCGGGGCCTCCGCGCACCACATTGACGATCAGGCAGGGCAGCTCAGCACCAGCAATATAGGTGATACCCTCCTGCTTCAGGCTTATGCCGGGTGACGATGAGGAGGTCATCACCTTCTTACCGCATCCGGCACCGCCGTAAACCATGTTTATGGCCGCAACCTCACTCTCAGCCTGCAACACCACCATGCCGGTGGTGGCCTGCGGGTTGGCCTCCATAAGATATTCAAGTATCTCGCTCTGCGGAGTGATGGGATACCCGAAATAACCGTCGGCACCGGCACGTATCGCCGCCTCGGCGATAGCCTCGTTGCCTTTCATCAGTCTCAGTTCCTTTTCCATGTATATAGTTGTTTTTCTTTTTCTTATCCCACCTTCATCTTGTATACCGTGATCACGCCGTCAGGACATACCACCGCACAGTTTGCGCAGCCAATGCATGTCTCAGGATTGGCAGCATAACAGTAATGGTATCCCTTGGCGTTGACCTCCACAGCCAGCGCCAGGGTGTCCGTGGGGCAGGCTACAACGCACACTTCGCAGCCCTTGCACCTCTCAGTGTCTATAACAACTGCACCTTTTATCTTTGCCATCTTTTTTGTGTTATTTCTGAATTAAATATAGTGTTTACTTAATTAACGGGATTGTTATCCCTGAAAAGTTTCAGTCGCTCCTCAAGCAGGGGCAGCTGTTTCTTCCTCACCTGGGAGACGCAGGCCCTCAGTCCCTCGTGCCTCTCACTGCCGCATATGTTGAGAGTGATGGCGGCGATGCCGTATGCCAGCAGCTCCTGAAGCAGCTCTCCGCCGCTCATGCCCGGATAGGATATGGTGAAGTAAAATCCGTCAGCAAGTGGTTTGTCGATGTCCCGGTCATATACAATGGAGAAGCCGTTGCCGGTAAACAGCTCCTTCATCCTCGCTGCCTTCTCACCGTACAGTTTGGTGTTCTCCACAAAGTTGTAACG
>JAVEXM010000192.1:0-3090 GCA_034004025.1 Bacteroidales bacterium
TAATCAGCATTGCAAGCTGTTGCCTGAGTTCCGGGTCGGGCCAGACCATGTAAAGGGTCGTATATGCCTCAAGAACATGAAGATGAGTGTTCATCGTCTTTTTCTCATTGGCATCCTTTTCACTGAGGCGGAGATCAGCAATCTCTCCCCATTCACGGGTGAAAGCCTCGAAATAACCGCCACGCTCACGGTCAAAGCTGTGCTCCTCAATCAGCCTGAAAAGTTCAATTGCCCTGTCAAGCGACTCCCTTTCACCCGAGGCCAGGTGGTATGTACTCAGTGCGTATATGAAGAAGGCCTGGGAGTAGATCTGTTTTTTGGTATCCAGCGGCTCACCGTTACTCTTCAGGGACCAGTATGTGCCACCGTGTTTTTCATCGAAGAAATAACGGTAAATATAATCGTGCGCACGCCTGGCCATTTCAAGATAGAGGGGATCGCGCAACTTCAGATATGCTGCCGAGAAACTCCACAGGATGCGGGCATTCAGTATGCCGCCCTTCGGTGCGCCGGGAACAACGTTATCCCTGCCGTTAATCTGACCGTAAAAACCGCCCCCATCCTGGTCCGGCATATTCTTCATCCAATAAGGCAGGATATTGTGAGTCAACTCTTCCATGGCAGCAGCCTTCATCTCTGCCAGAAGCATTCCAGGTTCATCATTCATATGCCGGAGGTCAGGTTTGCGATGAGACAGTTTTTGAGTTCGCCTCTTCCTGCTTCCCTGCCAGGTATTCCCTGTTCCCGGTGATGATCGAGTGCAGTGTCTTTACGGATGCTGCAGAGCGAAATCCGTCGGCCGGCGTGTTCATGCAATAGTCTGTCAGGCGGTCAACCGATGACACTGCCACGTGCATCCGGGTGTCTGAGGAAGCATAGTAGATGAATACAGTTCCATCATCATCAGCTATCCACCCATTGGAGAAGAGTACGTTTGATACATCGCCGAAGCGCTCCTCATCCACCGGGGCCATGAAATAGCCTCCCGGTTCGGCTATCACCCTGGCGGGGTCATCGGGTGCGGTCATGTAGAGGTAGAGAACGTAACGAAGTCCGGCAGCGCAGCCTCTCACCCCGTGCGCAAGGTGGAGCCACCCTGCAGGGGTTCTGATCGGATGGGGCCCCTCGCCGTTCTTCATCTCCTTTATGGTGTGATAGTGTCTGAAATTGATGATCTTCTCATCGCCCGGCGCTATCACTGCCCGTGTGATATCCTTCACCAGTGCCCAGCCAATCCCTCCGCCGCTGCCGGCATCGATGAAACCATCCTGCGGGCGGGTGTAGAGGGCATACATGCCTTTCACGAACTCAGGGTGGAGAACCACATTGCGCTGCTGACTGCCTGAGACCAGGTCAGGCAGGCGTTCCCATGTCACGAGATCACGAGTGCGGGCTATGCCGGCAGCGGCGACTGCTGAAGAGAGATCACCAGGGGCAGCTTTCGGATCCTTCCGCTCACTGCAGAAGACACCGTAGATCCATCCGTCCTCATGCCGTGTAAGCCTCATGTCATAAACGTTGGTGTCCGGGTCTTCGGTTTCCGGCATGGTGACCGGATAATCACGGAAGCGGAAATTGTCAACGCCGTTCTGACTTTCGGCAATGGCGAAGAATGATTTCCTGTCGTATCCTTCGACCCTTACTGCAAGGATATATTTGCCATTGAACTTCATTGCCCCGGCATTGAAAGCGGCGTTGATGCCGAATCGCTCCATCAGGTGGGGATTGGTGGCAGGATTGAGGTCATATCTCCATTCCAGCGGTGCATGGGCGCCGGTAAGCACGGGATAAGCATACCTGTCAAAGATTCCGTTGCCGGGTTCAATCTTTTTGTTACGACGTTTGATAAGCGCCTCATGCTCTTCCCTGAGTCTTGCAAGGCGCATTTTGAAATTATCCATCTGGTTAAAAAATTATTCCTGTTTATATATGCTGAGGGCCGTCACTTCACTTTGAAAGAGAGTTTCCCTGAAACCATAAAAACTGATAAAATCCTGCCCGCTCACCTGACCCGGGTGCGGTGCATAGAAATGTCCCGGCCGGTTATGTGCATTACGCCATACCAGGGCGTATGATATACGGTGATTCTCCATCGCCGGCCAGAACGTGGTGGTCCACCACGCTGAATCGGGTATGCCCTCATATCCTGCTTCCGTCAGTGCAGCCAGCTTACCATGGGCAACGGCGGCTTCAGTGACTATGCCGAGCACCCTGCTCACATTCTCCCTGAATGAACTGTTGCCGGCATCAGGCATCTGGTAGTAGTCGAAACCGATAAGGTCAACGAAGTCATCTCCCGGGTAACGCTCAAGATACTGCTCGCTGTTGTCGATATCACCCCCGCTGGAATATGCGAAGAGCAGGTTATGAAGGTTCTTCTCCCGGCACAGATAATCAAAGGTGAATCTCCACAATGCAACAAACTCTTCGGTTGTGCAAAGATTCTGTCCCCACCAGAACCAGCTTCCCGTATGCTCATGCCAGGGCCGGAAGATTACCGGGACAGCCACCCCCTTTTCATCCCTGAGAGAGGCAAGAAATACGGCAAGGTTATCAAGCCAGCCCTTGAACTCCTCGTGTTTTTCTCCTCCGGGCAGCACCGAAGCGACTGCCCTGTCAGAAGACACATCCCATGCCGTTCCGCCGGTAAGTAGGTTATCGACATGCCAGCTGAAAGTGATGACCCCGCCGCGCTCCCATATCTGTTGCACAAAAACTTTCATATCATCAAATGGAACAGAATCCAGGTTCACTGGTGACCGGTGCTCGATGTCACCGAGGTCCATGCCATAAACAGCCGGATAGTCTCCGATGACTCTTTTCACATCCGATTCACCTCCGGGGTAGACCCACCCGATTCCGTACGAGAGGTCATCCTGATGTCCGAACATTATACCCTGCCCGGCAGCCTGCTTCAGCCCTGCCAGCATGTTAACAGTCTCAGGCGTAGCAGACCTGTCGGCAGGCCCGGTTCTTTTGGTGTCGCCTGAGCTGCAGGCAGTCATGGTCAGCATTACGGCGGTGATAATAAAAGTCTTATACATAAAGGGATCAATTTTTGGTGAGAGATGAGAGGCGAAGGCTGAAATC
>JAVEXM010000003.1:0-3566 GCA_034004025.1 Bacteroidales bacterium
GGTAACAATAATGAGCTTTTTCATCCGTTTTTATTCTGTTGAAAATAAACTATTTGTCGCAACTGATCCGATTATGTTTGTTATTGCCTAATTAACAAATAATTGGCTGATGCGACTATAATGTTTGAAAGATATTTAACTTTATCCGAACTATACCAAAAAGCAACCTGCAATGTCAACCTTAAAGCTGATGCTGGGGATGATCCCCTCAACCTCCAAAATTGAACAGGAAGAGAAGGCTCTGATTGCCGAGTATGAAAAGATGATCGCCTTTGCCGGCTCGGAAGCACTGGCACGATACAACGTATTGCACGAGAGTGTCAATTCGGCCGGCTTCATCCAGAAAAAGAAGGAGATAGAAACGCTTGCCTACAAGGGCTCGGAAGAGCACGCCAGGGAGACGGAGTTCCTGGGCCTGCAGAAGGCAAAAGACATTGTATCATATCTTAAGACAGAAGGCAGCGCCCTCCTGAAGAATTTCCAGTCGCTCGACGGATCAGCCAGGATAAAGGAGATTGAAGATCTTAAGCTCTTTGTGCAGTCGCCTGAATTCAAGCAAAAGGAGAAGATGAAGCCCGTGACTTTCAAGGATACGGAGGAGTATGGCAAGTGGCTGGAATTCAAGAAACTGAAGAAAGACAAGGAGGTTAAGAAGAATCTTAATCCTGAAAAGGTGAAGAGGTTCTCAGAGCTGCAGGCCCTGGTGACCTCATCGGCCTTCCTGCTGAAGAAAAACATGAAGCCCGTCACATTCAGGGATACTCCCGAATATCAGAAGCTGCAGGAGCTCAAAACCAAAAAGAGTGCTTCGGATATTGTTTCCTACTACAAGTTTCGCAACTCGAAGGAATATCACAACTACACCGGGGTGAAGGATTCCGCCCGCCTCAAGAGGTACCATGAACTCCAGGAGTATCTCAAGACGAAGGAGTTTACGGAGAGAAAAGAGTACCTCCTAGACAAGCGCCGTTTCGAAAAGTCGGATATGTTCAGGGAGCTTAAGGAGTATGAGACCCTGAAGAATTCACCGGACATCAAATGGTACTTCAGCGTTAAGGATTCGAACAAGTTTGACATCCTCAAAAACCGCAAACTAACATTCAGCGATGAGTTCGACGGGACCGCCCCCGACAGCAGCAAATGGCTTAACAAATACTACTGGGGCGACAAACTGCTTCACGACAGCTACAGTATTGCCACCGATCTTCACTGTTACACACCTTCGGACAATTTCGAGGTGCGGCACAGCGTGCTTCGCATCATCACCAAACCTCAGAAGATAAACGGCAAGGTATGGGATCCGTCAAAGGGTTTCTACAACAAGGATTTCAACTTTACCTCCGGCATCATAAACACCGGTGCCTCTTTCAGGCAGAAGTACGGCACCTTCACAGCCAAGATCAAGCTTGCTGACCACAATGTGCGCAACACCTTCTGGCTTATCGGCGACCGCATAACACCTCATGTCGACGTATGCAGGTCGGGCGGCGGAAAGGTCTGGTTTGACCTCTTCACCTCGCCGGGCAGCCATTACAAAAAGAGCATCGGATCAAGATACCTCTCTGATTTCTACATATACACCCTCGAATGGACGCCCCAGAGTCTCATCTGGAAGATCAACGGCGTGGAGGTGATGCGTCAGACAACCGGCGTGCCCCAGGAGGAGATGTACATCAACCTCGCAGGAGGCGTTGACAAGCCTATAGGAGGGATCTCATCAATGGAGATCGACTGGGTCAGGGTGTACCAAGCCATATAACTGCCTAACAGGCAGATCCCTGCATAATATAACGATATTCTGCATCCACTAACGTTGCGACGGGTTTCAGACCCGTCGTTACTGCATCATGCGCCTCTATCTGATTGATAGGCGTTACGGCAGGTCTGAGATCCGTCGTTACCGAATCATATGCAAATAACTGGTCACGTGGCTCGGCAGGTCCGAGACCTGCCATTACTAATTTTTTTCATGTATACCTGTAACATTTGGGGTATTACGGCCGTCTTTATGTTGTCAGTGCATTGACCTGAATGACCGTAAAAGAGTACAATAATGCCGTCAGGGAGCTGGGTGACCATGTTTACCGGTTCATCTTCCACAGTATAAAGGACAGTCACAGGGCTGACGATATCGTTCAGGATACATACGAGAAGCTGTGGCGGTGTGTCACTGAAATAGAGTACGGCGCCGTGAAATCATGGCTCTTCTCAACGGCATACAACAGGATGATTGATGTTATCAGGAAAGACTCCAGGCTGGTAGGCGTGGAATACTATGATGACAGGTCACTATATGCGGAGGAGAGCAGCAGCGACCTTAACGAGGTGCTGCACAGGGCCCTGGATACCCTTCCGACGGCCCAGCGATCGGTAATTCTCCTGCGCGATTACGAAGGGTACAGCTATAAGGAGATAGCTGACATCACCGCACTCTCAGAGGCGCAGGTCAAGACCTACATCTTCAGGGGACGTGTGGCTCTCAGGAACTATCTGGTAAAGGCATCGGTATGGCAATGACAGAAGACATAGGCTTTCCCCGGCTTACACCCCGGGACGACAGGCTGCAGGGCGGAGGGAAGCTGTTCCGCCGGCCGGAGGAGCTTACTGATGAGCAGTTTGACCTCCTGGCTGCCGCGTGGGCCGATGATGCTCTCCGCGGCGACAGTCTGGCAGATATAGAGGAGGCCATGGCCTCCAGCCCCGAAAGAAGAATGCGCGCTGAAAGCTTCCGGCAGATCAGGCTCTCACCGCTGAATGAGAGATGGGAGGGCAGAAACCGGATGCTGAAAGCTGCTCCGGCTGCCTACGCCCTCAGGCGCACACTGATTGTCACACTGACTGTCGCCGCGGCAGTGGCAGCCCTGGTAATCCTGGGTCCGTTAGTGACGAAGTCCGGAACCCGATCAGACGGGCCGGCGGTTGCTGAGACAGAAAAAATGGGCGAGGCACTAACAACAGCTGAGGCAGAGACAATGAACGAGGCTCTAATCGCCGAGGCATCACCGGTCATCAGAACCCTGCCGGCAGAGGGTGTGACTCCTGCAGCGCAACAGATAACTCAAACTGCTGGCCAGGATAACTCAGCAATTGACAGAACAATAAGGCTGCAGACAGCCGGCGTTACTGCCGGATCAACTGCAGGTGCGGGGAAGCCGCAGGCTGCCGGTGTAACCGTGGAGTACCGTGGACCGGCAGAGTCTATTGTCATTATGCATGATTTAACCTACGAGGCTCCTCTGCTGGCGGCAGGACCGGAAGCCTCAAGACTTGCACCGGTAGAACTGAACAATAACATCCCTCCGACTGTTTTGGAAAGTGAAGAAAACTGGATAGTGAGAGGTATCTCCCTGCTGGCGGAGGCCATAACTAAAGAGCCGAAAAATGTTGACAAATACTTCATAGCCAATGCCTGCGTCAGGGGAGTAAACAGAGTGCTGGGCTGGGAAATGGAGCTGGAACAGGAGAAAAATAATAAAGGGGAGCAGCTTGCAACAAATTTCAGCTCTTCACTGCTGACCTTCTCTGCCCCGGCAAAAAAAACTCACCCCTGAGTGTAACTTTCCGGG
>JAVEXM010000003.1:3666-39775 GCA_034004025.1 Bacteroidales bacterium
TACGCCATGAAAAGAACATTGTTAACAATCGCCGTGATCACTGCGCTGATCCTTCCGGCGCAGGCACAGGAGAAGGAAGAAAAACTGAAGGAGCTGGAGAATCTTGAGGCGGAGACGGCTAAGGTCATTCCCCCGGACACCCTCAGAGCGGAGGCAGACACTCTCAGGGCAGATGAGGACGAGGAGACCATTATTGAGGAGGCAGAACCTTCGGATCTGCCCGGTGAAATTGAAGATACAACCCGCATTACCATTGGTGAAATAGTCACGGTGGAGGACACGGGAGAGGAGACGGTGATAAGGATTGGCAAGAAGGCTGTCAGGATACTTACCGACGGTGACAACGCGGAGATCCGGATGGAAGATGAGGAAGGTGATGATGAGTTCTCCAGGCCCGCCAGACGCTGGTTCGAGGGTCACCTCGGAGGTATTGAACTGGGCTTCAACAGTTATTCCACCGGGCAATGGGGCCGTAATCCGGAAATGGCAGATGACTGGCTCGACCTGAACACTGCCAAATCGACCAATTTCAATATCATCTCACCGCCCGTAAGCCTGGGACTGTCGCGCCACATCGGCATAGTGTCGGCCCTGGGTGTCAGTTTCAACAACTACCGCTTTGACAACAACAACTCGGTCATCTCGGGTGACGGCGGTATCCTGGAACCATATTATCCTGCGGACGGAATAAATTATGAAAAGAGCAAGCTTGCTACTGTCTACGGAGTGCTGCCAGTGATGCTGGAAGCACAGATACCCGTGACATACAGCAGCACGGTGAACATAGGATTTGGGGTCATCGGGGCGGTGAAGCTGGGATCACATACCAAGGTGGTATATTACAGTGACGGAAAGCAGAAGGATAAGAATCATGACGACTTCAGTCTCAACGTTCTCAGATACGGTGTCACGGCACGGGCAGGGTACGAAATGGTGCAGGTGTACGGCACCTGCTACCTGTCACAGATGTTCGAAAAGGGCAAAGGGCCGGAGCTCTACCCCTTTGAGGTCGGTATAGCGCTTACCATCAACGACTGACGGCAGCGTCGGGGTCGCCGCACCGGCAGTAAACGGGGAGGGTGTTTCACGGAAATGCCCTCTCTTTTTTTTATGTATCTTTGGCGCAACGGCGCGAGCCGCAGTCCGTTGTATATTTGGCACAACAGCACGGGCAGCAGAGCGTTGTATATTTGGCGAAACAGCGCAGGTGGCATGGCGTTGCAGATTTGATGCAACAGCGCAGGCAACAGGGCGTTGAAAACATAAAACCGAAACCCGACAGATATGAGACTTTTACTTATCAGCAATTCAACCAATGCCGGAGAGGCATATCTCGAGTATCCCAGGAACAATATCCGGAATTTCCTCGGCACCAGGAAGGTGAAGGCACTCTTCATACCCTATGCTGCAGTCACCTTCTCCTATGATGCCTATGAGGAAAAAGTGAGATCACGTTTCAGGGAGGTGGGTCACGACGTCACATCCATCCACCGCTTCAGTGACCCGGTTCAGGCCGTGATGGATGCCCCGGCGATAGTCGTCGGCGGCGGCAACACCTGGATGCTTCTCAAATGCCTCAGGGAAAACGGTCTTATAGCAGCTGTCAGAAAGAAGGTGCTTGGCGGCACTCCTTACATAGGCTGGAGTGCAGGTTCCAACGTAGCATCCCCGACCATCATGACCACCAACGACATGCCGGTGACGGCTCCCTCTTCATTCAGGGCTTTCGGGCTGATACCCTTCCAGATTAATCCACATTACCTTGACGCCAATCCTGCAGGCCATGCCGGGGAGACACGTGAACAGAGGATAGAGGAGTTCATCGAGGTCAACAGGGATATCTTTGTAGCCGGACTGCGCGAGGGAACAATGTTCCTGCTGGAGGATAAGAAGCTCTCTCTCATCGGCCCGCGTAACTGCCGCATATTCAGGTACGGCAGGGAGCCTGTGGAGATGATCCCCGGTTCCGACCTCTCCTTTCTCCTTGCCCGAAAGCCTCAGTAAGCGCCGGCGGCGGCAGTGACAATGAGATGGCTGAAGAAAATAGCTCTCCTTACCGGCGGACTGCTCCTGCTGCTCCTTGCCGTACTCGTTGTTTACACTTCACTGCGCCAGGAGAAGATTACGGCAGCACTGACCAGGAAGGTCAATGAGGCTGTCAACACCAAGATATCTTACGGCAATCTTCGACTTACTGTCCTGTCGTCATTCCCGAACATAGGCGCGAGGTTTGACAACCTGCTTGTTGCGCCGTCGCCATACTATGACAGGACACAGTTTGCCGGTGACAACACTGATACTCTGCTCTATGCATCCTCGCTCTCACTGAAGATCTCGCTACCGTCGCTGCTCACCGGCACCATAGCCGTAAAAGCCATCACGGTGAGTGACGGTGAGATCAGCATGCTGACAGACAAGAGGGGTGACATCAACTTCGAGGTGCTTGCCGGCAGGAAGGGAGGAGGAAAGAATGTCCGCCTGAAGAATATCAGTGCAAAGAACATAACCGTCATATGGCATGACAGAAGCAGCGAGATGAGGATAGCAGGCAACATCGGTCAGGCTACCCTCGGAGGAGAGATATTCAGAACTGGTGTCTTCCTCAATGCCGCCCTCAGCGCCACAGTTGATTCCGCCACCATCGGGGGGTTGGATTTCCACGACCTGCCGGCCTCCGCCAGCCTCCGGATGCGCAAGTCGGCCAACTCATTCTCAATAGCAAAAGGGGCCCTGGAGCTTGCGGGACTTGACTTTAACATCGACGGCAACGTGAACTTCTCATCGAAGAAGGTGGATCTCACCGTCACCGGAAAAAAGATAGAGATCTCCACCCTATCCGCACTCCTTCCGGAGCGCTGGGGAGCACTCACCGGCAGCTTCACCCCGTCAGGGATACTCGATATCGTCTTTTCTGCCAACGGACCCTACGGCGAGGCGGGCAGGCCCCATATCAACATGAACTTCGGACTGTCGGGAGGCAGGATGAGCCACACGGCATCAGGGTTCAGGGTCAACAGTCTTAAGTTCCGCGGCGGCATGACAAACGGTGAACGCAACGGGCCGGAGACATTCCGTTTTACTGTTGACCAGCTTGAGGCATCATACGGCTCGGCAAGTCTGAAAGGCTCATTCATGCTGAACAACCTCACCTCTCCCCACATCATCCTGAGCCTTGAGGGTGATCTCGACTTTGACGATCTGGGCAAAATAATTAACCCGGGTTATATACATCATCAGACCGGGGTGCTGTCGGGAAGCATACGTCTCTCAGGAACACTGCCCGACACCATGAAGCTGAGAGCGGCCACACTGCCGTTGCTCAATCCGGAGGTATCTCTCCTTTTCCGCAACTTCGGAGCATCATTCGGTGAAAAGGGGCCTTCACTCACTGAGATGAACGGCTCTGTTACCGTCATGAATGACCTGGTTGCCGACAGCCTCTCACTCACCTACGGGGAACAGCACTTCATCATCGATGCCTCCATGCGCGACTTCACGCCGTGGCTCGCGGGACGGCCGGTGATGCTTTATGTAAGCGGGGATGTCAGGACGGACATGTTCATCCCGGAAAAGTTCGCGATAAGAGACACTGTGAGTGATCCCGTCAGGGAACGGAGTGAAGGCCGGAGGATGGATATCTTCCCGGCATCGGTTACCGCAGATGTGAGGTTTGCGGCTGACAGCCTGGTATTCAAAGGCTTCAGGGCGGCAGACCTGAAAACCTCAATTGATTACAGGCCTTATGTGTTCACCTTCAAAGATATAACCGCAAGAGGCCTCGGGGGACTCCTTGAGGGAGAACTGATGCTCGGCAAGCAGAAGGAGGGCGATTATATTGCAAGGGTCAGGCTTGATGTTGAGGATACGGATATCAACAGGGCATTCACCGCCTTTAATAACTTCGGGCAGAGCTTCATTGTGAGTGACAATCTCAGGGGTAATCTTACCGGATCCCTGAACATGCTCTCTCCCCTCGACTCTCTCTACAGGATCATCAGGCCGGAGCTCATTGCCGAGGCACATCTTGTGATCACGGAAGGCAGGCTGACGGACTTCGGGCCGGCAGAGAGTCTGTCGTCATATCTTGACCTGGATGAGCTGATGGATATCTCCTTTTCCAGGATGGAAAATGACCTCTTCATCAAAAGCGAGAGTGTATCCATCCCGAGGATGCTCATCAACTCCTCCGCCGTAAACTTCACCCTTTACGGCAGTCACCAGTTCAATGGCGATTATTCATATCACCTGCGCCTGCTGTTATCGGAGGTGATGAGCCGCAAGGCCAGGGACCGCAACCGCGACGTGAGTTCCTTCGGTCAGGTGACGGTTGACGGCAGCGGCAAGGCAACCATCCCCCTGAAGATTGTTTGTGCCGGAGGTAAGACAGAAGTTAAATACGACTTCGGACAGGCACAGGATAACATTAAGACCGACATAGCCCTGGAGAAGCAGGAGCTGAAAGGGATCCTCAACGAGGAGTACGGCTGGTACAGGTCAGACACACTCATCACAAAACCTGCTGAGGGCAAGCCGAGGTTCACCATCACCTGGGAAGAGGGGAAAGAGGGTACCACCCCTGCCGCACAGAGCCAGGAAGAGGTGAAAGAGAGTCCCCTGAAAATTTTACTGAGAAAGAAGAGGTGAGCAATGAACATATACCGTAAGAGGCTGGTATGGAAGATATTGCTCCTGGTGTTCGCGGTTATCATTGGCCTCGGATCTCTCTTTTACACCCAGCAGCTGGTGACAAAGCTCAAGCTGGAAGAAAAAAAGAAGGCTGAACAGTGGGCCGAGGCCACCAGACGGCTGGTGACGTCGGACGACTTTGAATTCCTGTTCAGAATCATCGAGGATAACACCACCGTGCCGGTGATACTCACGGACAACGACAATAACATAATATCACACAGGAATATCCCGGCCGGCATTGCATCCGACACCCTCTCCCTTCAGCGTGAGCTGAGCCTCATGGAGAAATGGAATGAACCCATTATAGTGGAGCTCGGCGACGGCATCAGCAACTACCTCTATTACCGTGAGAGCACCCTCCTGCGGCAGCTCAGGATATACCCGTATGTGCAGCTGGGCGTGATCCTACTGTTCATTGCGGTGGCATACGTGGCATTCAGCTCCTCGCGCATGGCTGAACAGAATCAGGTGTGGGTCGGCCTATCACGGGAGACGGCCCATCAGCTTGGGACACCCACCTCCTCGCTGTCGGCATGGAGCGAGATCATCAGCAGCAGGTACCCCGGCACTGACATAGCCGAGGAACTGCCTGCCGATGTGGAGAGGCTGGTACGGGTTGCAGAGAGGTTCTCGCTGATAGGGTCAAAGCCGAAGCTTCAGCCTGCCGACCTTCCTGCCCTGGCAGAGACAACGGCAGGGTACCTGAGAAAGAGGATAGCCTCCACCATCGGGCTTACTGTCGTCAACACCACCACATCATGTAATGCCGTACCTCTCAATGCCGTGCTTCTTGGCTGGGTGATCGAGAATCTCGTCAAGAACTCGGCTGATGCAATGAAAGGTACGGGAACCATTACCATCACTCTGAGTGAGAATGACGGTGAAGCACTCATCGATGTGGAGGACACGGGCAAGGGCATTCCGAGAAAAGATTTCAAGACCATATTCAAGCCAGGCTATTCGACGCGGGAACGGGGCTGGGGACTGGGGCTCTCCCTCTCGAAGAGGATCATTGAAGAGTATCACGGGGGAAAGATATTCGTTCTCCGGTCTGAGCCCGGCCATGGATGCTGCATGAGGATCATTCTTAACAAATGAGAGGCAACGTACGGCAACAGGGATGAAGAGAAGTGACATAGAGATCATGGCTCCTGCCGGTTCACGCGAGACGCTCAGGGCAGCTGTCGCCGGAGGGGCTGACTCGGTCTATTTCGGCGTGGGCAAGCTGAACATGAGGGCCCGTTCCTCGGATAACTTTACGGTTGACGATCTGCATGAACTGGCGCAGCTGTGCAGGGAGAACGGGATGAAGAGCTACCTCACACTGAATATCGTCATGTATGACGAAGAGATGGATGAGCTGAGGGCGATACTCGATGCTGCCGTCAGCGCTGGTGTAACAGCCGTGATAGCCACTGACCAGGCAGCCATCACGGCAGCCAGGGAGAGAGGCCTGGAGGTACATCTCTCAACACAGCTCAACATCTCAAACAGTGATTCACTTAGGTTCTACTCGCAGTGGGCTGACGTGGCTGTCCTGTCGCGCGAGCTTAACCTGCAACAGGTACGGAAGATACATGACACCGTCATCAGCGATGATATCCGCGGTCCGGGCGGTGAGCTCATCAGGCTGGAGATGTTCGTCCACGGCGCGCTCTGCATGGCTGTCTCTGGAAAATGTTACCTGAGCCTGCACGAGTACAATGCATCCGCCAACAGGGGCAACTGCTACCAGACATGCCGCAGAGGCTACACCGTGACCGACCGTGAGACAGGGTATGAGCTGGATATCGACAATGAATTCATAATGTCACCCAAAGATCTGTGCACCATAGGATTCCTCGATCAGATCATTGATTCCGGCGCCCGGGTGCTGAAGATAGAGGGCAGGGCCAGGCCGGCAGAGTATGTGAAGACCGTCACTGAGTGTTACAGTGAGGCTGCCGCAGCGGTGGCGGAGGGTACCTTCGGACCGGAAAAGGTCAGCGGCTGGATGAGCCGCCTGGAGACAGTCTTCAACAGGGGTTTCTGGGACGGCTATTACCTCGGACAGAGGCTGGGAGAGTGGAGCACCACATACGGATCCGCAGCTACAAAAAGAAAGATCTACCTGGGAAAGATCACCAACTTCTTCAGCAGGCTGAGCGTTGCTGAGATCAGGCTTGAGACCGGCAGCCTGAGTGTCGGCGACGAGCTTATCATAACAGGCCCCACAACGGGCATCGTTGAGCATACCGTCACCGGACTGAGGGATTCTCTGGAAAATGATGCTGATACCGTACCAAAGGGTACGCTCTGCTCCGTTCAGCTGCCCGTGCAGGTGAGGCGGTCAGACAAGGTCTTCAGGCGGGTTGATGCCTCTTCACTCAGGAAAGAGTGACCGCCGGACACCATCTCAGCGGCCGCCACCACCACCTTTGAGGCATTCACTGCCACATCATCGGTATCCGTATCCACATAGACCACCTGTCCTTCCGGCCTCTTTGAAAGGCCGTAGCGGTATGATTTGTCATAGTATTCCAGCGTGATCCCTATGGCGGTGCTGAAATCGCCCCTCTGCAACGCTTCCATCGCCTCCCTGGTCCTGTCGCCCCCCAGCCGTTTAGATATCCTCATCACCGAGCCGGTGATCTGCTCCAGCGGAAAGGAGGTATATTCCTCAAGCAGTCGCGGCATGCGCGTCTCAATGCTCATCATCAGGGCAACCACCGGTGCTTTCTGCATCTGTTCGAAGAAGCTGTCGGGCATGAATACCGATCCTATGTTGCGGCTCTCATCCTCGAGCCATATAGCCTCACCCTCCCCTTTTACGGAGAGATCTTCATACAACAGGTTGGCAAAGTGTTCCGAGGAGGGCTGCGGTGGCTGTCCGAGGGCTCCGAATGCCGACCCCCGGTGTGATGCCAGCCGTTCCAGGTCTGTCACCTGTGCTCCGGCACCGGCCATATGGTTCAGTATCCCGGTCTTGCCACTCCCTGTCAGTCCTCCCAGGATGATGTAGTCTCTCTTTCGGGAAAGATCGGTCAGGATATGATTTCTGTAGGCCTTGTATCCCCCGTTGAGGAGCAGGGGTGTTATTTTACCTGTGTGAAAGAGCCACGCCATCGCTTCTGAGCGCATCCCTCCCCGCCAGCAGTATAGCAGCAGCCGTCTCTCCGGGGCCAGCGCCAGTGCCTGTCTGAGTTTTTCCGGCATCTCCGGCGCTGACAGCTCTATACCGCGAAGCACGGCGGCCGTGCTGCCTTCCCTCTTGAAGATGGTACCCACCTCGGCCCTCTGGCTGTCATCAAAGAGCGGTATGTTCACCGCCCCGGGGATATGCCCGTATGCATATTCAGACGGGGACCTGACATCCACCAGCGGTATCTCCGCCCTGCGGGCAAGGAATTCTTCAGGATTGAGTCCGGGGATATTCAGGGCCATGCGTCAGTCTTGCCTGTGATACCTGGTTATCACTCTTCTCAGCTCCTCCACCGTGACCGGCTTGGAGAGCAGCTCCTTCATTCCGGTCTGCTCCACACGTGTCCGGGTCTCAGGCATCGTATCTGCCGAGAGCGCAACTATAATCGCTTCACTGTCCATCTCCAGGATAGTCCTGGCAGCCTCGAAACCATCCTTTTCAGGCATGATAAGATCCATCAGGATAAGGTCATAGCTTTTGGCATCCGCCATCGCAATAGCCTCATCGGCGCCGGAGGCAAATTCGGCATCGACACCCAGAACCTTCAGGAGCGAGCCTTCCACCTTTCTGTTGAGATAGTTGTCGTCAACAACGAGTATGACCGGAACGTCAGACCGGTCTGACGACACGGTGCCCCTGTGATCCCTGAGGCCGGGGAAATGATCCTTGAGCACGCTGATGAGATCTTCTCCTGCAAACGGCTTTACAAGAAGATGATCAATGCCCATGTCGACGCACCTGGCATAGTGGCCTTTGGGATCCCTGGAGGTAAACATCAGCACGATATGCTGGCTGGTCATTCCTGCATCCATCAGCTCGCGGGCCGCCTCAAAGCCGTCAGCCTCCTGCTCGTCAAAGATAACCAGCAGTATATACCTGTTCTGTTCGCTCTGGAGGCTTGTCTTTATCTGTGATACCGTATGTTTCTGGAAGCTTGTCACCGACACCGGGAGCCCGATACGGTGCATTATGCCGAGAAAATCATCATCACGGCCATGTGCGCCTGTGATGGCAAGGGTGCGTATCATCCCCGTCTCATTGTAACGGCTGAGGTCAATCTCCTTGGCAATCTTTTCATTCAGGTGAACGCTGACTGTAAATGTTACCTTCAGTCCTCTCTCTTTTCCCGAGGAGTCTTTGCCGGCCGGACTCTCAGCATGCAGCTCGCCGCCCATAAGCTCAGTGAGCTGACGTGCAAGCACAGGCCCCAGCTTCAGGTCTTCAGACCAGTCGGAACGGTCGCTCAGGTTGGTTATATAATCGCCGAACAGCTTTTTTATCTCGGCTTTGGTGTAGTTGGTGCCGGTGTCGGTAACAGTGAACTCGAGGAGGAACTGGTTCCCCTCCGTCCTTTTTACCCTGCATCCTACCTTTATCTCTCCCGTCTTTGTTCCGGTCAGCGAGTTGTTAAGAAGGTTCATGATGACCTGACGCAACCTGTAGGGGTCGCCAATGAGGCTCTCCGGCACCGACTGTTCAACCGATGAGGTTATCTTAACCAGAGTGTCGGGGTTCTCTCTCCTGACAAGGTTGATGCAATAATCGACCTGTTCCCTGAGCCGGAACGGTATCTCGTCGAGTATCATCTTGCCGGTCTCAACCTTTGAGACATCGAAGATATCATTGATGATGTTGAGAAGCAGGTCAGCCGACCGTCTGAGCAGCATGGCCACCTCCTTTGTCTCCTCCGACAGTTCAGACCTGTTGAGCATATCGGTCATGCCGAGGATGCCGCTCAGTGGAGTGCGTATCTCGAAGCTCATGCGCGCAAGAAGCTCAGACTTGGCAATATTTGCATCTGCCTCATGCCGGCGTGCCAGTTCCAGCGAGGTAACATCAACGAGGACATCCAGTGTGGCGCTCTCTCCCTGATACTGCACCGGTATGCTGTTGCGGAAGATCACCTTCTCTCCTGAGGCGCCTCCCAGCCTGATGATATTACCGTTACCGTCCTGGCCCGCAGAGTCTCCGGCAAATTCGTTGCCTGACAGGTCGGGCACCAGCTTGCCGGTCATCTCACCCTCAGCATCATAACCGAAGAGCTGTGCCGCTTCCCTGTTTGCCTTGAGTATCTCGCGGCCGGCGTTGCAGACGATGATGCCGGCAGGCATCTTATCCATCAGTGAGAGCAGGGTCTTCTCCGACTCTGCCGTCTTTTTCAGCTGACGATCCTGTCTCCATGAGGAATATCGGAACAGTATGATAATGAAGAGCAGCGTCAGCATCGTGAGGAGACCCAGTATGAATGAGTTCCTGACAATATATTTCCTGAAAAAATCTGTCGGCGCAGAGAAGACCATCCCGAAATCGAGTCCGAAGAGTGTAACCGGATAGTAGGCAGAGAGTATCTCCCTGCTGATGCCTTCCTGGTCAAGCGTGTGGGTGATCCTGCCCGAGCTGCCCAGAGAGACGCCTTCTGCAATTTTATTCAGCTGGCTGTAGCTGACCTCTCCGCCGTGATTGTCGAAGATTATGCCACCCGTATCATTGACAACCCACTGCCACTGATACTGCTCTAGATTATACTTTGTAAAGATCCTGGAGAAATACTTTTTAAAATCAACTGTTATAACCAGGTTGCCGAGCACCCGGCCATCCTTCAGTACCGGCAGGTAGTACCGGAACCGGTCACGTTCGGCCTCCAGCTTTTCCGTCTCAAATATCTCAGGCACCGCCTGGGCCTTGTATGATCCGTCGAGCCAGGCATTCCTCTCCTCATCCTTGAAAAGGGTGTATACATCGCCTGATCTGTTGTACAACATAAGTCCGACAACGATGTCCTCATACTTGGAATAATAGAGCTTCATCCTCTCCATGACCCGCTCATTGGTGAGGTGATCGGAGAAGAACCCGCTGAAGTCATCTGAAAAATCCAGCTCCGTAAGATCGCTGATAATATACATGCTGGTATTGTCAATGTCGGAGCCGGCTATCATTACCTGTCTGTCAAGCAGCTTGTTGGAATATTCTATCTGGTTCCTGTAGAGGCTCAGATAGAATATTACCGTGACCAGCATGATCAGGAAGAAGGCAGACCAGGCAACAAAAGGTATTTTTTTCATTCAGGAGCAGTTCTTACCTATAGCATAACGATTATCTGTACTTATCATTGTCTTCCAGCATCATGCTTATGTAGCTTTTATATCTCCACGGTTCAATTTCATTGCGGGCAACGGCTTCACGCACGGCGCAGCCGGGTTCTGAGAGGTGGAGACAGTTGTAGAATCTGCATTCTGATGATCTCCGGAAAATCTCCGGGAAAAAATGGTATACTTCACTGCGGTCGAAGTCGATCACGCCGAATCCCCTGATGCCTGGTGTGTCAATGACATACCCCCCTTCCGGCAGCGGATGCATCTCCGGGAAGGTGGTCACATGGCGCCCCTGCTCATGATACTCTGAGATATCTCCTGTCCTCAGCGAGAGGGCCGGGTTGAGCCTGTTGAGCAGCGTGCTCTTGCCAACACCGGAGTTGCCGGAGAGAAGCGTGATCTTACCCTGCAGTGCAGCCGTGATCTGGCTAATGGTGCTGTCCGTTGTCACGGAGATAATGTATACGGGATACCCGATTTTTTCATAAACGCTTTTTATTCTGTCAGCCACGGCTTCATCTTCGCTGCCGTAAAGGTCTGCCTTGTTAATGATTAAAGAAGCGGGTATTCGGTAGGCCTCGGCGGTGGCAAGAAAACGGTCGATGAACTCTATGGGCGTTGAGGGCATTCTGACGGCTATCATCAGGAATGCCTGGTCAATATTGGCAGCGATGACCTGCGATTCCCTGGAGAGGTTTGAGGCCCTGCGGATGATGTAGTTATGCCTGGGGAAGAGGTATGTTATTATGTTCTCTTTATCGTCAATCTTCACCCTGTCACCCACGGCCACCGGGTTGGTGGTACGTACTCCGCTGACCCTGAACCTGCCCTTGAGGACACACTCATGTGTCACGCCGTCATCAGCAAGCACCCTGTAACGGCTGCCGGTCGATTTTATGACAACGCCATCCTTCACCCCCGTTGGTTTTCCCGCTGAAACAAAGAAAGTGATGCCGTTTGGAATCCGGCATCACCTCCTGATTTATCTGAACATAAGATTTTCAATACTCTGCCGCCATAAGGAAGAACGGCTTCATCTCGAAGTTGGAATAGTAAGGCCTGAGCCTTTCGGTGTTGTAGTATTCGGATACCTTCACAACCTTTTTTGAAGAGGTGACCACATCGATGGGGACATTGTCATAGCGTCCGTTCTTGAGCACCACCACCCTGCCGTGCAGTCCCTTCATGATAAGGTCGAGCGCCAGGTTTCCGAAGGCCATCGGTACTATTGAGTCGACGGCGTCAGGGTCACCGCCCCTGACCATGTAACCCAGCTTCTGTGTAATGATATTTATGGTTTTGCCGTTGTTGAATTTTGCAGTATGATCCTTGATTTCCGCGGAGACGAGATCGCCTATGCCGCCCAGCTTGGCGTGGCCGTAGGCATCAAGCTCGCTGTCCTGGAAAATCATCTCGCCGCCCTTGTATAGTGCTCCCTCCGAGACAAGGACTATGGAGTACCTGCTCGGGTTTGAGTTGCGGTCTTCGACCAGCAGTTGGGTAAGCAGCTCAATGTCGAATTTGTATTCCGGGATGACGCACCTGTTGGCCGCTCCTGCCATGGTGGGCAGCATGGCGGTGAAGCCTGCATACCTGCCGAACACCTCCAGCACCATTATGCGCTCGTGTGACCCCGCCGAGGTGCGCAGGGTGTTGGTCATCTGTATGGTACGGGTGACACAGGTGCTGAAGCCTATGCAGTAGTCGGTGCCGGGAACGTCGTTGTCCATCGTCTTGGGTATGGCCACAACCTTCACCCCCTGCTTGTATAGATGTACTCCGTAGCTGAGGGTGTCATCACCACCGATCGGTATCAGGAAATCGATCCCCAGCCATTCAAGATTCTTAAGGACCTCAGGAGTCAGGTCGTTGATCTCATCCTTGTATGTATCCTTCAGATGATCGGGGACATAGGCTTTGGGCACATGACTGGGCCTGGTGCGGGATGTATGCAGGTATGTGCCGCCGGTCCGGCCAGACTTATTGACAATATCATCCGTGAGCACCTGAAAACAGTGACTGTTGTCGACTTTCGGATCCCTTATTATCTCCAGAATACCGGCCCAGCCCCTGCGGAGCCCGATTACCTTGTAACCTTCCCTGTTGGCCCTGATGGTCACCGCCCTGATGGCAGGATTGAGCCCTGGAACATCTCCTCCTCCGGTAAGAATACCGATCACTCCCTTTATTTTTTTCTGATTTGCCATTTTAAAATATTTTGATTTGTCTCTGTCGATTGAAGGTGATAAAATTATGACTTTTCACAGTCATATCAAAAAGAGAATTAACTGCCGCTATATTTTTAAGCCTGCCTGGCCTGAAGCTTCGGACTTCGGCCGACACGGCCGGATACGTCCGACGTAGTCGGCAGACGCGAAGGACAGAAGAAGGGTTTCGGCGTTTGCGCTATTCTTTGAGTTCAGGACTCCGGGGTTTATGTCATTTGATTATTTTTGACAAAAAAGCGAATGAATAATACTGATAAGGCTATCAGCTTCTTCAGGGCGGGTTACAGCTGCTCACAGTCGGTGCTCATGGCCTGCTCCGGTGAGAGTGAACAGGCTGCCAGAACGGCAGCAGCTTTCGGGGGCGGCATGGGCCGGCTGCAGAAGACCTGCGGCGCAGTGACAGGTGCATATATCTGGCTGGGGATGAAATACGGAGCAGCCGGACTGCCGGATGAGAGCGACAAGATTAGGGTATATGACAGGGTGAGGGAGTTCAACAGGATCTTCACCGAAAGAAACGGAACCGACCAGTGTTCGGACCTGCTGGGTGAGGACCTCAACAGCCGTGCGGGAAAAGCACGAATCAGAGCCAGGGGGCTTTCGGAAAAGGTATGCGAGAAGTGCATACGTGACGCCATTGAGATAATCGAATCATTTGAATGAGAGATGCAGAGGGTGGTTATTACCGGCGGAACCGGACTGATTGGCTCACATCTCAGCAAACTGCTTGCGGAAGAGGGTTGGCATGTGGTACATCTCACACGCGGAAAGAGCAAGGAAAGCAAATACCCGTCGTTCCGGTGGGATCCCGAAAGCGGCTACTGTGACACGGATGCATTCCGTGACGGTGATGCTATAATCCATCTTGCGGGTTCAAATATCGGTGAGGGGAGATGGAGCGAAGCCCGTAAGAGGGAGATCATCCGCAGCCGGACAGTAACCGGGGAGCTACTCCACAGGATGACTGTAGGTTCTGGTATAATACCCTCTGTTTTCATTACCGCCTCGGGTGTAAATTATTATGGCTCGGTGATCTCGGAAAGGATTTTTACCGAGGCGGATCCGCCGGCGGAAGATTTTCTCGGCGCAACCTGCCGGTTATGGGAGGCTGCCGCCGACCCCTTCTCAGAGGCAGGAGTACGTGCCGTAAAGGTGAGAACGGCGGTAGTACTGGCATCATCGGGCTCCGCGCTGAACAGGATGACCGCACCCACCAGGGCGGGACTGGTGGTGAGGCTGGGGCCGGGTAACCAGTACTTTCCGTGGATCCACATCGACGATCTCTGCAGGGTTTATTATAAGGCCCTGACAGACAATGCCATGTCGGGTCCGTACAATGCTTCGGCGCCGGATCATGTTACCCATGACATGCTGATGAGGGAGGTAGCGCGTCAGAAAAGGCTGCCGCTCTTCCTGCCGCATGTTCCGGCGTGGCTGCTGCGTGTTGTCCTTGGGGAGATGTCCCTGCTGCTGACAACCGGAAGCCGGATCTCCGCGGAGCGTCTTTCAGCCACTGGATTTCAATTCAGCTATCCGGACATATCATCTGCCCTGAGGGCCTGCTGAAATCATCATTCCATCCCCGGACCTACGGCATATGCAATTGCAAGGTGGCCTGCAGAAATCAGATACCTCCTGTCTGAATCTTTCTCACCCGGAAGGTGGGAGCCGCAAATGACCGGTGATAGAATTTACTCCGTAATCAAAAAATCATCTGATAATAAATTCCTTTTCCGGAAGCAGGCCGGCCCTGGTGGTCAACACCGTGGTGCTGCCTTTCAGCTCGGCGTCGTCATAGACCCTGATGATGAACTGTACCTCGGCAGTGGCGCCGCCGGGAGTATAGCCTGCAGTGGCAGATATATACTCCGGTCCGCGGCTATCCTCACCGTACATCATCATGAAATCACGCCTGCGTGATACCGGCACCGGTTCAAGAACCTTATACCGTGGCCCCTTCTCCCTGTCGCTCTCTATGGTTATCCTGACCTCATCGGGCTTTACAATCTTGACCAGGTGAGCCTGGCTGAGCGCCGTAGGCAGCTTGCCTGCGTTCCTGTACCTGACGGTGAGGTCGTAATCTGTTGAATCGCCGCGATGCTTTTTCACCCTCTTTACTGAAAACTCCTCCCACTCCAGGCGTGGCAGGTGGCTGATCAGTTCCATATTGAAGAGTGCCTGGTTTGCAGCCCATGTTTCAAGATGAGCCGGAGGGGGGTTCTGGCTGAAGAATTTAGGGTGAAAACCGCCTGCCTCGACGCTGTCATGGAGGGGATGGCTGACGGGTTTCCACTCATGGAATCCTTCGCCGTTGTTGGCCTCCTCATCCCAGGCCAGCATATCCACCTGGTCCTTATCGCCGTCACCGTCGTAGTCCTTTGCCCTTCCTCCGTTCCAGAGTTCATCACCGTACCATATTGCACCGTAGTACCAGTATCCGAAATCGGGGCCGTGGCCAAAGAGAGGCTGTCCTCTGCCATAGTCATCATACACGTCGCCGGCCCTTTCATAGCCTGTGATCTTGCTTGCCAGGGCATCGAAATACCTGTACCACTTCAGGTCTTCAGGGTACATCCTCTCCTCTGATGATGAAGTGGAGGGGGGACGGAGGTGCATGGGCACGGTGGTGTCCATGGAGTTGACGACGTATATGTTCGGGTGGGTCATCAGGAAGGCAAATACGGCCCGTGTCTCCGGCTCGCTTAGTGGATAAGCTCCCGCGCCCCGCTGGGTGAAGCCCCGGCCTGTCAGCTCTCTCTCGGGCCTCCAGTTTTCCGGGTAGTTACGGTGCAGGTCGAGACCTCCGATGCCGTCTTCATTGATACGCCCGTCGCCGTCGTTGTCAATGCCCTCGGAGGAGGTTGCATAGATCCCCTCGCCACGCGGCACCCTCATCATGATCCTTCCCGAGGGATCAGCGGTGTCAGGCATGAGGGTGCCGTTCACCCTGTCAGGCCAACGGAGCGTCAGTATGATGCCATCGCCGTCAAGATCCTCCGGCGGATCCTCGTCCAGAAGACCATCGGAGTCATTGTCGTCGGGCCTGACGGTACTCCGGTTGCTCTGGGCTGTATTCAGGTACAGATCGTGGCCGTCGGGATTGTTTACCGGACGGAGATAGACGGTGAAATGATCAAGCAGGTCAGTTATTTCCGGGTCAGAGCCGTAGCCTTCAATGAGATGCCTGGCCAGCCAGAGGACCGACTCGGCACTAGTGATCTCCCCGCTGTGCCTGTTGCCCTCAAAGAATGCGGCCGGCTTGTCAGTGTCAGAGCCGTTTTTACCGCTGGTAAGGGTCATCTGCATTATGGGCCTGCCCTCATAACTGCGGGCGACTTCATAGAGAGTGACTATCTCCGGATGCTTCTCTGCCCAGAGGGTCATCCAGTGACAGATGACCTCGTAGGTGTGGTACCTGTCGAAGGTGAGGGTCTCTCCAGGGGTGTATTCCACCCCGGGGTGCTGCACGCGGGGGAAAAAACTGACCCCGTGCCGGGTTCCCTCCACGGTATAAAGTGATGAGTCAGGGCCGGCCGGCGCCTGTTGTGCATTCAGCGAACAGTTGAGAACGGAGATCAGGGTAGAGATGAAAACCAATGTACCGGTCAATTTTTTCATTGCGTTTAGTAAGTCAGAGTAAAACGCAATCAAGATAATGATTTTGCAGGTATCGTCAGCCCCGGCGCGAGATCACCTCCAGTTTTTTCATGTCGGTTATCTCAATGGTGCGGCCGTTTGATTTGATAATGCCGTCACGGCGGAAATCGCTGAAGGTTCGTATGACGTTGGCAGGACTCATGCTGATGAAATCGGCTATCTCCTTGCGTGATACCGGAAGGTCAAATATCCTGGAACGAAATATCTCATTGGCAAAATAGAGCAGTACATATGCTATCCTGCCGGCCAGGTTACGCTGCCTGATCTCAAGGCCGAGGGCAATGATATTCTGGGATGTGCGTGAGAGAACGGAGATGAGGTTGAGTGCAAACTTGCCGTTCTCTTCAATCAGCTCTCTGATCAGGTCCAGCCGGATGCAGCATACATCGGAATCTTCAAGGGCGGAGAGGGAGTATCTGTAATGGGTCTCATGGAAGACGTTGGTGTTGCTGACGAACTCAAGCGGACGGGTGATGGTGATGATCTGTTCGTCTCCGTCGTTGTTGACCCTGAACAGCTTCACAAGACCGTGCTTCAGGTATTTGAAATCGTGTATGGCGTCGCCCTCCCTGTGTATTATCTCTCCCCTGGCGTAATGCCTCTCCTCCCTGGCCTCGCAGATACGGCCAATATCCTTGTCGCCGAGATTAGTGAATGCCACATTCCTGAGTTCACAGGAAAGACAGTTGCATTTGTTTTTTGGTGTTTCCGTCATCGTGGCCATGAATAGTGCAAATTTAGAACAATCTGCCAACAAATTCGTTCACCTTTCCTAAATTTGAGGTTGTGCCATCAAATGCTGACCGTATGACCGTTTATAAAACCGATTACCACATCCACACAATCTTCAGTGACGGAAGGGAAGACCCGGAGGTCAGCGTTCTCGCTGCCATTTCAAAAGGATTCCGTGAGATCGGATTTTCCGATCACATCCATCCTTCCGGGATACACTCAAAATGGTGCATGGATCATGACAGGCTCCCTGAATACGCTGAGCGGATAATGGCACTGAGGAGAGAATACCCGGAGACAGAGATAAGAATGGGCATTGAGCTCGATTATATTCCGGGTACAGGCAAAGAGGCCCTGCAGATAATCAGATCCTTCCCTTTTGACTATATCATCGGTTCAGTGCATTACCTCGGTGATGAGACGGTAGACCTGGGTCCTGAGTTCTACATCGGAAAGGATATAGACGAGATATATGAGAATTACTTCAACCTCATCTGTGAAGCTGCTGCCTCCGGGCTGTTTGATATCATCGGACACCCGGACCTTGTCAGGATTCACCGTTTCCGGCCCGAGGGTGACATCAGCCACCTCTACCGGCTTATGGCTGCTGCCTTCCGTATTCATGACGTTGCCTTTGAGTTGAATACAAACGGCAGGAACAGGCCCCTGCAGGATTTTTACCCGGACCGGAGATACCTCTCTCTCTTTGCTGAACAGGGAGTGCCTGTATGTGTTAACTCCGACGCTCATTTTCCTGAACGCGTAGGGCAATATTTCGACGAGGCGTATGAGCTGCTGAGACAGGCCGGATACAGGGAGATGGCCGTCTTCAGGAACAGGGAACGCTATATGATACCGTTCTGAAGAGATCCGACTGATTTCTATTTTTCCGGGAATCGGATATCCGTGGATCTGTTTTCCGGTGCGGCAGGTGTCAGGCGGCAGCCGTCAGATGCTCCACGAGGATCTTTATTCCAATGACCACAAGTATCAGACCGCCGATGATCTCAACCCTTGACCCCAGGTGGCTGCCGGCTGACTTGCCGATGCGTATTGCGGTCATGGATGCGAGGAAGGTCACGGCCCCTATTATCAGACCGGCGGTCCATATCTGAACCCTCAGAAAGGCGAAGCTGATACCCACGGCAAAGGCGTCGATGCTTGTACCGACGGCCATGGTGAGAACCACAGACCATCGGTTTATATCAACCGGTTGACGCGCTGAACCGTCCTTCAGTCCCCCGATGATCATTCTCGTTCCGAGAAACATCAGAAGGATAAATGCCACCCAGTGATCATACTTCTCAATATATCCGCTTACCGTTGATCCGAGAAAGAATCCGAGCACCGTCAGTCCGCCCTGGAACAGGGCAAGGATAAAGGCGATCCGCATGGCATTAATGAAACGTATCCTCGACTCGATGACGCCGCATGAGAGCGAGACGGCAAAACTGTCGAATGAGAGGCCCAGGGCTATTGCTGTTATTGTGATAAGGTCCATGACTGCCGGATGGCCGCAAAAATAGTAATAATTGCTATTTTTACCACACTGTTTAACGGGATGAGAATAGTCGTACAGAGAGTGAAAAGGGCCTCCGTCGCCATTGATGGCAAGATACATTCTTCCATCGGAAAGGGCCTGCTGGTGCTGACCGGCATCGAAGAGGCCGACACCTCCGATGATGCCGCATGGCTGGCTGCCAAGGTGGTTAACCTGCGGCTTTTCGATGACAGCAACGGGGTGATGAACCTCTCTGCCGCTGAGACAGGAAGCGAGATAATGATTGTCAGTCAGTTCACCCTGCATGCCTCTACCAGGAAAGGCAACCGGCCTTCATATATCAGGGCCGCCAGGCCGGAAAAGGCGATTCCTCTATATGAGGAGTTCATCGCCCGCACCGGGGAGCTCCTGGGCCGAAACCCGGGAACGGGAATATTCGGTGCGATGATGGAAATTGAACTGGTGAATGACGGACCGGTAACGATAATCATAGACAGCAAGCAGAGGGAATGACCGAGAAAGAGTTTAAAAGATCAGTGCTCACTGTCACTGCCTTCGCTTCATTCCTGACCCCTTTCATGGGATCGGCAGTCAACCTGGCCCTGCCCTCCATAGGTGATGAATTCAGCCTTAACGCCGTCACCCTCAACTGGATAGTGAGCAGCTACATGCTCACCACCTCAATGCTGCTCCTGCCTGCAGGAAGGGCCGGAGACATCCTGGGCCGCAGGAAGATATTCACCGCGGGGATGGTTGTCTTCACTCTCTCGATGATACTTCTCACCTTCACCCCAGGCATCCGGTGGCTTATCGGAATAAGGATACTTCAGGGGGTGGGAGGAGCCATGATGTTCGGCACCAACATGGCTATACTGACATCGGTCTTCCCGCCGGGAGAGAGAGGCCGCGCTATGGGAATAAATGTCACGGCAGTATATGCCGGCCTGGCTTCAGGGCCTTTCCTCGGCGGGCTGCTGACACGCTACCTGGGCTGGAGAAGCATCTTTGCCTTCCTGATACCCATGGGGATAATCAGCCTGATACTCATCCGCACCCGCATGAAAAAGGAGTGGGCGGAGGCCAGGGGGGAGAGTTTCGACTGGCAGGGATCGGTGGTCTATGGCCTGGCGATGGCCGCACTGATGTATGGCTTCTCAAAACTACCGTCGCCCGGGGGGTGGATCATCACGGGTGCCGGCCTGCTGCTAATGCCGCTCTTCATCATGAGGGAGAAGAGAGCGGTGCACCCGCTGTTCGACATAACGCTTATTTCCAGGAACAGGGTCTTCGCCTTTTCCAGTCTTGCCGCACTGATACACTATGCCGCCACCAGTGCAATCGGCTTTTTCCTGAGTCTCTTCCTGCAGTATATCAAGGATCTGGGACCCCGTGATGCGGGGTTCGTGCTCATGTCGTGGCCTGTCACGATGGCCCTTATCTCACCCCTTGCCGGGAAGCTGTCAGACCATCATAACCCGGGAGTGCTTGCCTCTATAGGCATGGCCATATCCACGGCAGGACTGATTCTGCTCTGTTTCCTTACCGAACAGACCTCTGTGGTGTTCGTAGTGGTTGTGCTGCTTATCATGGGAGCCGGATTCTCGCTCTTCTCCTCCCCCAATTCAAATGCCATAATGAGTTCCGTTGAGAAGCGGCAGCTTGGGAATGCTTCCGGCATGCTCGGCACTATGAGAAACGTGGGCCAGACATTCAGCATGGCAATAGCACTGATGCTGCTGGCCCTCTACATGGGTCAGGAGAAGATCAGCCCCGACAACTATCCTCAGCTGATGAGTTCAATGAAGAGCGCATTCATTGTCTTTTCCTTCCTCTGCTTCGCGGGGGTTTTCGCCTCCCTGGCGCGAAATAAAAACCTTCGCCGATAGCCTTACAGCTACTTTTTGTTTGCTTTTCATTCGTTTATTTGATTCTTATTTTATTGGTCGAATGGAACTTACATGGAGTAAAACAATCAAACCCTTTTGTGAGTTGCTGCTCATGTAAGTTTCATTAAAAACAATTAAATTGACCCCTGTTTGCCTGAGGGCAGATAATGTCTGTTTTATATTACATATCATTAATTATGACCAAATTATACAAGAAACTACTGAACCATGACTATTCACCCGGAGAGATGGGTGAATGCATTACCGAGGCCCAAAGGATGACCCGGTCAGTGGAGAGAGGACCTCTCCTGAGGGATATTTTTTCCATGATCGACCTGACAAGCCTCAACACCTCTGACAGCGAAGGAACGATTGGCAGTTTCGCTGAGAGAGCAGCTTCATTCCGCTACAGTTTCAGCGGGATAAAGAATGTTGCCGCCCTCTGCGTCTATCCCAACTTCGTCACCGTAGCCCGGCAGGGGCTGAGCGACTGCGGGATCAGGCTGGCCGCCGTCGCGGCATCTTTTCCCACCTCCCAGACATTCCTGGAGGTCAAGACACTTGAGACGGCACTGGCAGTCAGGATGGGTGCCGACGAGATTGATGTGGTCATTCCCGTGGGCACCTTCCTTGAAGGAGCATACGAAAAGGTGATAGACGAACTGAAGGCTGTCAGGCAGGCTGCAGGAGAGGCTACCCTGAAGGTTATCCTCGAGACAGGGTTGCTCAAGGACGAAAGGAACATCTACAGGGCATCAATTATCGCCATGGATACAGGCGCAGACTTTATAAAGACCTCAACGGGAAAGAGCCCCGTCTCCGCAACGCCTGAAGCAGCATGGGTGATGTGCCGTGCAATACGCGACTACTGGAATGAGACCGGCATTATGGTAGGCTTTAAGCCGGCAGGCGGAATCGTCACCCCTGATGATGCCCTGGTATACTATTTCATCGTCAGGAACATGCTGGGAGAAAAATGGCTGACGTCTGAATATTTCAGGATCGGTGCCTCAAGACTTGCCAATAATATACTGGCAGAACTCTACCCCGGCAAACCTGCCTTCTTTTAATCACCGGAGATGATCACCTCCACCGGAGATACTGTCACTGCACCTGCGGCCGATACCCTGACCGGTGTCGACGGGAGCAACACCTTCAGCATTGGCAGGTATCTTCCGCTGGCCGGGGATAATGCGCCTGGCACCGTTGATGCTCCGGCCGTCGGCACTCTGCGGGCTGACATTATCCATCAGGCAGAGCGCGTCAGGGGGGAACCTTTCCCGGCAGAAAAGATGAACACCGACTTCGGTTTCATCATCCTATCGGTATCCCTCCTGCTGCTAACGATGCTTGCAGTCATGGCCCGTAAAGTTGTCTTTTCCGGATTATCAACACTCAGCTTCAGGAGACAACCGACGCCGGTACCTCCGGGCACATCGGAAGTGCTCTCCTGGCCCCCGGTAATACGGAACATCTTTTCCGCACTGAATATCAGCCTCTTCACTGCTGTCTCTCTCCTTTACAGTGGTATCCTGAAACCCGGTGTCCTGGCAGGCTCCGCCGGCCTTACAGCCATATTTGCCGGTTCGTTCCTTGCAGCACTGATGCTCAGACATCTTACCTGTATCGTCAGCGCAGAACTCACCGGATGGAAGAGCCCGCTGAGGGAATATATGAACGTCATCTATAACGTATGGTTTGCAAATGCACTATTACTCTTCCTGCTCAATGCAGTTATTATTTTTTCACCCCTCAATAATCCACTTCCGGTCATAATCGTCGGCCTGGCCGGATCTGCCATATTTCTTATTATCAGAGTCTTAAGACTATTGGTCATTTTTCGTAACGGGCATATTTCGATATTGTATTACATTTTATACCTTTGTGCCCTTGAAGTCTTACCTCTCCTGGTCATTCTCAAAACAGTCGGTGTTTTCTGATCAGCAGGTAAGCAGTGGAGGTTGAACTTAAAACTTAAGGCTTTGAAAATTAGGAAGGTATTAGTGTCGCAGCCTGAGCCCAACAATCCGAAATCACCATATTTCGAGCTCGCAAAAAAGCACAATCTGAAGATCGATTTCAAGCAGTTCATTCAGATTGAAGGTATCCCAGCAAAGGATTTCCGTCATCAGAAAATCAATCCAACTGACTACACAGGAGTCGTTTTCACATCCAAGACAGCCATTGACCACTATTTCAGGATCTGTGACGAGATGCGCGTCACGGTGCCTGATACCATGAAGTATTTCTGCATCACCGAGAATGTGGCCTTCTACCTTCAGAAGTACATTGTATACCGCAAGCGTAAAGTCTTCCACGGCAAATCCAAGTTTGAAGATCTCATTGACATCATTGTAAAACACAAGGAGGAGAACTACCTTGTTCCTCTCTCTGAACCCCACAATACGGATATACCTGACCTGCTGACAAAACAGGGCGTAAACTACACTGTCGCCACCATGTACAGAACCATAAGCGCAGGATTTGACGGTGAGGAACTTGATTATGACATACTTGTCTTCTACAGTCCTTCGGGAATCAAGTCCCTCAAGGAGAATTTCCCGTCATTCCTGCAGGGAGAGATAAAGATCGCCGCCTTCGGTCCGACTACGGCTGAGGCAGTAACCAACGAGGGCTACAGGCTCGACATACAGGCCCCCAATCCCAAGGCCCCTTCAATGACTATGGCACTCGACTGCTTTATACGCGACTTTAACAGGAATAACAAATAGAGCTTACTGAAAACAGAGACATAATGAAAGCATCCATCCCTGCAGCGGATTGATGCTTTCTCTTTTAAGATGATACGGCAAAAGGCATCACTGGTAAAGGGGGAAAGGCTCTGCGGAGTAAAGGCAATAAGCGAACTCTTTGCCGGAGGAAGGTTTCTCAGTGTTCCTCCGCTGAAGATAATCTACAGGACGATGCCGTCAGAGAAATCAGTAAGCACCATAAGAGTGCTGATATCCGTTCCTAAGAGACATTTCAGAAAGGCAACTGACCGTAACCTGATACGAAGGAGGATCAGGGAGGCCTGGCGGCTCAACAGGAGACCCCTGGCAGAGAGGCTCGAAGAGGGAGGCAGGCGCATGGACCTCGCTATCATCTGGAATGACATCCAGATCCGGCCCTATGATTATGTTCTGAAGAGTGTCACCGGGATGATCGGAAGATTGACGAATCTTAAATATTAACTTTGCGAAAACAGTCTTTATGCAACCTGCATGAGCGAGAACCAATAAAAGGATTTGATTTTAAACTTCACGCAGGTTCCGTTCAATCAATAGGATAAATAGTTATACGAATGAAAAGAGGCAACAAAAGAAGGATATTACTCATACCGGTGATGGTGCTGGCGGCACTGCTTGCATTCGGGTTTCTGATGGGTGGTCAGGAGAGCAAGGATTTCAAGCTCACCAGGAATCTTGATATATATATCTCGCTTTTCAGGGAGCTGAACGCTTTCTATGTAGATGAGATAGATCCTGAAAAGCTCGTCACCAAAAGCATCACGGCGATGCTTGCAACTCTCGATCCTTACACTGTCTATTACCCCGAAGAGGAGCGTGAAGATCTCGATTTCCTCACCACCGGGAAATACGGCGGGTTCGGCTCCCTGATCAGAAAGTCAGGTGATTATATCGTAGTCACCAATGTATACCAGGGATTCCCTGCCGATAAAAACGGCATAAGGCCCGGAGACCTGATGCTGAGCATCGACGGCACATCGCTGAAGGGGGTCTCCTCAGACAGGGCTTCCGACATGCTCAAGGGTGAGCCGGGAACCGAGGCGGAGATAACATTCCGGCGAAACGGGGAGGAGTTCACCAAAAAAATCAAAAGAGAGAGGATCTCTATATCTGCCGTACCCTACTACGGAATGATCGATGACAACACCGGATACATACGGTTTACAAATTTTACCCAGAACTGCATCGCTGAGGTAAGGGATGCTGTCACTGACCTGAGGGATAATCATGGCGCCGGGGATCTGATCCTGGACCTCAGGAGCAATCCCGGCGGTCTTGTGAATGAGGCCGTGGAGATCGTGAACCTGTTCGTTGAGCCGGGACAGGAGGTGGTAAGCACCAGGGGAAGGGCAAAGCAGTATGATGCCGTTTTCCGCACATCCAGAACCCCGGTGGCACCTGATATGCCGGTGGTGGTACTGATAAACAGAGGTTCAGCCTCTGCTTCGGAGATAGTTGCCGGGGCGATGCAGGACCTTGACCGCGGGATAATTGTCGGAGAGAGGTCTTACGGCAAGGGGCTGGTACAGGTGGCCAGGCCCCTGAGCTACAAGGCACAGCTGAAGGTCACCACGGCAAAATACTACATCCCCAGTGGCAGATGCATCCAGGCGGTTGATTTCTCCCACAGGAACGAAGACGGCAGTGTAGGCCAGATACCCGATTCGCTGATAAAGACATTCACCACACGCAATGGCAGACCGGTAAAGGACGGCGGAGGCATAATCCCTGACCTGCAGGTGGAGTCTGACATGTTCAGCCGGTTCACAAGTGAACTCTATGTGCAGAACATGGTCTTTGACTATGCCACTGAATATTACTGGTCGAACCCACAGCCTTCATCGCTCGACAGCATGAAGGTGACCGACAGTGACCTTGAACGTTTTGAACAGTTCCTCAGGGAGAAAAATTTCTCCTATAACACGGGCTCGGAGCTACTGCTCGAAGAGCTGGTCTCTGCGGCCAGGGAAGAAGACCTCTATGATGAAAACAGCGGTGAGATTGAAAAGCTGAAGGCCGGACTGAGCCATTCACTCGAGAGGGACCTGTCAGCACAGAAGGACGATATCACTGAACTGCTGGAATCGGAACTGGCAGGCAGGTATTTCTATGATGCCGGGTCGGTAAAATATTCGCTGGCGCGCGACAGACAGGTGCAGACAGCATTGGAAATAGCCGGTGACAGGGTGCGCTACGACAGCCTGTTGAAAGGTGAGGGAGACTGAGAGTCCGGGTTACGGCACGGTCAGAAGATCTCCTTCTTCCATACCGGCAGCCGCTCCTTTACCATCTCGAGGGTGTGGCGGCATGCACGCGTAGAATGGTCGCGGTGGCCCGAAGTCACCATGATGAATAGTGAGGCCTCCCCGACTTTGACCATCCCTGTGGAGTGAACCAGCAATATCTTTCTTACGTCACTGAAAGCTGTCTTGACTGTCTTTACGATCGCGTCAGCCTCTTTCTCAGCCATCTCGCCGTAGGCAGAATACTCCAGCGCCTTGATCCTGTTACCGTTGACCTCATCGTCACGTACCTTGCCGATGAATATTGAGACAGCTCCGGCGCCGTTGTCATCATTGCCCAGCGTCATCAGCTCCGAAATAAGAAGAGGTGTAATTGGCCCCCCGACCAGATACCTGTTTTTCATCTGTTAACTGTTAATTATTTAAAGGTCAGATGTAACAGCATGATTATTTCACTCATGCCTGTTTCATTTGGCAGAATTGAATAGGTTAACCCCCTTCAAAAGGAGGAAGTATTGCAATTATATCATTTTCTTCCAGCAGTGATTCCTCTTTAAGCAGATTTTTATTGATGGCGAGCCTGAAGGTGACCCTGCTCATTGCAGGGTATCTTTCAAGTATCTGCATGCGCAGTGATGCCGTATCTGCTGCCGTAAAATCCTCGGAAGCTTTACCCGCAACCTGCTGTGCATCACCAAAATACAGGACCTTCACTCTTGCATCCATAATCAATGTGCTTCCAGCCAGTTATTTCCCGTGCCTGTGTCAACCTCCAGCGGTATGGCCAGGTCGGCAGCGCCCTTCATCTCTTCGATTACCAGGTTCCTGAGTTTCTCCACCGTACCGGTATCAACCTCGAAGATAAGTTCGTCATGCACCTGCAGTATCATCTTTGCCCCGGGCATCTCTCTCCCGAGCCTGCCGGCGATTCTGACCATTGCTATCTTGATGATGTCCGCGGCACTGCCCTGTATGGGTGCATTGATGGCATTGCGTTCGGCATTGCCCCTGACAACCTGGTTTCTCGAATGAATATCGGGCAGCCAGCGACGCCGACCGAACATTGTGGTCACATAGCCCGACTCCCGTGCACGGCTGATGCTCTCATCCATGTAGGTCTTCACACCGGGGTATGAGCTGAAATAACCGTCAATCAGCTCTTTGGCCTCTTTACGTCCTATGGTGAGCCTTTCGGAGAGCCCAAAAGCCGAGATGCCGTAGATGATCCCGAAGTTGGCTGTTTTGGCTTTTGCCCGCATCTCACGCGTCACCTCATCAGGGGCGACGTTGAAGATCTTGGCTGCCGTGGCCGAATGAATATCCTGTCCTGACAGAAAGTCGGATATCATCGACTCGTCACCGCTGAGGTGAGCCATCAGCCTCAGCTCTATCTGTGAGTAGTCGGCGCTGAGAAAGATCTTTCCCTCTGCAGGAATAAAGGCTTTTCTGATCTCGCGCCCTTCGGCGTCACGTACCGGTATGTTTTGCAGATTCGGATTTGTGGAGCTGAGCCTGCCGGTGGATGCGACAGCCTGGTTATAGGTGGTGTGTATTCTACCGGTGACAGGACTGACCAGTCCTGGCAGTGCCTCGACATAGGTCGAGAGCAGTTTCTTCACTCCCCGGTACTCCAGAACCTTGCCTATGACAGGGTGCCTGGAGGAAAGCCGCTGCAGCACCTCCTCATCGGTACGGTATTGCTTTGTCTTTGTGAGACGCGCATTGTCATCAAGCTTCAGTCGCACAAAGAGTATCTCACCCAGCTGTTTGGGAGAGGAGATGTTGAATTCCTGTCCGGCAAGAGTGTAGATCTCCGTTTCGAGCTTTATCAGAGTCTCACGCAGGGTGACGGCAAAACTGTTCAGAGCATCACTGTCGAGCATGACGCCTGTCCTCTCCATATCGGCCAGTATAGCTATCAGGGGCATCTCGATGTCGGCAGCCAGCTGATCAAGGCCCTCTTTTCTGAGCATCGGGGTAAACTTCTCCTTCAACTGCCAGGTGACATCAGCATCCTCCACGGAATATTCCCTGAGCTGATCCCTGTCAACATCCCTCATGTTCTTTTGTCTGGGACCGCGTTCGCCTATAAGCTCTTCTATATGAACTGGTTCGTAGTTAAGGTAGCTGGCCGAGAGCAGGTCCATATTATGACGCATGTCAGGCTCAAGAAGGTAATGGGCAATCATTGTGTCAAACAGTGGACCCCTGACCCTGATGCCGTAATTTGAGAGTACCTGGATATCAAATTTCAGGTTTTGTCCTGTTTTTCCAATTTTATCATCTTCAAACACTCTCCGGAAAGGCTCGAGCATCTGCAATGTCTCTTCCCTGTCGGGAGGAAGCCACAGCATTGTGCCGGAACCCTTCTGCCAGCTGAAGGCGATGGCCACCAGCGAGGTGTTCAGGGGATCGAGGGAGGTGGTCTCGGTATCAAAGCAGAACTCCTTCAGTGCTGATAGCCGTGCAGCCAGCTCCTGTGCATCCTTCAGGTTTCCGGCAACAGTATAATCATGCGGGGTATTGCTGATGTTCGATGAAGTTGATTTTGTTGCAGCAGCGGGATTGCCGAAAAGAGTTCCCTGGCCGTGGGACGCGGCTTCAGTGGCAGCGCCGCCGGAGAGAGTCCCGGGGCTTCCTGATCCAGCTTCAGGGGCAGCAGCGCCAAACAGTGTTCCCGCCCCGCCTGGTGTTTCAGAAGCTGAAGCCTCTGTAACGGCCACATCCTGCCGGGCTTTTCCCGGAGCGATGCCCTCTGATACCGGGAGTCGTGATGCCATTGTCCTGAATTCCAGCTCCTCATAGAGCTTCCTCAATGCTTCCAGATCTGTCTCACTGCGGTGATACTCCTCATGACTGAATTCCAGCGGCACATTTTGTTCGATTGTCGCCAGCCGTTTTGAGAGCAGTATCTGTTCCCTGTTCTGCTCCAGGATATCCTTATGCCGGCCTGAGAGCTCCGATGTCTTGCCAAGCAGTGTCTCAATGTCTCCGTGTTCGCCGATGAGTCTGCAGGCTGTTTTGGGGCCTATTCCCGGGGCTCCGGGGATATTGTCAGAGCTGTCGCCCATAAGGCCGAGGAGATCGGTAATATTGGACGGCGCCACGCCGTACTCCCTCATGATCTCCTTTTCTCCCCATATCTCGGCTTCGCCGCCACCGCGCCCCGGCCGGTACATCACCACCTTTCCGGTGACAAGCTGTGCAAAGTCCTTGTCGGGTGTCATCATGTATGCCATGAAACCCTCTTCCGAGGCCTTTCGCGCCAGTGTGCCTATCACATCGTCGGCCTCGAAGCCAGGCACTTCGACGATGGGGATGCGGTAGGCCTCTAGCAGTCGCTTGATATAGGGTACCGCTAATTTGATGTCCTCGGGAGTGGCGTCACGGTTAGCCTTGTATGCCGGATAGATCTCATTTCTGAAGGTAGGACCCGGAGGGTCAAATACAACGGCTATGTGGGTAGGATTCTGTTTCGTCAGCAGATCTTCCAGGGTGAGAAGAAATCCAAATACCGCAGAGGTATTCATCCCCCTGGAGGTCACTCGAGGATTCCTGATGAATGCATAGTATGACCTGAAAATCAGTGCATAAGCATCAAGCAAAAAGAGCCTTTTGTCTTTTTCCTCTGCCATTACCGGTTGTCTGTTGCGTACCACTCGGCAAACGAGTTGGCCGTCTCGTAAAGCTTGACGCTGTGAAGAGCGACTCCCTCCGGTAACTTGCCGCTGATGATTGCTGCAATGTCAGCAACGATATTTTCGCATGTAGGCTGGTATGGTGAGACAATGACGTTGCTGAAGTGTTTCCTGTAGGTTTCGACCATCTCTGCAGGCGCCAGGCCTGAGATCATGAGGGCATGGTCAAACCTGTCAACAACATTTCCCGTCACTATGCGCTTCAGGTCTCCGAAGTCGATCACCATGCCGTTGCGCGCATGATCCGGATCATCCATCGGGCGGCCCGATACAGTCACATAAAGAAGGTATGAATGGCCGTGGACGTTACGGCAGGGACCGTCATAATTCCACAGTACGTGAGCCATCTCAAACCTGAATTCCCTGGTTACCCTGATAACAGACATAGTACATTTATTGATGCTCACAAAAGTAAACTATTTATCACGATTTTTGTTTATTGCACTACTTCTCACTGATATTTACAACTTTAAATGTAGTACATAATAATTAAACTGTAACTTTGTCCCCTCAAAGTAAAATACTATGGATAACAAGATGATGTTGACAATTCCGTTCCTTGCCGGAGAGAGCTTCAGAAAGCACGGCAGCAACAAGGCTATGGGATTTGTGGGTGAGGATGTTATTACATACCATCAGCTCAGCAACCGTACCGAAGCGATAATCCGCCTTCTTGAAGAATACGGGGTACAAAAAGGAGACAGGGTGGCTCTCCTGAGCGGCAGCATGCCCAACTGGGGTGCGACCTATCTGGCAATAACCTCAATGGGGGCCGTGGCCGTACCTATACTGCCAGACTTCACTACCGGGGAGGTATCAAATGTGATGATACACTCAGGGGCCAGGGTACTTTTTGTATCCAATTCACTGAGGCCGAAAATTGAGGGATTCAAATCAGAAACGCTGGAGACGGTCATATCCAATGACGATTTCTCGGTAATATCGGGAAGCAACGGTGTCATCTTTGATCCGGAGGGCAGGCCTGAAAAGGAATACCCTGTTGATGAAGAGGATCTGGCGGTGATAATATACACCTCCGGAACAACCGGCAAGTCTAAGGGAGTAATGCTGACACACAAGAACATCTGTTTTACTGCACAGCAGGTGCTCACCATTCAGCATGTGGTGGAGAGTGATGTCTTCCTCTCAATCCTTCCTCTCTCGCACACCTACGAGCAGACACTGGGACTTATTCTTCCGCTTTTCAACGGGGCTGCGATATATTACCTGCGCAAGGCACCCACACCATCGGTCCTGCTTCCTGCACTTGAGAAAGTGAGGCCTACGACGATGCTCACAGTGCCCCTTATAATGGAAAAAATCTATTTCAATAAGGTGCTGCCGACATTCGATAAGAACAGGCTGGTATCCTTCCTCTATCACAAAACCCCTGTGCGCAGGCTTCTGAACAAGATTGCGGGGAAAAAGATCTATAAAACATTTGGCGGCAGGCTTCGCTTCTTCGGCGTTGGTGGTGCAAAGCTCAATCCTACGGTTGAGAAGTTCCTTCTGGATGCAGGCTTCCCGTATGCCATCGGTTACGGACTTACCGAGACCTCACCGCTGCTGGCAGGCACGAAGGTTGGTTCATGCAGGCTGGGTTCCACAGGACCGGCAATGGAAGGCGTGACACTTAAGGTTCATAACCCTGACCCTGTTACAGGCGAGGGTGAAGTATGGGCAAAGGGCGACAATGTGATGAAAGGCTACTATAAGGAGCCGGCAATGACTGCAGAAGTAATCACACCTGACGGATGGTTCCGTACCGGCGACCTGGGGCATTTGGATAAAGACAACTACCTGAGTATCAGGGGACGGCTGAAGAATATGATCGTTGGTTCAAGCGGTGAGAATATATACCCTGAAGAGATTGAATCAGTTATAAACGACTTCGGGCATGTGATTGAGTCTCTGGTGGTACAGCAGAAGGGTAAGCTTGTAGCGATGGTCCATGTTAACATTGAAGAACTCCAGGCGAAATATCAGCAGATCAAGAGGGATATCTCTGATCAGGCGGAACAGCTGGTAGAGGAATATCTTGAGGAGCTTCGCAGGTATGTAAATTCGAAGGTCAACAGGTACAGCCAGCTGCAGCTCGTCGTTTACCAGCCTGAACCCTTTCAGAAGACAGCCACCCTCAAGATAAAGAGATTCCTCTATTACTGACCCGGAACTTTATGCCGCATGATGCCGGCGTCACCTGGCTGATGATGATGCTGTTCGGGTTTTTTTGCTAATTTGCGCCAAATTTTACATCTATGTCGGTTGCGAAAAAGTCACTGCTTCTGATCTTCTCCATACTGCTTGTCGATCAGATCCTCAAGATCATCATTAAGACCAACATGGTCATTGGTGATGAGATACATGTGGCAGGCAACTGGTTCCTGTTACACTTCCTCGAGAACAACGGCATGGCTTTCGGTATGGAGTGGGGTGGCAAGGCCGGCAAGATAGCCCTTTCCATATTCAGGATGCTGGCCATAGCAGGAATATCGTGGTATCTGGCCGGAATTATACGAAAGAAAGCCCATATAGGTCTCATCCTTTCAGTCAGTGCAATCATTGCCGGTGCGGCAGGAAACCTTATTGACAGTGCTTTTTACGGACTGATATTCAGTGAGAGCTGGCACACTCCGGCCGTCATGTTCCCGGAAGGAGGGGGATACGCCTCTTTCCTGATGGGAAGGGTAGTGGATATGTTCTATTTTCCGATTATAGACACTCATTGGCCCGACTGGTCGCCGATCAGGCCAGGGCAGTCCTTTGTCTTTTTCAGGCCTGTTTTCAATATTGCAGACGCATCAATAACCACCGGAGTTATTGCCATACTTCTCTTCCAGAAAAAGTTTCTTGAAGAGAAGAAGGGATAATTGCCTGTTTGCCGGGCTCTTTTAACAACAGGCAGCGAAAAATTCTCCGGGTATCACATTTTCTCTTATTTTTGAGCTTATTACCGCCCGGAAAGATGGCAACCCTTTCAGATATCAGGAGACCCGTTGCCGCGGAGATGCGCGAGTTTGAGTCCTACTTCGCAAAAACTCTCCGGAGTGATATTCCTTTTTTCCGCGTCATCCTTAACAATATCCTGCGCAGGAAGGGCAAACAGCTGAGGCCGTTGCTGGTCTTTCTATCTGCGAGGCTTAACGGCACCATCACCGAGACAACCTACATAGCCGCAACCTTTATCGAGCTGCTTCACACGGCCACACTGGTACATGATGACGTTGTGGATGATGCCTCAGAAAGACGCGGCCTCCCAACGGTAAATGTGCTTTACAACTCAAAGATCGCCGTGCTGGTTGGTGATTACCTGCTTGCACAGGGTCTGCTTATAAGCGTCTCGAAGAAGAGGTTTGACATGCTTGGGATAGTCTCCGACGCGGTCAGGGAGATAGTGAAGGGAGAGCTGATACAACTGCAGAAGACCCGCAAGCTGGATATCAGTGAGGAGGATTACTTCCGCATCATACGGATGAAGACAGCGGCGCTCATAGCAGCTTGCACCGCCTGCGGCACGAGCTCGGTGACCGATGATCAGGAGACTGTCGAAAAGATGAAATCGTTCGGCGAAAATGTGGGGGTGGCATTCCAGATAAAGGATGACCTCCTTGACTACACAAGCAACGGACTCACAGGCAAGCGTGAGGGTAACGACATAAAGGAAAAGAAGATAACGCTGCCGCTCATCCATGCACTGCGGGAGGCCGGACCTGCAGAGAGAAGAAAGATCAAGCGCATCATCAGGAAGAAGAAAAAATCGCGAAGCGAGATCAGAGAAGTTATCGCTTTCGTGAAAAATCATAACGGTCTTGAATATGCTAAGACAAAAATGCAGGATTATGCCGACAGGGCTATCCACATCCTCGAAGGATATCCTGAATCAGAGAGCAGATCTGCAATGATGGAATTTGTAATATTTTCAACACTGAGGAAAAAATGAAAGATGTAGCCCGATTCCTGTCACTGGAGAAGTATGCCATTGCAGGAGTATCACGCGATCCGAAGAAATTCGGACATGTCATGTTCAAGGACCTGCGCAAAAAGGGAATGGATGCTGTGCCTGTTAATCCCAACGCTGAATCGATCGACGGAGTGAAATGCTACAGTTCGGTGAAGGAACTTCCTGCCGACATCAGGGGGGTGATTTTTATGACACCGAAGGAGGAGACGGCTGCCGTTGCCAGGGAGGCCATTGACCACGGGATAAAAGATCTGTGGATCCAGCAGGGAGCAGAAACAAAAGCGATTGTTGAGGAACTTTCAAAGGAAGATGTGAACCTTATCCACAATCAATGCATCCTGATGTTCTGGAAACCGAACGGAGTGCACTCAGTACACCGTTTTCTGAAGAAAATCTTCGGGGGGCTGCCGGCATAGCCGGAAATTTTCAAATGTCAGGAGGTTAAGGCGCAGCCCCTGGTCTCGTTAATCTCTGTACTTCAGGTGATTAGCGAGATTCCGGGTGCTGAGTGTTCCACGTGGAAAATAGTCATTTCCGGAGTGCTGCGATCACTATCGCTGCCTTTTGCTTCCCGATTGCCTCCTCAATTTCTGCCGTGGAGGCTTCAGCTGCCTTTCTGACTGAACCGAATCTCTTAAGCAGTTTCTCCTTTGTCTTATCGCCTATTCCTGGAATCTCGTCGAGAACGGAACGGTTCATGCCGGCGCTCCTCCTGTCGCGGTGGAAATTAATGCCGAACCGGTGTGCTTCATTTCTCAGATGCTGAATGATCTTCAGCGTTATGCTGTTCCTGTCGAGGTACATCGGAACTGAGTCACCGGGGAAATATATCTCTTCGAGTTTCTTTGCTATTCCTATAACTGTGATCCTGCCTCTCAGTCCCAGCGAGGTGAGGCTCCTGACTGCAGAAGAGAGCTGGCCCTTGCCGCCGTCTATCACTATCAGCTGCGGCAGAGGCTTATCTTCATCGAGCATTCTCCGGTACCGCCGGAATATCACCTCTTCCATCGAGGCATAGTCGTCGGGCCCGGAAACTGTCTTTATGTTGAAATGACGGTATTCTTTGTTGCTGGGTTTTCCGTTACGGAAGACGACACAGGCAGCCACCGCTGATTCTCCCTGTATGTTTGAGTTGTCGAAACATTCAATATGAGTAGGCAGGAGAGGCATATGGAGATCCTTCTGCATCTTCTCAAGGTTCCTTTCGGTTCTTTTCTCCCTGGATTTCCCGGCTGCTCTTTTCTGTCGTTCCAGCTTGAAAAAGACAGCGTTACGCTCCGCCAGCTGAAGTAGCTTATGCCTGTCGCCACGCTTTGGAACACTGTATTTTACTCCCTCCTCACGGATATCAGGCATAACGGGGACTATTATCTCGGGTGAATCGCTTGAGACCCTCTGCCTTATCTCTGTGACTGCCGTTGACAAAACCGATTCAATCTCCTCCTCAAGCCTCATCTTCAGCTCTACTGACCAACTCTGTACCACTGCCCCTTCAACCACCTTCATGTAGCTTACATACAATGAGTTTTCATCCTCAGAACAGCCGAAGACATCAACATTGCGGACAGAGCTGTTCACCACTACCGATTTGCTCCGGTAACGTGACAGTAAATCAAGCTTCTCCTTTATCTTCTGTGCCTCCTCGAATCTCAGTTCCGCCGCATAATTTTTCATTATTTTTTCAAGGTGAGCTGTCACGGAACTTATGTCGCCCTTGATTATCTGCCTGATCTTCATTATGTTCTGATCATAGTCGTTCTCACTGACCAGTCCAATGCATGGGGCCTTGCAGTTCCCTATATGATATTCAAGGCAGACTTTGAACTTACCCTCCTCGATCTGTTTCTCCCTGAGAGGCAGTGAGCAGGTCCTGATCTGGAACAGCTGCCGGATCAGTTCCAGCAGCGTACGCACAGCGGGAACAGAGGTGTAGGGACCGAAGTATGATGATCCGTCAGCAATCAGCTTGCGGGTCATGAAAACTCGCGGAAAGTGCTCATTTTTAATGCAGATCCATGGATAGGTTTTGTCGTCTTTCAGGAGAATGTTGTACCTCGGTTGGTGTTTTTTGATCAGTGAGTTTTCGAGCAGCAGCGCTTCCGACTCATTGTCAACCACAATATGACGCAGATCTGCTGCTCTTGAGAGCATCACGCGTGTTTTTCCCGACTGTTTTCCGGAGAAGTATGAGGCTACCCTTTTTCGCAGGCTACGGGCTTTGCCAACGTAAAGTATTGTTCCTGAGGCATCTATAAACTGATATACTCCCGGACTGTCGGGCAGGTTCGGGACTGATGACCGTATGTTTTCCTTTTCGGGCAAAGGGAATTTGAATTTATTTCAGTTTCTCCAAAGGTATAAAAATGAGGAATTGTAGAGAGGAGGTAACGTAATGACCGCTATACGCCTGGCGATCAGGCATTTGCCTGCAATGAATGGTGAATAATTTTTACCCATGAAACGCTCAGCACGAGCGGGATGTGGCGGAATG
>JAVEXM010000003.1:39875-46505 GCA_034004025.1 Bacteroidales bacterium
TCGAGCCTGCATCCGAGAGTCCTGACACTCTCCGAGAGGCGTTCATACCGCCGTGCCATAGCCGTTACAGGAATATCTGACATTATGCCTGCCACAGGCAGTCGGAGGATTTCTGCTCCTTCACCGGAAACAACAGACATACCGCCTTCAGCGTCAGCTATCATGTTTATTGCAGTGATAATGTCGCGGTCGTTGGTTCCCACCGCTATGATATTATGGCTGTCATGCGCAACCGACGATGCCATGGCCCCGCTCTTCAGCCCGAAGCCCCTGATGAAGGCTACTGCCGGGGGTTTGTCTTTGTATCTCTCCTTGACCACTATTTTCAAAAGATCTTCTTCGGGACGAGCCTCCACATATTTACCTGAACCGGCTTCAGCAGTCTCTTTTTCAGTAAGCAACTCGCCGTTTCGTGCAACGATAACCCGTATCCGTTTCCCGGTGTTCTGCACCTTAATCTCGCCTGGCAGCAGGTGACTGCAGTTAAAATGATTGACCTTCATCACCTCTCCCGGGGAAAAGAGGGTCTTAATTCCGTCAAAAACACATACTCCATCTATCCAGGTCTGTTTTATATTCATCTTCACCGGATCATCTGCGACTATAAAGTCGGCAGGATCTCCCGGTCTCAGGAGTCCTGTTTTCAGTCTATAGTGCTCTGCACTGTTTACCGATGCAGCCCTAATCACGCTGAAGATATCATATCCCATACCTGTCAGTCGTGCCACCAGCCGGTTTATATGACCCTTTTCGAGTGTCTCCGGATGCAGGTCGTCGCTGCATAGCATTACATCATCAGGATTAGTTTCTATTAACGGTGCCAGTGCCTCAAGGTTTTTTGCTGCGCTCCCTTCTCTTATTAGTATCTTCATTCCACCTGCGATCTTTTCCAGGGCCTCTTCAAGGGTTGTGCATTCATGGTCGGTTGTAATACCTGCCCTGATATATTTTTCAAGATCCTCTCCGCTCAGTCCGGGGGCATGTCCATCTATCGGAACGCCCTTATTCCTGGCCACTTCAAGTTTATGAAGAACCTCCGGATCGTCATGCACCACTCCCGGAAAGTTCATCATCTCGGCCAGAAAGCCTATTTTTTCATTTTCCAGAAGTTCTTTTATATCATCTGCGTCAATTCTTGCACCGCTGCTTTCCGATTCCGTAGCCGGTACGCACGAAGGAGCTCCGAACAGTATTTTCAGAGGTACATTTCGGGCATTATCAGTCATGAATTCCACACCCTGTTTACCCAGTACATTTCCTATTTCGTGTGGATCAGCCATCACTGCCACTGTACCGTGCCGTACTGCCGCCACGGCAAAGTGTGAGGGTACAAGCATAGAACTTTCAATATGCACATGTGCATCGACGAGTCCCGGCATGATATAAATATCCGGTCCGCTCTCCTTCTCCTCTACGCTCTCAATCTTCCCTGCTGAAATAGTAACAGTACCGTAATAGATGCGCCTCTGATGCACATCCACAATTTTTCCCGATATATCCATCTTATTGCCTTAAAAAAGTGTTCCACGTGGAACACTTTGGGTTATCTTCCCAGATACATTATCAGAATCGAAATATCTGATGTTGAAACTCCACTTATTCTTGAGGCCTGTCCAATGGTCACCGGCCTTATCCTGGAGAGCTTCTGCCTTCCCTCTGTAGATATAGATACAAGCTCATCATAGTTGATATCATCAGAGATTTTCAGATCCTCCATTCTTTTTATCTTATCGGCAACGCCTCTTTCTCTCTCTAGGTACCCTGAATACTTGATCCTGATTTCTGCGGCCTCAATAATATCTCTCTTGCTTTCCGATCCGAAGCATTTCAGCGTTTCCGAACCCTTTATCCTCTCAAGCAGTTCGACGAGATTTACCTGTGGACGGGCGGCAATATTAATTGCCTTTATTTTCTGACTGATCGCAGAAGTATCTCTCTCCGCCAGGAACGGATTAATATCTGCGGGTGAAACAGTACTGCTTTTCAGAAATGCCTCAAGCTCCCCTACCATGCTGTATTTCGATTTCATCCTCTGCATCCGCTCCTCACTGACAGTTCCTATCCGGTATCCCCTTCCCGTCAGGCGCTCGTCGGCGTTATCCTGTCTCAGCAGAATCCTGTATTCAGCCCTGGAGGTGAACATCCTGTATGGTTCATCAACTCCCTTCGTCACCAGGTCATCTATCAGAACTCCTATATACGCTTCGTCGCGTCCCAGTATGAACTGTTCTCTGCCTCTCAGTTTCAGCACGGCATTTATACCTGCCATCAGACCCTGGGCTCCTGCCTCCTCATAGCCGGTGGTACCGTTAATCTGACCTGCAAAGTAGAGGCCTTCCACTCTTTTGGTCTCCAGCGTATGCTTAAGCTGTGTAGGTTGGAAGAAGTCATATTCAATTGCGTATCCCGGCCGGTATATTACCACTTCCTGCAGTCCATCTATCTTTTGTAGCGCTCCGATCTGTGTTTCGAGTGTTAGGCTGCTTGCAAAGCCGTTTATGTAATATTCATTTGTCTCCCACCCTTCCGGTTCCAGGAACAGCTGATGCGACTCCTTTCCTTCAAAAGTTACAATCTTGTCTTCCACGCTCGGGCAGTACCTCGGTCCCCTGCCCTTTATCCTGCCTGTGAAAAGAGGTGAAAATTTCAGTCCCTCCCTCAGCACCCTGTGTGCTTCTTCATTGGTGTGGGTTATATAGCAGCTCCTCTCGTCATGTATCACCACTCTGTCATTCATGAATGAAAAGCATCTGCCGTCGCCGTCACCTTTCTGCTCAGTCATCTCTGAGAATCGAATGCTTCTTCCGTCGACCCTGGCGCTTGTTCCTGTCTTGAGTCGTTCAACCTCAAATCCTGCCTCCCTCAGCTGATCACTGAGGCCAAGCGACTCGGCGTCGCCAGACCTTCCTCCGGGCATTGTGCTGAATCCAACATGCATCAGTCCGTTAAGAAAGGTGCCGTTTGTCAGAATCACGGCCTCTGCCCTGAACTCGTTTCCGAAGGTTGTCTTCACGCCCTTTACACGTCCCTCTTCTAAAATCAGTCGGTTGGCCTGCTCCTGCCATATGTGAAGGTTCCCGGTCTCTTCGAGCTGCTTTCTCCACTGCATGCTGAAGAGCATTCTGTCACACTGCGCCCTCGGGCTCCACATCGCAGGACCCTTGCTCCTGTTCAGCATCCTGTACTGAATCATCGTCCTGTCAGTCACCAGTGCCGACATTCCCCCTAGCGCATCTATCTCCCTGATTATCTGCCCCTTGGCTATGCCGCCCATTGCCGGGTTGCATGACATCTGGGCCAGTTTTGTCATGTCCATGGTTACAAGAAGTGTCTTTGCCCCCATAACGGCGGCAATATGCGCAGCCTCGCAGCCAGCATGGCCACCTCCCACAACAATTATATCATAAGTGAAATTCATCCGGAATATGATATAGCCAGATACATCTCTTCCATCTCCGTCATCTTTGCCTTCTGCTCAGCTGTACTGTCATCATATCCGCACAAGTGGAGTATTCCGTGAAAAACAACCCTCTTCAACTCCGTCCCGAACGGTACATTGAACTTCTCCGCGTTTTCCCGCACCCTGTCGGTGCTAATATATATCTCCCCGTTGACTGTCTTTCCGCTGTTATAGTTGAAAGTAATAACGTCAGTGTAGAAATCGTGTCCGAGAAACTCACTGTTTATCTCATACACCTTCCTGTCGCCCGTGAAGACCAGGTCTATCGTCCCCGGCTTCATCCCCGAATCAGCAATGATCCTTCCTATAACCCTCTTCAGTGCCTTACTGTCGCGCAGCCTGAATTTTTCTATATCGTAGTGGACCTTTATTACCAAGACCTTAATACCTGAAAAGCATTTTAACCTCGTTACCTGATTCGTTGAACTCTATCTCATCTGACAGGTTGCGCATCAGAAAAACACCTCTTCCATGAAGGTTTTCAATATTTTTAGGATCTGTAGGATCAGGCAGATTAGTGTATTCAAATCCCTCTCCCTCGTCAGTAACAGTCACATTGAAAAAGTTACCGTCAGCCGTGAAATCAACCTTTACCATCTTCCTGCTGTCACCCTTGTTTCCGTGAAGTATTGCATTGTTCACTGCTTCTACGGTAGATATAAGTATCTTCCCGTAAACCTCATCCGGAATCCCAAGTTTCTTTGACAGCGTATCGACAACGGTCTCAACGACCTTAAGGTTCTCAACGTCTGAATTTATTGTAATGCTTTCCATTCTGTTTCCCCTATCAGTTTTTATACTAACAGGCCGATTTTTTTGTTTCAAAATTTAATCATTTTTTTAACAGCCACCGTTCCGGGTCAAGTTTTTTCTTCTCTTCGTAGATCATGAATTTAATAACACTCTTTCCTCCGTCCCTGCTGTCACTGAATACATCACCCAGAACCTCCCCGGTAGCGACTGAATCTCCGGCCTTTACTTTAACATTTACAATGTTCTGGTATACAGTAAGGTAATTCCCGTGCCTTATTATCACTGCCATGTTAGCACCCGATATTGCAAAGACCCTCACAACCTCTCCCTTGAATACTGCCTTTGCCTTTGTCTCTCCGCTGGAGGTGATCTCAATTCCAATGTTGTCTTCCGTCACATTCTTCAGCACAGGGTGTGGCTGCAACCCAAAATGGCTTGTGACCAATCCCCTGTCGACAGGCCATGGCAGTCTTCCCCTGTTCTCGCCGAACGACTCACCGATAACCTTCATCTCATTGCTCATCGGTCTTTCTGCGCTTCTCTTTCTCTCCTCCTCAATAAGCCTGGCAATCTCCTGTTCAATCTGTTTTGCTATCCTCTTTTTATTGGCAAGATCCTGTCTCAGCTGAGCCTCTTTCTTTCCCAGTGTACTCACCAACCTCTCCTTCCTGCTCTTCTCGTTACCCAGCATCTTCTTCTGTCTCTCTTCTCTTACTTTCAGGTCTCTGACGTTCTTTCTGTCACTCTCAAGTCTCTCCTGCGTTTTTCGTAGCTCAAGATATATTGTCTCTATCGTTTCCGTCTCTTTTCTCCTGTACCTCGCTACCTGCTGGATATATTTCAGTCTCTTGTATCCCTGGTTGAAGTCTGCCGATGATAGTATGAATGCAACTGCCGGTGTACCCTTGGTGGCTTTGTACGCACTTACTATCGATCTGGCATAATCCTTCTTGAGGTTACCAAGATCTTCATCAAGCATCTCCCCCGCTGTCCTGTTGAGTGAAATCCTGTATTCAAGAAGCGATATCTCCTGGCCGTATTCGTTTATCAGCTTCTCCCTCAGGTCGAGCTTCTTTCCTATCACCCTCAGCTCATTCAGGTTCTCACTCTTCTCCGTTGCCGTACTCTTCAGCAGCCTGTCAACATACTCTATCTCCTCGAGGTTTTTCTTCCTCATCTCTTCCAGTTCAGCACGCGACTGTCCGTAACCGGCAATCAACGCACCTGTAACAACCAATGCCGACAGTATCAGTCTTTTCATATGCTGCTCCTCTGGTACGACGGCAGGGTGAACTCTATCTTTTCATCATATCCCGCGACCAGTTCATCTATCTTCATTGTCACATGCAGTTTTTTCTTGCTTTCATTCATCTCTATCTGCGACGCATATTTTCTTCCACCGTCACTTTTGAAATCACTGAACTGCATCGTTATCTCATGGCCTGATGCCACTGCATTAACTCTCTGTCTGCATACCTTCATCTCATCAAGACATATACTTACCTCCCTCTCCGTATCTTTTTCGGAGACTCTCACCAGCATTTGATTCCCGCTCGTCGCTCCGTATTGGGCACTGTACAGGTCAGGCATGTCTCCAAAGAGTATCTCCATAAAATCGGGAGGCATGCCGTTCTTCTTCAGGAAGGCATCCTTCTTTCCCACATAAACGGTTCTGTTGAACCTGTCGATAGCAGCAATCTCATTGCCAACAGCAAGCAATCTCACCAGTTCTATTCCCAGCGGTCCTCTCACCGATGCAATAAAATCTCCCTCCCTGTTTATCCTTGCAGTGAACCCGAACGTTCCTTCAACGGATGTTCCTTCAAGCGTAATCTTTCCCCTTCTTATAACGAATCCCTCACCTGTGATATTATACCCGATCACCATTGCAGCCACAGCGCTGTAGTCTGCAGTCTCCGCTCCCGTTACGGGCTCCGCGCTCTTTCTTCTGCGCGCTGCTGAGCATCCTGCAAGCAGCAGAATCAGCAGCAAAACTATCGCCGTTTTTATTCCGTCCCGCATTTTCTTATCTCCTCCTCCAGGTATGTTTTAGTACTGTCCTGCTCCAGTGATTGTTTCCAGTATGCCACAGCCTCTGTGCATCTCCCCAGCTCATACAGTATATATCCAATATGCTCAAGGATTTCGGGGTCATCAGCTGCGTTTGCATCAACAATCCTCTTCATTTCCTTCCATGCGCTCCTGTGTTTTCCCAGCTTATAGAGCACCCATGCATATGTATCAATATACGTCGGATTATTGCCTTCTATCCTCATGACTTCTTCTGCCATCTTCAGGGCCTTTTTCAGGTCACGGTCATCTTCGGCCAGAAAGTAGGCATAGTTGTTAAGTACCAGCACCTCGCCGGGCGACAGTTTCAGGGCCTCCTCATAGAAACCGTAGGCAGCATCCGCATC
>JAVEXM010000003.1:46605-57496 GCA_034004025.1 Bacteroidales bacterium
CCCTGGTAGTTCAGAATGCTGAACAGCGAATCGGCCTTATCTGCCTCTCCCTTTTCAGCGTAAAGCCCTGCAAGTATTGAATTAACCTCTACAGCCCGGCTGTCGGCCTTCAGGGCCCTGGAAAAATATACCAGCGCAGAATCTTTCTGTTCATACTGTGTGAAGAGGGATCCTGCTGCCAGCTGGTACCAGTAGTTGTCAGGCTCCAGTCTAGCTGCCGTAGCGGCATATTTAACCGATTTCTCGCCCATTCCTGCAGCTGAGTATAACTGTGCCAGCTCGAAGTAAGGAACAGAGCGTGCGGGATCAGTCTCAATACATTTCTCAAACAGTCTTGCAGCTTCATTGACATCACCCACATATTTCTGCCGCAGCGCCTCGGTCAGCATATAGTCGTACCGGCTGTCAGGCCTGACTATCATCCCTTCGTCTGCCGTGGGTGCAACAGATCCTGTGGAACAGCCGGCCAGCAGCAGCACTAATGCATATATTGCAATGTTCCTTCTCATCTCCTGCCCGAGTGTCCGAATCCTCCGGTTCCTCTCTCCGTCATGTTTATTTCTTCCGTTTCGATCATCTCGGCCTTCTCATGATGTGATATAATCATCTGGGCTATCCTGTCGCCGTCATTTATCGTATAGTCACAGTCTGAAAGGTTTATCAGGATCACGCATATCTCTCCCCTGTAGTCAGCGTCGATGGTCCCCGGTGAGTTAAGCACTGTAATCCCGTGTTTGATGGCCAGTCCGCTTCTTGGCCTGACCTGGGCCTCGTAGCCTTCCGGTATCTCAATGTAAAGTCCCGTCCCGACAAGCTTCCTCTCCATGGGCTTCAGGGTGACCGGTTCTCTGATATCCGCCCTCAGGTCCATACCCGCGGAAAGTGCCGTCTCGTATGATGGAAGCGGGTGCTGTGACCTGTTTACTATTCTTATCTTCATTTTTCCCTTTTAAACAATAACGTAAAGAATTTGTCTTTTATCTCCGCCACGGCAAAGAAAATCAAAAGCAGCAGAGTGTCAACCGCTATGTTGAGGAATTTGTTCTCTCCCTCCAGCAACTTTGAAACAAACAACAGGGCCACCGCCAGCACTATATAAAGGAATATCTTACCTGTTTCATATTTTATCGGGTAATACTTCAGGCCCACAAAATACGATACGATAACCATTGAAAGATAGCAGGCGACGTGAGCCCACGCTGCGGCAATATAACCGAACAGGGGGACAAAGATAACGTTCACCGCCACCGTTACAGCAACGCCCACCAATGTTATCCATGCACCGTAAATTGTCTTGTCGTCAACCTTGTACCAGATGCTCTGGTTGATGAAGATTCCCAGCAGGAGGTACCCCATGCTTATAATCGGCACCACTATCAGCGACTCGCGGAAGTCTTCTCCGATCAGTACCTGTATTGCTTCCGGATAGAGATTTATACCCAGGAAGAGTATCAGTGCCGTTATCACAAAATACTTCATCGTATCGGCATATGTCTCTTTTGCATCCTTGCTTCCGGCTTTCTCAAAGAAGAATGGTTCCGCCGCAAAGCGATACATCTGAATGAAGAGCGACATCAGCACTCCAACCTTGTATCCTGCACCGTACAACCCGACGGTGGCAAGTCCCTCCGCGCCACCTATCAACCTTCGTAGGAGAATCTTATCAAGCACCTCATTGAGTGAGCCGGCCAGACCCCCCACCAGCAGCGGCCAGCTGTATGCAAGCATCCTTCTGAGCAGCTTCCTGTCAAACACCGGTTTTATCCTGAAGATGAACGGAATGAGGCAGATAAGCGTAACGGCTGATCCGACCAGGTTTGCCACAAAGACATATCCTACCTGAAAATCGGGATTCCAGATCCTGTAAATCCAGGTGTTTCCCTTTGCCGCCATTGCGGGAGCTATCATCAGGAAAAAGAAGGCTATCACCATGGTCACCAGGACATTTATGATCTTCAATGCACTGAATACCATGGGTTTGTTGTTGTTTCTAAGCCAGGCGAACGGGATAGCGGAAAATGCGTCAATAGCCACTATCCAGGCAAACATCCTGATATACTCAGGGTGCTGATCATAACCCAGGAACCCTGAAACGGGTGTTATAAACAGTGATACCGCCAGAAGGAACAATGCTGAGGTGGTGAAGAGGCTGATGATGGCCGTGCCGTAAACCTCTCCTGCCGGAGCCTTTTTTCCCGCAAACCTGAAATAGGTAGTCTCCATGCCGTAGGTAAGTATCACCAGGGCGAGGACCATCCATGCATAAAGCTCCGTAACAACGCCGTATTGCTCCAGACCAAGTATACGGGTATAGAAAGGGGTCAGCAGCGCATAGTTCAAAAATCGCGGCACAACTGTACCGAAACCGTAAATAACAGTCTGCCCTGCAAGCTTGCGTATATCGTTCATGCTTAACTCTTACTGCAAATATATATCTTTGTCCTTCGTAAATAATAAGAAAATGAGGAGTTCCTTACGCATCTTGTTACCGCTGGCAGTTGCGATACTGCTGGCTGGCTGCACATCCGGCAGCGGCTCCGGCGTCCGCGCCGAGATCAAAACCACCGAGGGAGACATACTTATCTCACTGTCTGACCTGACACCCATGCACCGCGATAATTTCATAAAGCTTGCCGAGAGCGGCTTTTATGACGGGGTCTCATTCCACAGGGTGATAAAAGAGTTCATGATACAGACTGGTGACGGTTCCACAAAACAGGATACGGCTATTCTGAACGATGATTACACCATCCCGGCAGAGATCAATGATTCCCTGTTCCATAAGAGGGGGGCCGTAGCCGCAGCACGTATGGGCGATGAGGTGAATCCTGACCGCAACTCATCAGGAACGCAGTTCTACATTGTACAGGGAAAGGTGTACAACGATGAGGAGCTGGCAAACACCATACAGCGCATTGAGTACAATCGCAGGCAGTATCTCTACAACAAAGCTCTCAGTGAACTGCGCAGTGAGGCCCTGCAGGCCGATACCGCCGTCTCGGAGGACATCATACAGCAGAATGCCATCGTCAGGGCCTATGAGGCGATGGAGGATGAGGGCCCTTACACCATGCCCGAAGAGCATATTAATGTTTACAAAACCGAAGGAGGGACACCTTTCCTTGACGGTGCATACACAGTCTTCGGGCAGGTGCTGGAAGGAATGGAAGTTGTGGATGCTATCGCCGCCACAGCTACAGACCTGACTGACAGGCCGGTAAATGATATCAGGATTATACATGTCAGGATCATAAAATAATATTTGTCCACGGAGATGATCGGCAGGATTGCAGAATTAAAGAAAGAGGTTGAAGATTTTAAGATCACAGGAGCTGATCTGCTTGAGCAGTTCAGGATTGCCTATCTGAGCAAGAAGGGCACTATTTCAATGCTTTTTGAGGGGTTCAGAAATGTGCCTCCTGAAGAGAAGAGGGAGACGGGCAGGCTGCTGAACGAGCTTAAGCAGCTGGCGTCCGACAAGTACAATGAGCACCGGGACCGGCTCTCTTTTGCCGAGACCGTTACTTCAGAAACCGATCTTACCCGTCCCGCCTGGCCATTCATGGCGGGCACACGTCATCCCATATCAATTATCCGAAAGCAGGTAATTGACATATTCAACCGTATAGGATTCACCGTTTCGGAGGGACCGGAGATAGAAGATGACAATCATGTCTTCACGATGCTCAATTTTGCCAGTGACCATCCGGCACGCGACATGCAGGACACCTTCTTCATCAGGAAGAGCTCCGGGATGGAGTCCCATCCTGATGACGTGCTGCTGCGCACTCACACCTCCTCCGTGCAGGTACGTGTGATGGAGAGAGAGCAGCCACCGATAAGGACCATCTCTCCCGGCAGGGTCTTCCGCAACGAGGCCGTCTCGGCGCGTGCCCACTGTATCTTCCACCAGGTTGAGGGCCTTTATGTTGCCGAGAACGTCTCTTTTGCCGATCTCAGGCAGACGCTTCTCTATTTTGCCGTGGAGCTGTTCGGCAAGGATGTGAGAATCCGGCTCAGACCATCGTTCTTTCCCTTCACCGAGCCTTCGGCAGAGATGGATGTAAACTGCAACCTGTGCGGAGGAAAGGGCTGCGGCGTGTGCAAGGGCACGGGCTGGCTCGAGCTGCTCGGCTGCGGCATGGTTGATCCCAATGTCCTTGAATCATGCGGCATCGACTCCGGCAAATACACCGGTTATGCTTTCGGGCTGGGCATTGAGCGCGCCGCCATGCTTAAATACGGCGTCAATGATCTCAGGCTATACTTTGAAAACGATATCAGGTTCCTGAACCAGTTCAGGTCCGAAATTTTATGATTTTCACTAATTAATACCCACCTTTGTCATCTTAACACCCCGAGTTATGAAACAGCATGACTTATCCATGGCATTCTGTGAAAAATGCGCATTTGAAACAAACTCCGTCTTTCGGTTTCTGACCCGGGATGAGACTGACAGACTCAATTTCGAAAAGGATTTCAGACGCTACAGAAGGGGTGATATACTCTATCACGAAGGCAACCGCATAAGCGGCTTCTTCTGCATCAACACAGGCATTATCAAGGTATTCAAGACCGGCGTTGACGGCAAGGAACAGATCATCCGTTTTGCCCGCCGTGGCGAGATCATCGCCTACCGGTCAGTGTTGAGCAACGAGCCGGCATGTACCTCTGCCAAGGTCATCGAAGACAGCCAGGTCTGTTTCATCCCTTCGGAGCTGCTGATACAGTTTGTAAAGACGAATCCAGCCTTCGCCTTCGAGGTGGTCAAGCTCACATGTCATGAGCTGGCAGAGGCCAACTCGTATATTACCGATATAGCCCAGAAGACTGTACGTGAGAGGGTTGCAGAGGTGCTCGTGAACCTCGTGGGCGATTTCGGCCTCGACGAGCAGAAATTCCTCCGCATCTCACTGACACGTGAGGAGCTGGCCAATATCGTCGGCACTGCGACCGAATCCGTAATACGTCTTCTCTCTGAATTCAAGAGCGACAGGCTTATAGAGCTCAGCGGCAGGAAAATAAGGATCATTGACCTCAAGGGTCTCGAAAAAGTGAGCTCCTAGTTTCCCGGGTATCGCACTCCTGATAAATTGATCAATCTCTCTTAACGGCTCCGCTGTCTCAGAAGAATATTCAGTCACCGGACGGCTCCGCGGTCTCAGAAGAGTCTTCCGTCACTGCCGGGAACCAGGCCCAGGTGTTTGTAGGCTGTCTCTGTCGCCTCACGTCCGCGGGGCGTTCTTTTTATGTAGCCCTCCTTGATAAGGAAAGGTTCATAGACCTCTTCAATGGTTCCGCTCTCTTCTCCCACGGCTGTGGCAACGTTGTTCAGCCCCACCGGTCCGCCCCTGAATTTCTCAATTATGGTTTTAAGTATGCGGTTATCCATCTCGTCAAGACCGTGCTTGTCAATATTCAATGCCTCAAGGCTGTAGCGTGTTATCTCCAGGTCGATGGCGCCCGAACCCTTTACCTGCGCAAAATCACGTACTCTCCGCAGCAGTGAATTGGCTATCCTTGGCGTCCCCCGGCTGCGGGAGGCTATCTCCAGGGCTGCACTGTCATCAATTATAATGTTGAGTATTCCGGCTGACCTTTTGACTATTCCCGTAAGGATGGGAGTATCATAATATTCCAGGTGGAACTTGATGCCGAAACGGGCCCTGAGAGGACTGGTAAGAAGCCCCGAGCGGGTGGTGGCTCCTATGAGTGTAAAGGGATTCAGCTTCAGCTGAACGGAGCGGGCACCAGGCCCCTTGTCGATCATGATATCAATCTGGTAGTCCTCCATTGCCGAGTAGAGGTACTCTTCCACCACCGGGCTCAGCCGGTGTATCTCATCGATAAACAGAACATCACCGTCGTCGAGGCCCGTAAGGAGACCGGCCAGGTCGCCCGGCTTATCCAGCACCGGGCCCGATGTTATCCGCAGTTTAACCTTTAGTTCATTGGATATGATGGCGGCCAGTGTGGTTTTTCCCAGTCCCGGAGGCCCGTGGAGAAGCACATGGTCAAGGGCCTCTCCCCGCTGCAGTGCCGCTGTGACAAACACATTCAGGTTATCGGTTATGCGCTGCTGTCCCCGGAAGTCTTCGAAGGTGAGGGGCCGCAGCTTCTTCTCCAGCTCCGCATCGCCGGCGAGGGTTATCTCTTTTCTCAGATTGAACTGCTCGCTCATTGTTCGAAGCTATTTGATGCGCCTTACACTGCTCTCCGGCAGATTGACCGCCACCCCATTAATACTTGTCTCCACATCATCACGATAGGTGACCGAGAGAACCACTTCGCCCTCCTCACTGTATTTTTTCCATGTGCGTGTCCTCAGGCCGTTCCTGTAATATCTGTCCTCCCTGATCCTTCCGCTGTCATACCACAGCATATGGTGGCCCACGGGGTTACCCTGCCTGTATTCTCCGCGGAATCTGAGTTTCTCGTTGGGATAATATGCTTTCCACTCGCCGTCGCGAAGCCCCAGCAGATAGTTTCCTTCTTCTCTGTTGTCTCCGGTAATGAATATCCATTCGCCGTTTCTCTCACCGTCAGCGTATTCACCCCGTGCGATTACCTCGCCCGTGCGTGTGAACTCAGTGTACTGACCATCTCTTCTTCCCTGGTAATAATCCTCCTCCCTCAGCAGTTCTCCTTCGGGATAATACCAGCGCCATGTTCCGTCAATGCGTCCGTTGCTGTAGGATCCTGCCTGTTCAAGCTTTCCTGAGGCATTATAAAATTTCCAGGTTCCCGTACGCCTGCTGTTGACATATGCCCCTTCGGCGATCAATGTTCCGTCGGCAGAAAAATCTTTCCAGGGACCGTTCCTGTTACCCTCATCATCAACAATACCCTCGGATATAAGCACCCCGTTATCATTGTATATACTTGCTATCCTGACGGTTCCGTCACTGTTGTACTCGCGGTGTATCCCTACCGGAACACCCTCTTTGAAGGGACCTGAATAGATAAGCTTTCCAGCTTCGTCATACCGGTTCTCAATATCGATCTCCGCGCTATTGTCAATCTCTGTGCCGGTGACCTTGCCGTTGTCATACAGAAGAGTGACCAGCAGCCGTCCCCTCTCATCATACTCCTTGTAATAGCCGTGAAGCAGGTCGTTGCGGTAATTTCTCTCTGTCTTTATCGCCCCGCCCGGATAGAATTCAAGCCATTCTCCCTGTTTAAGTCCTGCCGCATCTGTCTGGTTAATGCGCTCACGGCTGATGAGGAAGTCGTTGTTGTATTCAAGCAGGGTGATGATTTTTCCCTCCCTGTCATACTCACGCGACAGTCCGTCTTTCCTTCCGTTGATATAGGGTATCGTCTGTCTTGTTTTTCCATCAGGATAGAAAATACGAGCCACGCCCTCTTTTTTGTCGCCGGCGTACAGTTCGGAAGTATGTACATAGAGTCCGTGAACGGGGTCTTTTTTATACCTGAGATAATAACCATTTCTCTTGCCCAGCAGGTAGCTTATCTTCTCAGTCGTGTCGCCTGCCTGGTCATAAAAGATCCAGATGCTGTCAAGGAGAAAGCTTGTTCTCTTGCCTTCGGATTTAAGAACGCCGGTGACATAGTAACTCTTCCAGTATCCGTCCGGTTTGCCGTTCCTGATAAAGCCTTCGCTGGATATATTGCCGTTCGGATACTTGAACTGCTGGAAGCCATCCTTAAGCTCCCTGTTCTGCTGCCCGGTCAGGGCAAAAGGAATAAAAACCAGCAGGGTCAGAAAAAGTCTTTTCATTTTACAAGCCCAGTTTTGCCGATATATCGAGCATTCTCCTGATTGGTATTACAGCCTGTTGTGCTATCAGCGGGTCAACGATTATCTCCGGCTCTTCAAATTTAAGAGATTTATAGATCTTTTCAAGAGTTATGAGCTTCATGAAATTGCATTCACTGCATCCGCAGGTAGAATCTTTCGGCGGTGCCGGAATAAAGTTCTTTTCCGGCCTTGCTTTTTTCATCTGGTGCAGGATGCCCGGTTCCGTGGCTACTATGAATGTTTTTCCCGGATCCTTTTTTATAAAAGAGAGTAATCCAGATGTTGAACCTATATAATCGGCAACAAGCCTTACAGGCAGCTCGCACTCAGGATGTGCAATTATTTTTGCGTCTCTGTTCTCGCGCCTGAGTTTCACTATAGCCTCCAGGGAGAACTCCTCGTGGACATGGCATGCTCCGTCCCACACAAGGATGTCCCTTCCTGTAAGGCTCTTTATATAATTTCCCAGGTTGCGGTCAGGACCGAATATTATCTTTTCATCTTCGGGAAGAGATTCTATAATCTGTCTCGCATTTGAAGATGTGCATGCAATATCACTCAGGGCCTTTATATCAGCGGTTGTGTTCACATATGTAATAACCGTCCTGCCAGGATTATCCCTGATGAACTTTTCAAAATCCTCTCTCTTGCATGAGTCAGCCAGTGAGCATCCGGCATTCATATCCGGAATGATCACTTTCTTTTCCGGTGAAAGTATCTTTGCAGTTTCGGCCATGAATTTCACCCCTGCAAAAACTATCATGTCAGCATCTGTCTCTGCGGCTTTCTGTGAAAGCGCCAGACTGTCTCCTATAAAATCAGCGATATCCTGGATGTCAGCTGTCTGGTAGTAATGTGCAAGTATTACTGCATTTTTCTCCTTTTTAAGCTCCAGAATCCTGCTTACTATGTCTTTATCAACAACCATATTTTATATTATAGTTTTAAAAAATTTATATATGATGGTTATTATATGCTGTTAATTCTGTTCAAACAATCTTACGATTCTTTTTGCAAAAATGGCGGTTAAAAGATTAATAACAGCTTATAAACACAACAAAAAGCATACCTTCTTTGAAAAAGAGGTATTTAGCCTCTTAATTAACAGTTGTTACGGTACTTTTGTTGACAGTGAAAGTTAATAAAAGATCACTCTCAGGGTGTTGAGCATAGGTTGAAATATTGGCATGCCGGAATGAAAAATTGTTTTTGAAAAAAGAAAAAAAATACATGTGATAAAAGAGATCGGAGTGAGCATTACTAATGAACAAAGAATTAAACTGATGGTTACATGTTATCAACAGGTAAAACTTGCATGAGCACCAGCTCCCAAAAGGATTTGAATTTAAAATATCATGCAAGTTACATTCGATCAATTAAACAGGCTATGTTTTCTTTTCTTGTATTGATAACAGGACTATATTTGTATAAAAATATAAAGGCGTTTTGGAAAAAATCATAATTGCCTCAGATCATGCCGGTTTCAGGCTTAAGGAGAAACTTGTCTCGTGGCTCATTTCAAGAAGGTATGAAGTTAAGGATATCGGTTGTTTTTCTGAAGACAGCGTAGATTATCCCGATTTTGCCCATCCGCTGGCAGAGGCGGTAGAGAAGGGTGATTTCACCTACGGTATTACCATATGCGGTTCCGGCAACGGCATAAACATGGCAACCAACAAACACCAGGGGATAAGGTCTGCGGTCTGTTGGAGCGAGGAGATCGGGAAGCTTGCAAGATCACACAACGACGCAAACATCTGTTCACTGCCGGGGCGGTTTCTGAAGGAGGCAGAGGCAATTGTGATAGTCAAGACCTTTCTGACAACAGATTTTGAAGGAGGCAGGCATAAGAGGAGGATCGACAAAATACCGGTTACGAATAACTAGATGCTCTCAGCAACCTGCAAATACGGCATAAGGGCAGTGATCTTCATTGCGGCAAAGCCTGAACAGAAGATCCATGTCGGACTCAGGGAGATAGCTGAAAAGCTGATTATCCCGCAGCCCTATCTGGCCAAGATCCTCCAGATACTGTCAAAGAAAAAGATATTACACTCCTCTAAGGGTCCGCACGGTGGATTTACCCTTATGGTCCCGGCCGCAGAACTGACCCTGATGGATATAATAGATGCTATAGACGGACGGGATTTCTTCGACAGCTGTTACATCACCGGGGAGAAATGCAATTTTGATGAGCCTGACCGGGGAGTATGCATTCTTCACAATGATCTGAGGAAGGAGAAGGTGCGACTTGAAAAATTCTTTAGCTCAAAGAGCATTGAAGCCTGTGCCGCGCAGTTAAAGAAATATCCGTTGATCAGGCTTTGAGCCTTGCCAGCACCATTCTTGCCAGATAAGCCAGCAGGAGACCGGCAAGCACGCCTCCGATATTGGCCAGCAGGTCAAAAGTCTCAGCCCTACGCGATGTGGTAAGTGTCATCTGCATGATCTCCATCATTGCTCCGAACAGAAGCGGAATGAGCATGAGGGGGTATATGAAACTGCGGTTCAGCTGCCATCTGCATGAGTCAAGAAGCAAAACAGCCGAAAAAAAGGCATACATCGCAAAGTGGCCCATTTTGTCAATATAGGGGATGTCGAGCATCCGTCCGGGTACCATGGTTTTGCTTCCGGAGAGACTGAGCCAGATGATCAGCAATGCAATGATTATGCTCTTATAATATTGTTTTATAATACGATATAGCATATATGGCTGATGAGATTGCGAAAATAACAAACTAATGTTGAATCTTTTGTATTTTTAGAGGATATATTTATCATGGCCGGCGTCTACATCCACATACCTTTCTGCAAGAGTTTCTGCAGCTACTGTGATTTTTACAGCGTAACCGACTGCAGTGAAACGGACGCCTTCGTTGAAGCAATTGCCCGTGAGGCTGCAATAAGATCAGGCTATCTTGACAATGAGACGGTCGATACCGTATACCTGGGCGGAGGCACCCCTTCTCTGCTGAGCGTGGAACAGGCAGAAAGGATCCTGGCTGCAGTAAGGAAGAACTTCAGGGTCGGCATCGACCCGGAGATAACACTGGAGGTAAATCCTGATGATATAAAGACAGGCTATATCAGCTCCCTGGCATCCCTTGGCGTCAACAGGATCAGTGTCGG
>JAVEXM010000003.1:57596-61380 GCA_034004025.1 Bacteroidales bacterium
GTCCTGACCGCTCTGCGCACCGTATGGGGTATTGATCTTGCGCATGTTGAAAACAGCTATGACAAGGAGCTGCATGATTATCTTGTCAACATGTCAGGAAAATATATCCGGTACGGGCTGATGAAAAGGGATAGAGACACCCTGGCCCTGACGGATCAGGGCAGGATGATCTCTGATAATATTATTGCGGAACTCCTTATGGAGCTGTGATCAGCTCCTTCCTTGCAGCAACAGTTCTCCTGCGCCGATCTTCTGTCCGTCGAGATAGAGCTCAACACTGTAGGTTCCCGGGATAAAATCGCCGGTGTTGTCAAGAAAGATGCACATCTCGATGTCATTGTTGGCATAATCCACGGCCCTGTTGGCAGAGAATATCAGCTGTTCGCCGTTAACCTCAAACAGGTTGTCAGGAGAGGTGGTGATCACCAGCTGATCGGGGCGGACGACCCTGAGATAGACGATTTTGTTGCCTGCTTCGGCGATAGGGTTCTCCCTGAGGGTGAAGCATACCCTCACCTTGTCAAGATTCCTGATCTGGTCAGTCTCCTTCCGTTTTTTGTTCAGTGCCATGGCAACTATATCCTTGGCCTGTATCAGGGAGGCGACGCTCACCTTGGATGTAAGCTCCTCCTTTGTCTTTTCAAGCTCGACATTGCTCTCCTGTACCGCAGTCATCTGCTCCTTTATCTCCACATTTTCAGCGGTTAATATCTGATTGCGCGTGTTGAGGGAGTCTATCTGTACTATATAGCTTTTCATGATATCACGCATGGTGCTGATCTCAGCCTTGTATTTTCTTATCAGCTGTGCGTTGGATGCGCTGACTTCAAGAAGCTTCTGGATTCTGGTACGCTCACGCTGAAGCTCTGCATTGAGTGTGTCATTGCTTGTCTTGAGGGTGTCGTATCCGTACATCATCATGCGAAGCTCATTGGCCAGAGAGTCTTTCTCTTCTGTAAGTACCTGTTCCATCTCAACCATCTTGCTCTTCTGGTTGTAGTACAGAACTACCAGTGCAATCAAACCGAGTGTCAGGATTATCGTAGACACTATCATGACAACCGGAGCACCCTTCTTGTGCTCAATGTGTTCAGCCTGATATTTTTCGTGATTTTCCATATGTGTTTTGTTTTATCCGGTGCAAAATTACTAATTATTACAGAACAATGCGTTTTTCTGCCGTTTGATTATCTTAGTCCGGCGTTTTCTGGTTCAAACAAAATGGCTTTATGAGTGGATTTTACGGTTCTGTATCCGACAGGGACTGCGTTGATGATGTGTTTTACGGCACTGATTATCATTCACATCTGGGCACCAAGCGTGCCGGGATGGTCTTTTATAATTCCGAAACAGGATTCCGGAGGAGCATTCACAACCTGGAGAATGAGTATTTCCGGAACAAATTCGAGACAGAGCTCAAGGATTTTGGGGGAAACAGCGGGATGGGAGTTATCAGCGATACCGATCCGCAGCCCATATTGTTCAATTCGCATCTCGGGCCGTTTGCCCTTGTTACCGTATCCCGGATAGTAAACATCAGCGAGCTGGCTGATTATTTTCTGGCCAGGAAAAAGCATTTTACGGAAAACTTCATGGGCAACATCAACCCCACAGAGATGGTTGCAAATATAATCTGCGAGGGAGACTCATTTGTTGAGGGCATCACCCATGTGTTTGAGAAGATCCGGGGGTCCTGTTCTCTCCTGGTGCTTACCAAGGACGGTATCATTGCTGCGCGCGACAGGCTGGGCCGCACGCCGGTTGTCATCGGCAGGAAGGAGGGAGCCCTGGCTGTCGCTTCCGAGACATGTTCCTTTCCCAACACCGGGTTTGATACTGAATATTTCCTCGGCCCCGGCGAGATAGTGCATCTGAGGCCGAACGGTTTCACACGTCTGAAGGCACCGGGAAAAAAGATGCAGATATGTGCCTTCCTCTGGGTCTACTACGGATTTCCCACCTCCGAATATGAAGACAGAAATGTTGAGGAGGTGAGATACAGGTGCGGTGCAGCGTTGGCCAGGCGTGACCCGGTCAAGGCTGATTTTGTCTGCGGTGTTCCCGACTCGGGCATAGGGCATGCATTGGGTTATGTCAATGAGAAGTCTGTGCCCTACATGAGTTCCTTTTCAAAATACACTCCCACATGGCCCAGGAGTTTCATGCCGCAGCGCCAGATTCAACGCGACCTCGTGGCCAGGATGAAACTTATACCCAACAAGAAGCTGACAAAAGACAAGTCGATTGTTTTTCTTGACGACAGTATTGTCAGGGGAACGCAGCTCCGGGACAACACGAAGGACCTGCGCGAGGCGGGTGCCGGTGAGCTTCACATGAGGATTGCCTGTCCGCCACTGCTCTATCCCTGTCCGTTCCTCAATTTCTCACAGTCGCGTTCAACCCTTGAGCTTGCAGCCCGTAAGGCTATAGTCAAGCTGGAGGGTGAGGAGAGGAATATTGAAGAATATCTGGACCCTGACTCGGAAAAATATGCATTGATGGTCAAGGAGATAGCATCCACGCTGGGTATGGATACGCTTATGTTCCAGCGTCTTGACGACCTGGTACTGGCTATCGGACTGCCGCGGGAGAAGCTCTGCACCCACTGCTGGGACGGCAGCAGCAGTTTCTGATCCCTGTTAAAAACCCTGACTGTTTGTTGATAAGTTGCCGTTTTTGGCTGTGCTAAAGAAACGGTTAGCTATAATTTTACCATGCGGAAATGTTAATATTTTTAATGTATCGGATACTAATATCCCCATTTATTCAGTTTGATCATAATCAAGTCGGAAAATAAACCATAACAATTATTAATCAAAAACATCAAACAAAACCCAAGATGAAAAAGCTTCTTTTATTTTCAGTTATCATGATCGCATTCACTGCAGTAACCTTTGCACAGGATGTTACTGAGCAGACGACAGCTACGGCCACAATTCTGGCACCACTATCCATGACCAAGGTGAGCGACATGGATTTTGGTACTATCGCAGTAACGGGTACTGCAGGAACTGTTGTGCTTGGAACCGATAACTCCAGGCTTGCAACCGGACCTGCACTTGTTCCCCCTGCTGCAGGTGTTGCCGCATCATTTACTGTTAATGGTGAAAATGGCAGGGCCTTTACTATCACCCTTCCAGCCAACGGCGTTGTCACTCTTGTCAACGGAGGTAACTCAATGGCGGCAAACGATTTTGTTCATAACGCTGGCGGTACTCCGGCGTTGGACGGAACAGGTGCTGCTGCATTTACCGTCGGAGCTACCCTGTCAGTCGGTGCTGCCCAGGCAGCCGGAACCTATACATCGGCAAATTTTCCCGTGACCATCAACTACAACTAGGAACTCCTTACTGCCCGAAACGGACATAGATGAAAAGGCTCGGGACAAGATCCATAAGCCTCATAACTTTATACCTGGTTTTTGCCTTTGCTGCGGAAGCCCAGCCAGGGCTCTCTTCCACGGTGACAGGCCATATAACTGCCGAGGTTATCTCCACGCTGACTGCCATAGAGACCACGCAGCTCAGTTTCGGCAGGTTTTCACCGGGGCCCCAGGGCGGTAAGCTGATACTTACACCTGAGAGCTCCATCTCTGTCATGGGAAGCGTATGGCCCGGCAGCGGCACGCACAGCGCTGCCAGTTTTTATGTCACAGGGGATCCGGGGGTGGCTTTTACAGTAAGCCTGCCTTCGGATCCGGTTACCATAACGCACATGGGATCGGCCAGAACCATGACGGTGGAAGAGTGGCGGTCAGTGCCGGAGGCAGAGCCGGGAGCCGGAA
>JAVEXM010000067.1:0-14220 GCA_034004025.1 Bacteroidales bacterium
TCGTGTGCTCTTCCGTTCTGCTACGCGGTATAGCTTGTAGAGCTTAAGTCATTGTAAAACAGCATATCAGTGTGCATTTCGTCGTAGACAATTAAGCATAGTCTTACCTGCTTTAACCCAAACATTATGATGTAAAAAATGACAATAGAACATAAAAGTTTCTATATTTGGCCGCAAATGCTGCCGTCTGATAGCAGCAAATCAAAGGGGAAGTGTATTCATTATAGCAGAGCCTTTAAAAAGGGTCTCAATGGTGCTATTTTGAATTGACTTATTGTTTGTTAGCCACTTCTTCAGATGTGACTGACCAACCGGAGGATTATCAAATACCAAAAAGAACGGCCTCCCGTCAGGCTGGCAGGGATTTATACCGTACAGGAGCATTACTGAGAGGGTGTTTTGTATCTTTATCCGATTATTTATAATACAATATTAGGTCTGTTATGATAAAAAAGGTAACCTCCGGTATTGCCATAGCCGGTATGCTGATGTTCTTTACAGTCAGCGCTTCATCACAGGTGGATCCTGCGCTGATACAGAAAGCCAAAGCGGCAGGTGTCACGCAGGAGCAGATAGATGCGGCCCTGGCAGGGCAGAAAGAGGCCACCGGTGCCCGCAACCAGGTGGGCGAGATAACCTCCTCCGGAACTGAAAGACAGCAGCCGGAAAGAGTTGTTCCTGATATCAGGTTCCCCGAAGACACAGTTATTGTTCCTGAAAGAATGGTGTTCGGGCGGGATATCTTCTCATCGAGGAATCTCACATTTGCCCCTGACTACAACATGGCCACTCCGCCCGGATATGTCCTCGGCCCGGGCGATGAACTGGTGATAGATGTCTGGGGCGCCTCAGAGATGAATGTGAGGACAAAGGTGTCTCCCGAGGGAAGCATCATCCTGTCAGGGGTAGGGCCGGTCTATCTGAACGGACTCACCATTACCGATGCAGGTGAAAGGATTCGTGGAAACCTTAAAAAGGTGATGGGCGGGATTGGGACACTCACACAGGTGAGAGTAACACTGGGGCAGATAAGAACCATAAAGGTGCACCTTGCCGGAGAGGTAAGACTGCCCGGCACTTATACCCTTCCCTCGCTGGCCACGCTGTTCAACGCCCTCTATTCGGCCGGGGGAGTGAATGATATCGGCTCTCTCAGGGAAATAAAATTATATCGTGACAGTAAGGAGATTGCCAGCCTTGATGCCTATGACTTTCTTATTAACGGCAGGTTTGAAAGCAATATCCGCCTTGAAGATAATGATATGATCATTGTGGCTCCGTACGTTTCGCACATCGTTGCAAGGGGCAGGCTGAAAAGACCAAGGATTTACGAGACCAGATCGGGAGAGACGTTGTCTGACCTTATCAGGTTTGCAGGCGGTTTTACCGGCGACGCTTACACCGAAAACATACAGGTAAAGAGAAAATCGGGTCGGATGCAGGAGATCCACACCGTCAACAGGGATGAGTTCGCCACTTTCGGGCTCGCAGACGGGGATACGGTTTTTGTTGATTCCATCTTTCATGAGTATTCGAACAGGCTGCTGCTGAAAGGTGCCGTCTGGCGCCCGGGTGAATATCAGCTTTCGGATGAGACTGACAGCCTCTCAAAGCTGATAGCCAAGGCGGAAGGACTGAAAGGGAATGAGTTTGCCACCAGGGGACAGATCACCCGGCAGAGAAGCGATTATACCCATGAGATCATTTCTTTTAATGTCAGGGCAGCCGTTGCCGGCGAAGGTGACATTGCCCTGAAGAGCAGTGACGAGATATATATCCCCACAATCTTTGACATGCGCGAAGAGTATTATGTCATAGTCAAGGGTGAGGTTAACAGGCCTGACACCCTCCCGTTCCGTGAAAACATGACAGTGGAGGATGTGATTCTGCAGACAGGCGGGTTCAAGGAGTCAGCCTCACTGGTTCAGATAGAGGTGGCCCGCAGGATCAAGGACCCGGAGTCAGTAAGTTACAATGACAAGACTGCAGAAATATTTACCTTCAATGTATCACATGATCTTAAGGCTGACATGCCGGCAGCCGGATTCTCACTGAAGCCCTTTGATGAGATCATTGTCCGATCTTCTCCGGGTTACCAGCAGCAGGCTTACGCCATCGTTTCCGGCGAGGTGCTTTTCGGAGGTGAGTATGTTCTGGCTACAGATAATGAGCGTTTGTCAGATCTTGTCAGGAAGGCAGGAGGATTCAACCCGAATTCCTATCTGAGAGGGGCGCACCTCAGGCGTAAAATGACAGATGATGAGCGCAGCAAGATAGAGTCACTGTTGCGGGTAGTGGCCGGTACCGGAGATGAAGATACCATCTCGTATGAGTCTCTTATTATTGAAGACTCCTACCTGGTTGGCATTGATCTTGAGAAGGCGTTGAAGAGGCCCGGCGGTTATGAAGATATTGTTCTGATGCCAGGTGATCATCTGATCATTCCCAAGTATAACGGAGTGGTCAAAGTATCCGGCATGGTGTTGCATCCCAATGCGGTCACCTATGTTGAAGATCTCGGTATGAGGGGTTATCTCTCACGTGGCGGGGGTTACAAAGCCGGAGCGCGCCGTACTCCGTATGTTGTTTATATGAACGGCAACGTGGCATCCACCAGGAAGTTTCTTTTCTTCAGATCATTTCCACACATAGAGCCGGGATGTGAGATCATTGTCCCCATGAAGCCATCCAAAGACGGAGGCATGAGTCTTGCGGAGATACTGGGCATGTCATCAACATCTGTTTCGATGGCATCAGTGGTGGCAATGCTGATAAACGCCCTGAAGTAATTATCATAAAAAGAAGCTGAATGGAAGAGCATCATCCGGGAAAAAGCAGCCGCGATATCAGTCTCGCAGAGCTGGTGAGGCAATTAAGGCTGAAGTGGAAATATATCGGGAAGCTGACACTGATCGCGTTTATTGTCGGAGCAATTATTGCTGTCAGCATTCCCAGGGAATATACATGCACTGTCAAGATGGCTCCCGAAGGAAGACAGGAAGGGATCATTCCCGGCAACATGTCGGGACTGGCAGCCATGGCAGGGATCAACATAGATATGCAGGGAGAGGAGGGTCTCAGCAGGATCCTTTATCCCGATATAATACACAGCGTTCCGTTCCTTACCGAGCTTCTCTCAACACAGGTGAAGACAATGGATGGAAGTAAGCCGGTGACCCTGTATTATTACATTGACAGGATACAGAAAACACCATGGTGGAGTGCTGTCTTCAATCTCCCTTTCCGGTTGCTCGACCGGATACGGTACGGAAGGAATACCGGTGATGAGGGCGAATTGAACCCATATAATCTTACCAAAGCCCAGGAAGAGGTAATAAACAAATTCAGGGAGCATGTGGAGGTGACGGTGAACGAGGAGAAAGGCACCATTTCGGCCGGTGTCATCCTGCAGGATCCGGCACTGACGGCTGTTGTGGCTGACTCCCTTGTGCGCAAGCTGGAGCGCTATGTCAGCAACTACCGGACAACGAAGGCAAAGAATGACCTGAATTTCGCAATGGCTCTTCACGGTGAGACGAAGCAGAAATACTTCGAGGCCCAGCAAAAATATGCCCTGTACGTTGACAGGAACAAGAACATCGCACTCGAGTCGGTACGGCTTGAACAGGAGAGGCTGAAGAACGAGCTTGATCTGGCATACAATGTATATTCGGGTGTGGCGCAGCAGGTGGAAAAGGCCAGGATGAAAGTACAGGAGCAGACACCGGTGATAACAGTAATTGAACCTCCCAGGGTACCGGCACAGAAATCCAATGCAAGCCGGTTAATGATAACCATGGGGTTTGCCATCCTCGGAGCCCTTCTGGCAGCCCTGAACGTAATAAGGATCGCCTGGGAAAAGATACTGATTCAGGAGTAAAGAGAGTATTTGGACGGGCAGCGCTCACCGGAAGCGGCCGGACAATCTCATCAGACAGACAGGGATAGTTTTGGAAAGGGAGAAACACATTGACAGGCTCAGGAGAAAGGCTGAAAATAACATGCCCCTGATCAGAAACTTCTCTTACCTGTCACTGCTTCAGGTATTTAATCTTATTCTTCCGCTGATTGTATATCCCTACCTAATCCGGGTCCTTGGTAAGGAGACCTATGGCCTGGTAGTATTTGCCCAGTCTCTTGTCTTCTACCTGGTTATCCTTGTCGGATTCGGATTCAACATCTCTGCAACCAAAGAGGTGAGCATTCATCGCAACGACAGCAAAAAGCTGGGAGAAATTGTAAGCAGCGTTTTGATACTGAAGACAATGCTTCTTGCAGCTGCGTTCATGGTCCTTGGATTGCTGCTCCTTTTCATTGAGAAGACCCGTGGTTATGAGATTCTCTTTTTGTTGTCAATGTGGGCATGTCTTTCTGATGTGATCTTTCCGGTATGGTATTTCCAGGGGATAGAGCAGATGAAGCACATAACCCGCATCAGTATACTGAGCCGGCTGATCTTCCTCGGGCTGCTGTTTGTATTTGCCCGCTCTCCCGAAGATTACCTGGTGGTTCCGTTGCTGTACGGTACAGGTGCTGTAATTGCCGGAATGGTTGCATTGTATATTGTCTTCATTAAACACGGTATCAGGTTCAGTCTGCAGCCCTGGGGAAGGCTCAGGGAATACCTGAGAGATTCGGCACCTATCTTTGTTTCAAACGTCTCAATAAGCCTATATGTCAACACAAACAAAGTGATAGCAGGAGCATTCCTCGGCATGACAGGAGTGGCATATTATGATCTTGCCGAAAAGATCGTAGCAGTACTGAAGATCCCCCAGAATCTGGTCAGCCAGAGCCTCTTCCCCAGGATCAGCAAAGAGCAGAATCTCTCTTTCGTAAAGAAGATATCAGGCCTTTCACTCCTCATGAACACGGGACTTTTCCTTCTGGCAATTATCTTTTCCAGGTACATTATCCTTCTCCTCGGCGGAAAAGAGATGCTCCCGGCGCAGACTGTTGTATGGATTCTCTCCCTGACTGTACCGGTGGTGGCAATGAGCAATATCTTAGGAATTCAGCTTCTCATCCCGTTCGGTCACAACAGGCTCTTCAGCCGTGCAATAGTCGCCACCTCGGTTTTCTACCTGGCATTGATGGGATTAATCTGGATTTCGACAGGTTTCTCGATAGTTACGATCTCAGTTGCCACGGTCATCACTGAGATCTTCTGCTGCACGGTACTCTTTCACTACTGCAGGAGGGAAGGGCTATGGCGCCGGGTGAAATAACCGGTATGATGCAGCATTTTCTTACATTGAAACGTATTATGTAAGTACGGATGGCAGGAAAAACAGGCATATTGTCCGGCAGGGATACAGTCCGGAGCACAACGGACCTGCTTCTTCTTGTGCTGATGGGATTCCTGGTATTCTCCCCGTTCAGCTCCATCCTCGTGATGGATTTCATGAATATTCCGGTATCACTGCCGGAACTGCTCTTCCTCCCTTTCCTGTGGATATTCAGGAAGAGGTTTTACTTCAGCCGTCCCGGAACAGTCAGGACGGCCGTTTTCCTTCTGATCTGGGCTTCGCTGGTACTTGTTTCAGTCATTGCGGGCAACTACTCCACGTTTACAGTCTTATCATCATCCAGAACATATCTGCTGCTGATTATCTCGTACCTGTTCTTTTCAAGGCAGAACAATGTCAGTATTGACGATGTGATGTATGTTTCACTGGGTTCGGTGACAGGATGGCTTTTTTCATCACTTTACGCAATTGTAAGTTTCCTGGCCGGGAACATTGATGAGATCGCCCGTACAGGCAATATGCTGGCCATACCCCTGTTACTTGCGACTGCCATCTACAGGAAGAATTACCGTATACTTATTCCGGCGCTTGTCCTTTGTACCATCCTCTCTGTAACTGCCGGCATGCGGCGACAGATAGCAGTTTTTGCCGTCTCCCTTTTTCTTTCCTGGCTCTTTATTTCTGCCGGAAGCATGAAGCAGTTCCTGAAACAGTCATCAATCGTCACCCTGACAGCCGTTCTCTTTTTTCTGTTCCTCCCTTCAATTGAGAGGTGGATAATGGAGAACATCCCGGTGCTTTATTACAGGGTATTTGAAAAGTTAAACATGCTGATTTCAGGTGACATCTCACACGCCGATTCAATCAGGGTTACTGAAATAAAGAACATTTTCGGGTCACTGGAAGACTATATCCTTCCGCAGGGTTTTGTAAGCAGGCGGACACTGACTGACGGCACGGGCAGGTTCATTGATTTTCCTCTTTCAGAGCTCTTTTACATGTTCGGCATAGTAGTCGCGGTTATCTTACTGGCATACCTTCTCTTTTCTGCCTGGAGCTGTTTCCGTAACTATCTTGCAAGCCGTGATGAGAGCGTAGTATTCGTTATCCTGGCGCTTGTGATGTTTATGCTTCTGTTCCTGGAAGGCACCTTTCTCAGTTCTACTTATGTAGCCCCGGTGACGGGATATTGCCTCGGCAGGCTGAAATATTTTTCAGGGATCTCGGCAGAAGGACTTTTCACCTCAACCAAAGTGAACTTGCATGGATACGTATGATATATCAGTGGTCCTGGGCTCAAAGAACAGGAAAAACCTCCTGAAGGCAACAATTGACAGTATCAGGGAGAATGGCTTTGACGGTAAAATGGAGATTATCGTCGTGGACGGAGGTTCAACTGACGGCACCTGTGACTGGCTCGCAGGGCAGAGAGATATCTTAACAATTGTACAACCCAATTACAGTATACGTGATGAAGAAGGGATTTCTGTCCTCAGACACTCATGGGGTGAGTTCATGAATCTTGGTTTCCGGCAGGCCCGTGCACCATGGGTGGTGATGGTGAGTGATGACCTTATACTCACTGCCGGTGTGCTGCGCAAAGGGCTCGATACTCTCAACATGATGAAAAGTTCGGGACGGAAGATTGGCGGTGGCGCTTTTTTCTTCCGTGAATATCCCAGGCATGATTATTACCGTGTGCACATGTTACCTGGCAATGTGGTGAACATCAACCATGGATTCTATAACCGGGAGGCACTCGTGGATGTGGATTTCACAGACGGGAAGAACTATAACTTCTATTGTGCCGACGGTGACCTGGCATTAAGAATGCATCAGCGGGGATGGGAGATCATCACCCTTGACGATTGTTTTGCCGAACACCTGACACATATACCCCGTCTCAGGAAGATGGGTCATTCTCCAGCCACCCTGCGTGATATCGGGGTCTTCGCCGGGAAATATCCCCAATCCTGTGATGCTGATACAGTCATTAAGCATGCTGTTATTGCCAGCAACAGAAGACGGTTCTGGCGGGCGGCATTTATGAACTGCTTCCTCGGAGTGATGCTCCGGGTGGCAGACAGGTACTCCAAAAGAAGGTCACGCACTGCCGGGGTGAAATGACCTGCCGGTAACCATAACAGGGAAACAGTATCCGGAGATGAGAAACAGATTCAGGAAAATATACAGGTACCTCATGCTGGCGGGCCTTGACCCGGTGATGGCTATAAATACACTCAGGGGGCTGCCTTTTTTCCTCAGGGACCGCAGAACCATCAGAAAGCAGCGCGGCAGCGACAGAACCTTCCCGTTTGGCCGGGGATATCCTGTACTGGGAGACAGGTTCACAGAGTCCGGCACAATGTCGGGACACTATTTCCATCAGGACCTGTATGTTGCACGCAGGATCTTTACCGATAACCCCGGAAAACATGTCGATATCGGCTCCCGTACCGATGGTTTCGTGGCTCATGTGGCTGTCTTCAGGGAGATAGAGATAATCGATATCCGTGAACAGAAAAGCAGTGTCAGGAACATAAAGTTCCGCAAAGCTGATCTGATGACACTTCCTGAGAACATGGCCGGTTACTGTGACTCCCTCTCGGCGCTCCATTCCATTGAGCACTTCGGGCTGGGACGATACGGTGATGCCATTGATTACAACGGGCATCTGAAAGCGCTTGAGAATATCCGGCTCATGCTTAAACCCGGCGGAAAATTCTATCTGTCAGTCCCCATAGGCTTGCAAAGGATTGAGTTCAACGCTCACAGGGTCTTCTCGGTAAGATACCTCCTGAACATTCTTGAAGAGCATTTTAGCCTGCGACGTTTCTCATACATAGATGATAACGGGGATTTTCATGAAGATGCGGAGTTGAATGAAGGCAACATTGTTTCAAACTTCGGTTGCACTTACGGATGCGGGATATTTGAACTTGTAAAAATATGACCGGCTTATGGCAGCGCCCCTCATAACACGATGTAACAGGCAGACAGGTAAAGGCAGAGGATAATGATCATCGTAAAAATATCAGGCGGTCTGGGAAACCAGTTATTTCAATACAGCTTTGGCAGATACCTGGGGCTGCAATTGGGTGCTGAGGTCAGATATGATATCCGGACTATCATGAACCGTCCGGGCTTCACTGATCGTGATTACGGGCTCTCTGCCTTTGATATTGTTACTGAAGCTGCAACCCGGGATGAGATAAGAAGATTGAAGCGCTTCACCGGCAGATTCAGTGAGCGGGCATGGAGAAAAGCAGTGGAGAAAATGCCCTCTCTCAGCAGGTCGTTCCTGGTTGAGTCCCGTAAATTGCCGGCTCCGGCCTGGTCTGATGAGTGCTATTATGACGGCTACTGGCAGTATTACCGGTATGCGGAAAAGGCCGGGATCAGGTTTCGTGAAGAAGTAACGAAACATATTGAGAGTGGTGGCTGCACCCGGGAGCTGGCGGCCCGGATCAGAAGCACGGAATCAGGGAGCATCCATATAAGGAGGGGTGACTATATCAGCAACCCTGCAAACGTAAAGCTTTATGCTGAGTGCGACGCTGCCTATTATGAGAGAGCCGCCGGTTTTATTGAAGGCCAATGCAATGTTCAGGCCTGGTATGTCTTCAGTGATGACGTTGAATGGGCCAGGGATGCCCTGCCCGGAAAGAACTGCATTTTCATCGAAGGTAACAGTGCTGTGACGGATATGTTCCTTATGAGTTGCTGCAGGCATAATATCATAGCAAACAGCACTTTCAGCTGGTGGGCGGCATGGCTTAACCCAAATCCCGGTAAGATAGTCGTTGCTCCGCAACACTGGTATAACGGAAGGATGAATGAAATGACCAGGGAGTTGATCCCTGAAGAGTGGATCAGATTATGAAAATAACGATCGGAATACCCTTTTATAATGCCGGAAGGTACCTGGCCTCTTCTATAAGGTCGGTACTCGGACAAACATATTCTGGTTTTGAGCTTATTCTTTCGGACGACGGCTCAACTGACGGCTCACTCCAAATTGCAGAATCATTTAATGATCCGCGGATAAGGCTTGTCAGCGACGGAGCCAACAGGGGTATCGCTTTCCGGCTGAATGAACAGATCTCTCTTGCCAATGGCACATTTTTTGCGCGGATGGATGCAGATGATCTGATGTTCCCCGACCGTATTGAAAAACAGCTGTCCTTTCTGGAGAGGTACGGTTATGATGTGACGGGAACTCAGGCTGTTGTCATTGACCATAACAACGAGGTCATGGGTTTGCGCACAACAACAATACCAAAAAGCAGAGGAGAGCTTTTTACGGCAATCCCGTTCACACATCCGACAGTCATGGGAAAAACCGGCTGGTTCAGGAAGTATATGTACACCGGCGGCGCAGACGGTTTTGAGGACTGGGACCTGTGGATACGAAGTTTCAGTGAATCTGCCTTCGCGCTCATTGATGAACCTCTCCTTTTCTACAGGGACCCCCGGAAAATGAATGTCACCACTTACCTTTCCAGGCTCAGACGGGGACGGGAAACCTTTCGTCGTTATGACAGGGAGATACTTCCTGCAGGCCTGAAGGCCAGGCTGTTGGCAATGTCTTACATGAAAGCCCTGACGTACACCACTGCATCAGCCCTGAATATTAACGGGCGCCTTGTTGACAGGAGAAACTCCCCTGTTGAGAGCAGAAGTAAAGAAAAATACGAATCAATCCTGAATAAACTGTCACAGTCCAAATAATGTCTGCAATTATAAATCGGTTTTATGAAAAGAATCTTACATGTAGTCAATGTATTTTTCGTCGTACCCTATTTCTTTGGGAATCAGTTCCCTCACCTTGGAAAGAAGGGGTATGATCAGCATCTGATCTGCAGTCCTTCCCCGTTACTGAAGGACTATGCAAATAGAATGGGAATAAGGTACTGGGAGGTAAGGGTAAACAAGTCGTTTACACCTTTTCAGGATGTCCTTGCAATAGCCGCGATCTGCCGGTATATAGGGCGGAACAGGATCAATATCGTTGTGGGCCATACTCCCAAGGGCGCTTTCGTCTCAATGATAGCTGCGCTGTTGATGCGGGTGCCATGCCGTATTTATTTCCGTCACGGGCTTGTCTATGAAACGATGAAGGGATTACCGCGCCTGGCGGTTATAATTTCTGATAAAATAACCGCTTTATGCGCCAACAAGGTGATCTGCGTGAGCCGGTCAGTCTACCGGAGGAGTTTGGAAGACAGGCTCAATCCCGAAAGGAAACAGATGGTACTTTTAAAGGGCACCTGCGGCGGGGTAGATACAGTAAATAAGTTCAATCCTGATTGCATAAACCAGGAGAAGCTGGAGAAACTCAGGGCTTCACTGGGCATTGAAAGTGACTGTTATGTTGTTGGTTTTGTCGGACGGCTGGTAAAGGATAAAGGCGTACAGGAGCTTGTGGAGGCATTTGATCTGATCAGGAAAGAGAAGCCGGCCATGAAGTTCAGGCTTCTGCTTGTAGGTGGTACTGAGAACCGCGATGGCATTCCCGGATGGCTCATGAAAAAAATTAATGAGGATCCTCACATTGTCAACCCGGGCCTGGTCTTTGAGGATGTGGAATATTACTATGCCATGATGGATATACTTGTCCTCCCTACTTACCGGGAGGGTTTTCCCATATCTGTGGTTGAGGCCTCAGCCATGAGACTGCCGGTACTTACCACCCGTGAGACAGGCGCCATTGACTCTATCATCGAAGGTGTAACAGGCGAATTTATTGAACACGACCCCGTTAGTATCAGGGATAGTGTACTCAGGTTCACTGACCGGAATTATGCTATGAAATACGGAAGTAACGGGAGGAAGTTCGTAACCATAAATTTTGACTCGAGTCTGTTCCTTAAGGAGTTTGAGAAATTATATGCTTAGTTTGCACTGATGCCTGTAAATGTTTATAAGAGAACCCTTCTGCCGTTATTGGCGTGGTTCATCCTTTCTGCCGTTTCAGCCCAGAAGGGAGATGACAGCCTTATGATCAGCGCCGGTACGGGTGTTGCTGTTTCTGTGGGAGACATGGCTCCCTTCTGGCTGATCTCCGGCAGGTACGGCGCCATCGGCAACAAGCCGGTCAATATATGGCTCAGTGGTGGTGTAGCCGGGAAGAAGGTCATTACAGAAAGCATTTCGGTTCTCGGGACAGTTGACCTGATGGCACGGCAATCCGATGAGGGAAGGATTATCCTGCGGCAGGGTTACCTGGGGATGAAGACCGGCCCGCTGATTGTACGCGGAGGGGTTTGGGAATCACACTATGGCACAGCAGGTTCATCACTGAGTTCGGGTAACCTCCTGTGGTCGGGTAATGCACTCCCGTTACCGAGGATAGGCATTGAAACAGACGGTTATATCACCATACCCCGGACAGGAGGATTTGCGGGATTCAGTGGAGGATTGATTCACGGATGGTTCCTTTCTGACAAATATGTTGACAACGCATTCCTGCATCATAAGTATGTCTCATTGCGGCTGGGAGGCAGGCTGCCGGTACACCTCGAAGCCGCAATGCATCATTATGCACAGTGGGGAGGAATTTCATCGGATCCCGGCCAGGGAGAACTGCCCCGCTCATTTGCCGATTACCTCAAAGTCTTCTTTGGCAAAGGGGGCAGCTCCGGGGTACAATGGGAGGAATGGGCAAATGCCACCGGAAACCATATAGGCAGTTATAACCTCGCTGTTGATGCTGACCTGGGAAAGACAAAGGCAGCTTTCAACTGGCAGACAATCTTTGAAGACGGAAGCGGGATGTCATTGAGGAATATCAGGGATGGCCTCTGGGGATTAAACTTTTCATTCAGCTCCTTCAACCTTATCTCGGAGATATGTGTAGAGCACTTCAGGTCAACCGATCAGAGCGGTGCCCTGGACGAACACTATGAAGGTGATTCACTGGTCTTTGACGGAGGCAACGACAATTATTTCAACAGCTGGTTGTACAGGTCGGGATGGACATACAGGGGGATGACAATCGGCACTCCGCTGATTACCTCGCCGGAGTTGTTTTACCAGGAAGACAACTTCATGTTGATAGCCAACAACAGGGTCAGGGCATGGCACCTGGGACTGGGTGGCTCAGCCGGTAAAATACAATACAGGCTGTTGTACACTTATTCAAATAATTATGGCACTTACCAGCACCCGTTTGATGAACCACGGGTGCAGCATTCAGTCCTGGTTGAAGCATCCCTGGCGGATCTGCGGATGATTAACTGCCGTCTGTCTGCCATGCTCGCTTTTGATGCCGGAAGCTTTTTGGGAAATAATTTCGGCTGCATGATCTCACTTAAAAGAATCTGGCAAATCAGGTAACCATGCATGGAATTTCCGGAGTTATTCTTTTGTCTGTCGCAGAAAGCCCTTTGATATTGATTGTCACTGCTGCCATTGCCATTGCTGTTGCAGGGCTTTCAATACCCGTTGTACTCCGCATATCCAGGTCGTGTAACCTGACAGATAAGCCTGGTCCGCGCAAGGTTCATCTACTTGCTGTACCAAGGCTGGGAGGTGTGGGGATCTTCATTGCCTTTTCGATCAGTTACAGCCTCATGATTAATGGCCTTGACGCACAGGCAGGGTATCTGTTTGCCGCATTGCTGATGCTCTTTTTTACGGGTATTACCGATGATCTCATACATCTTCCGGCACGCAAAAAGCTTGTTATCCAGGTAATCGCTGCCCTGGTCGTCATCATACTTGCCGACGTACGTTTCACCAGCCTTCATGGCTTCCTGGGGATAAATGGTATCTCACCGTGGATCTCAGTTCCCCTGACACTCTTTGTCATGATAGTGATCATCAATGCCCTTAATCTCATTGATGGCGTTGACGGTCTCGCTGCTTTTCTGAGCCTTACCTCACTGGCAGCCATAGGTTCCTGGTTCTGGAGCCGCGACATGACCGGAAACGCAGTTATTGCAGCAGCAATGGCAGGTGCGCTCATCTCATTCCTTTACTTTAACATGTCAAAGGGAAGAAACAAGATCTTCATGGGTGACTCAGGCTCACTGGTTATAGGATTTGTGATCTCTGTCCTGATAATAAGATTTAACGAGGTCAATGCCCAGGCAGCAACCGTCAATACGCTCCGTTCGGCTCCCGCGGTATCAATAGCCATCCTCATTATTCCCCTCTTTGACACCCTCCGGGTGGTGATCCTGAGGACAATCAGGGGGCAGAACCCCTTCAGGGCAGATAAGAGGCATATCCATCATCTTATGCTCAGGGCAGGTTATTCTCACAGGCAGGTCTCCCTGATCCTCTCGCTGTTCCAGGCTTCAGCCATAACCCTGGCGTTTGTCTTTGATGGCATTGGCATTATAGCGTTGTCAGTCATTATGCTGGTTGTATGTTACGGACTGATACTGGTGATCACGGTAAGAGTACGAAAAAGGATCCGGACTGTCACCATGACATCAGGGGACAGGCCCGGAGAGCGGCTCCGGTATGTGCAACCCTTACCGGAGGCTCCGGAAAAGAAAGTCCTCAATCTATGAGAAACCTGTTGCTCCATGTAAAGGTTCAGGGTATCCGTGTGGATGCCCTTTTTTATTTTTTCCACGGGAATGATTTTTCCCGTACAACCCCGGTACCTGCTGCTTCCTGTCCCGATCCGCCAGCCGGCGGATCAGGAGTCCCCGGCCCCGGGGACCGTGGCCGGAACAGACTGCGGACATGCTGCGTATGTTACTTTCAAAATTTTCTCTCTTAACAAAGATTAACCATAAGTGAAAATTTGTCTATATTTGACACTTACGGTTGCCATTTGGTGGCAGCCAAATCCTGGGGAAGAGTTGACATAAATATAGAGCCGTGAACAAATGATCGGCTCGTGTTGTATTTAAAAGAACTTCAGCTTGTTAGGCACTTCACCCGATGTGACTGACCAACCGGAGGATTATCAAAACCGCACTTATCTGGCCCCCCGGCCAGGAGCAAAAACTAT
>JAVEXM010000068.1:0-14216 GCA_034004025.1 Bacteroidales bacterium
GCCGCGGCACAACGCGGCTTTTTTTATGCGGCAATAAACCAAAGTTCAGGGCAATCCCGCATATACCGGAACTTTCTCCTCTGCAGCGTGGCAGGCGATAAACGGTAAAAGATCATTATCGGAAGTAATCAAGGCATGAGGCTGCCAGATAGGAGACCGGTAAAGAGGATCTAGTTGGCATAGAAGGCAAACCCGACAACAAGAAACATTTGCTCCCTGTCAGGATTGAAGATGAGCTGCCCGGTGAGGGGAATGGAAAAGCGTTCAGTGATGCCTATTTCCTGAGCTACCTCCAGCCCGAGGTTGCACACATTGAAGCCACCGCTTTCGGTGTGCCAGCCGTTGCCGGCCCCCATGAAGAGGCTGAAATATTCAAAGGAGATTCCGGCTTCGAAATATAGGTCGTTGCCGTATGACCCCACTCCTCCTGCTTCGTTGATGATATAGTTGGCACTCAGCCAAACATTGTCCGACTCCCAGTCGAGGTTGACCTCAAAGGCATGGGCTCCGTCAGCAGCAGAATAATCGAAGTACGGCAGCTCCGGCAGGTAATAGTCCTGCATACCCAGGGTAAATCCGCCGGGCAGGTCAAAGGCAAAGTAGAGATCCACCTCCTCGTAGCCGTTCATATCGAATGACCCCCAGGCACCTGCGGTAAAGGGGCCCGCGGAATATTCAATCACCGGCTGCAGGTGCGGACCGCTGCCCAGCCTCGTACCCCTCCAGACAAAACTGGTGACGAGGTCGGCACCGGCACTCCATGGTGAGGAGTTTTCATCCTGTGCTGACATCGGGAGCAGCGCAGAGGCTGAAAGGAGTGCAACCAAAAATGAAAAGAGATGTTTTCTGAACCAGATCATCCCATAAAACTAATGAAAATCATTAAAACCTGCCGCTGAGCCGGAGACTGAAGTTACGGTGAGGCTGAATATCTCCAGGGCGGCCCATATATTCAGTGTTTGTGACATTCTTAAGAGCCGCGGAGAGCTTCAGCGTCCCGGTTACCCTGTATCCGGCGCTGCAGTCCATCAGGAAATAGCCGGTGTTATTCGCCTGCCAGTAGTCGTAAAAGCCCGGCAGAATATCGTCTCGCGTGTCCGGGTGCAGGAAAACGTTATCGATGTTCAGCGTTTTTGACCTTACATACAGGTCAACGCCTGCCTCGACCCTGTCACGGACAGCAAGCAGCCCGGCCCTGGCAGTATGTTTCCTCCTGTATTTCAGGAAAACATCTTTGTTCTGACCGGTGTAGGCATTGTATTCAACCGGGTAAACATAAGTATATCCGCCGGTCAGGGTTATATCAGCGACCCCGATCGTCCTGTACAGCATGATCTCAGTCTCAGCGCCGTAGATTCTCGATTGCTCCACATTTGTTGCCTTGAAGCCCACGCCGGATAGACCTGTTGCCGGATCCTGGTGCGCCCCGAAAATATATTCTATCATGTCACTGTTCTGCGAGAAGAAGAGAGCCAGGTCGCCCTCGCCCCTGACCTCACCGATCATGAAGCCCTGCATCACCCCTATCTCGGAGCTCCAGCCCGACTCTGCCCTGACACCCGGACTCGGGAAGATGCTCACCGAGCCAAGGGTTGTCGTGGCATACTTCTCGGCAATAGAGGGATAGCGGTAGCCCTGCCCGAAGGAGGCCCGCATGAAGGTATACTCCGCCACCTGCCAGTTGACTCCGGTCCTGAAGACAGGGACTACCCCGTCACCATCGCCGTCGAGTATGTTCTGTTCCACACGCACGCCGGCGGTGACCTTAAGCCTCTTCACTGGCCTTGCCTCCAGCTGCGCAAACCCGGCAAGATTTAGGGCACGGTGATCACCAAAGAAACTGGAGGTGACGCTGCTCCAGGTCTCGGCAAAGCCTGCCGTCAGGTTAATATGATCTGAGAACCTGTACCAGAACTGGTATTCACCATAGACGGAGAATGCTGCCGAGTTGTTCTCCACCCCCAGGTAATCCGAGCGACAAATGCCGTAGGCAGAAAGATCGTGCTACTCTGAGTTCTTGCGGTAGTATATGGTATTGAAATCAAAGTCCTTCACCATCAGGACTCCGTTATGATCAACATATAGCGTGCGAAGGTCAGGGAAGAGCCAGTAATTTTCATACTCGTCAAGGTCGTAAGATGTCATGATCCCGAATCCCGGTATGGCCACATACCAGAAATTGTCCCGCCTGGTAAAGATATTGTCAAATGACGATCTGAAGGCTACATCCACGCTGTGAACACCTGAAAAAGTGACTCCCCTGTCGTCCGACCGGTAGATAACCTCTGCCGTTCCCTGGTCGCAGACAATGAAGATCTGATCATCATCAGTGACATACAGTTTTTGAGAATAGGCCGGGGTTGTCAGCGACGTCCATGTCTGGCCGTCGTCATAAGAAATCATCAGGCTGCAGCAGTCGGGCCCGTGCTTTATCAGGGCCCCGTCTGACAGCCTGAAGACCTCACCCAGCCTCAGATCAGACATGCCGGCTCCGGCGTCATGCCATGTCACAGCCATGTCATCGGAGTATCTTATCGGTTCCTCGGCCGTATAAACCCACAGCCTGTTGTCGTTGGAGACGTATATCTGGAGGTAGTTTGAGCGTTCGGGCCACGGTTTGGTGCAGTACTGCCATGACGATCCGTGATCCAGGCTCCTGATAATATTTCCGCCCGATGTGCTGACATAAATCACACCGTTACGGTCTATCTCAACGGCACGTGGTCTGTCCGGGGAATTGAAAATCGGATCGTTGACCATTTCCCACTGGTAATACCTTTCGCCCTGCCTGTAGAGATAACTGCCAGCCGTAATGAAGGTGACCATGCTGACGGTATCAGCCACCATATCCATTATCTGTACCTCCGGTGCGCCGCTGACTCCGTCCCACTCATCCTCCCTGAATCCATAGGCAATCAGGTCTGTTGAGGTCATGAGACTGCCGGAAAGGTCCCAGACCGATGCCCTCAGCACCTGTCTGAATGAATCGTGCCCGAGGGTCCATTCTGCACCGATATCCTGTCCGGAAGAGACATGTTCACGTTCCTGTGAGATTGATCCGCCTCCCTGGACAGGCTCGAAAATCACTCTTACAGAATCGACCTTCGCAGATGTATTGGTATATACCTGGAACCACGCAGACACATCGAGTGACTCCCCTGCCAGCAACCTGGACTCCTGACTGTTGTTAAAGTAGAACTGGTAGTTCTCCAGGATTCTGCGTGAAGGATCTTCAGTGCATGAGGCAAGAATGAGCATCATGATGGCAATTATTAATGCCGTACTGCTCATCTCCCACTTTTCCGTAAAGGTTTTCATCATCCGGCTGTGCTTATATCTCATCAGATGCTTACCTGTAAAGCGGAACGCTGAGGCCCGCCCGCAAGGTCAGGGCACTGTTCCGTATGAATACATCCTTTCCGTTGCCTGGCTCAGGAATCGAGGAGGAGGCTACATTGAAAACATCGGAAAATCCCTGCCTGTATTCTATCCCGATATCCAGTTTCAGGTCACCGTGCAGGGGTATGGCAACCCCTGCAGCGGCGAGCCATCCGAAGTCGTTCCTCTTTATCAGTTCCGTAAGATCATCATGGATGGTTGTCTCTTCAAGAGTGTAGGATCCGTTGTTGTTTCTTTTCTGCATTGCCGTGCCGGTACAGCGGGCATTAAGCCTTGCGGCGAAATATGGTCCGGTGCTGAAGGAGAAGGTCTCATCCCCCCCGAAGTGAAAGTCGAGCAGCAGAGGTATCACCGCATAATCGACGCTCACCCTGCTGTCAACGTAATAATCGTAATCTTCGGACACTCCCAAGTCTTGATATAGGTAATAGAGATCACTGGAGTCGCGCATGGAATAACCCTGTCGTTCAAGGCTCAGCCCGGTACGAAACCATGTCTTCGAGCCGCTGAGCCTGAAGTTTATCATGAAGCCTGCCGACGGTCCTGCATAGGTTGAGTATTTCTCCCTCATAATGTCTCCCGAGTTCCATGCCAGATTTACTCCTGTCCGCCATGTCAGGTAGATATCCTCATTGATCTCTTCCGCGTCCTCCTTTACGTTCTCTTTAGCCCCCGCGCCTGCATCACCGGTTCTCCCCAGCCTGCAGATCAGTCCGACTGTAAGGTCTGTGGATCCGTGCTTGCTGTCAGTCAAAACCGTCAAAAGTCTCCGTCCTGTATTGTATCTCCCCCGCACAAACAGATCAAGATTTTCAAGCAACGGGTAGTCCAGTCTCATCATGTAGGTATATCCGTAATCGTTTCTCAGCGAATCATCCGGATTATAATACCAACCGAAATCAGTGTCCTGGTCAATGTTGAAGGAGTAGTAGGCTCCGGCTCCCAGGGTCAGCTCCGGCCTGGTCGGGATGGTCACTGTCAGTTGCAGCGGAAGGGTCACAAAACTGAAGTTGGCACTCTCCATATTGTTGATATAATACGGAGGCAACCAGATTGAAGAAACCATGTAGTAGATGTCACCGGGATAATAAGACTGGTCATACCTGTGATACTCGTAGTAGACAGTAGAATAGTCGACACCTGCCTTCAGCCCCAACACGGGGGTCATCTGCCAGCCGGCAAAGAGGCCCGCCGAAGGGCCCGGCTTGCTCTTCCAGTGACCGTAGGTGGTTGTGCTGTGGAGGTCTGAGACATTGATACCGGAACCGGCGCCAAGATAGAATTTCTGGGGATAGAGTGCTGTGGTTGTGAAACCGAACAGAAACAGCAACACAATTTGGAGATAGGGTTTCATAGTCAGGAGGTCAGAGTTGTTCAACTTGTCCGCTACAAAAACTGTGCCTGCTGACATCAATACCCGCACAAACTGTCGCGTAACATTTAACGGCACCGGACCGGGCGACAAAACAATTCTTTTTATTAATTTTAGTTCTCTATTCTATGAACCATAAACCACTAATATGAGCGAAAAATATTCTGTAAGTCCCAACGGCGAGAAGTTTACATTGCCGAAGCCGGAAGATTATAAAGCTGAATTTGAAAGCATTAAGAAACGTGTCGAAAAGGAACGTGCCAAAGGCCGCGAGATAGTTGTTGTCATGGGTGTCGGCTTCGTGGGCGCCGTCATGGCTGCCATCGTTGCCGATACTGTCGACAAGAAAGGCAAACCGTCGAAGTTCGTCATAGGGATGCAGCGTCCCAGTGCCCGCAGCTTCTGGAAGATACCGATGCTCAACCGCGGTGTCTCGCCCGTGAAGGCCGAGGACCCCGAGGTCGACCCGATGATCGCCCGCTGCGTGAAGGAGAAGAAGACGCTGATGGCCACATACACCTATGATGTGCTGAAGCTGGCCGATGTGGTTGTGGTGGATGTGCAGTGCGATTATATCAAGGAGGAGCTTGGCAACGTGCGTGCCGGCCAGACTGATATGGCAGCGCTGGAGGCCTCACTGGCTGTCATCGCCGAACATATTCCCCCTGAAGCGCTGGTGCTGATAGAGACGACTGTCGCACCCGGTACCACCGAGCAGGTGGCATACCCGATAATGAAAAAAGCATTCAGGAAGCGCGGCATAAAGAGTGACCCGCTGCTGGCACACAGCTATGAGAGGGTGATGCCCGGCCGTAACTATGTGGCGAGCATCCGCGATTTCTGGAGGGTATGCAGTGGCATCAACGAGGAAGCCAGGAAGCGCGTGGTGAAGTTCCTCACCGAGGTGCTAAACACTGAAAAGTTCCCGCTGACCGTGATGGACCGGCCCATTGAATCCGAGACAGCCAAGATCGTGGAGAATAGTTACCGCGCCACCATACTGGCGTTCCTGGATGAGTGGAGCCTCTTTGCCGAACGCAACGGCGTCGATCTGGTCAAAGTGATCAAGGCCATTAAGATGAGGCCCACACACAGCAACATGATCTTCCCAGGCCCGGGAATTGGCGGCTACTGCCTTCCCAAGGACGGCGGACTGGGTGTGTGGGCATACAAGCATATACTTGGCTTTGAAGATGACATCTTCAGGATCACCCCCATGGCCATTGATATCAATGATACCCGCGGACTGCATGTGGGGCAGCTCACACGCGACGCCCTCCGCAACATGGGGAAGCCGATAGCAGCATCGGATGTGCTGGTGCTGGGAGCAGCATACCGTGAAGATGTGGGCGACACTCGCTACAGCGGCTCCGAGATCGTCATCCGCAAGCTTGCGGAGATGGGCGCCGAGATCAGGGTACATGACCCCTACGTGGAGCACTGGTGGGAGTTTGAACAGCAGGACAGCTACCCGGCAGAGGGACAGAGCAAGGCGCAGTTCTTCCGTAACCAGGAGAAGCTGAAGGAGATACGGATCGAACAGAACCTCGACAAGGCCCTGAAGGGTGCTGAGGCGGTGATACTCGCGGTGCCGCACTCGGTCTATCTGGATCTCGACCCTGACATGGTGGTGAAGAAGATAGGACAACCTGCTGCAATAATCGACTGCTTCGGTATACTGAGCGACGACAGGATCAGGCGCTACTTCCAGCTGGGCTGCGAGGTGAAGGGACTGGGCAGAGGACATATACAGAGGATCAAGGAGGAGACACGCAAGTCGTGACTGATGTCAGATAAGAAAACGGCAGAAACCTTCAATAAATAGCCACAGGTGGGGAGCAGGGGAATTCTGAACGGGTGAGCCCGGCCAGAATGTTTGAAAAATCAGGAAGTGCCGAAGAACACGAAACAGGAAGAAACCCTAAAACAGGGTATCATGAATAAAAAGGTAAATGAACTGTATGATGAATACCGTGACGGCAGGGTAAGCCGGCGGGAATTCATGAAGAAGCTTGCCGTCGTCACCGGTGGTACTGCCGCTGCGGTAATAATACTGCCCGGCTGCAACGGTGCGTCAGCCAGCCGCCGGAAATCGGGTACCCTCAACCTCATCAATGAATTCATCACCTATCCGGGAGCCACCGGGGAGATGAGAGCCTATCTCTCCATGCCCGAGGGCAGGGAAAAGCTGCCGGGTGTGATAGTCATTCATGAGAACAGGGGTCTGGTACCCCACATTCAGGATGTCAACAGGCGAATGGCTATGGAGGGTTTCATATCGCTGGCACCTGACGCCATCTCCCCTCTCGGCGGAACACCGGAAGACCAGGACAAGGGCAGGGAGCTTATCGGGCAGCTCAACCGTGAGGAGACGGTGAAGAACTTTGTTGCAGCCGTCAAGTACCTCGAGACCCATCCCCGCTCTACGGGCAAGGTAGGTTGCACAGGCTTCTGCTGGGGCGGCGCCATGACCAACCAGGTGGCGGTGAATTCCCCTGATCTCGACGCTGCCGTTCCCTACTACGGGTCAACGCCGGCAGCTGAAGATGTGCCGAAGATAAAGGCAAAGATTATGGCACACTATGCAGGCGACGATGAACGCATCAATGCCGGGATACCCGCATTCGAGGAGGCGCTTAAGCAGGCAGGCATTGAGTACCAGATCTTTATTTATGAAGGCACCCGGCATGCCTTTAACAATGACACCGGCGATCGATACAACAAGGAGGCTGCCGATCTTGCTTGGGGCAGGACCGTCAAGTTCTTCAAGGATAATCTGGAAGACTAACTGTCTCTGTCCGGGGCCGGACAGTATGAAATGTGACTGGCGGGCTGCACGTGAAGCTGCCGGCCACCCGGGAAGCTAGCGATCACCTTTCCAGAGGCGGGCCACCTCGTGCACGAAAGGCATGCAGTGGTTGAAAAAATATTTGTACCCTTCGCACAGGTAATTTAATCCCGGCTCACCGTCAGGGGCTTTTACAAACCGGTTTTTCGGACACTCACCGTTACAGAGGTCAAGCACTTCACATTCGCGACAGTAATATGGCAGTGACCTGAATTTGTCCTCTCCGAATGCTTTCTGACGGGGATGGTCAAGCATCTCCGCAAGTGAAAGGTCAGCTATGTTGCCTATACGGTGCTCAGCATCCACGTAATGGTCGCACATGTAAAAATCGCCGTTCATCTCTACCACCGGCACCGCGCCGCATTCAACCCTGAAGATGCAGAGAGTATGCTCCTGCCTGAATGCAGTTCTCAGGGCCTCCTCAAAGATCTGAACCTTAAGCCTGCCGATATCCTTCTCAATCCACTCATCGAAGATCGTCACAAGAAATCTGCCGAAATCCATGGGCCTGACGCTCTGCGGCGTAGCCCTGCCTGAACCACTGCCATCCTCCTCAACCAACGGCAGGAAGGTTATGTATTGTGCTCCCAGTTCCCGGAGGAACCGGTAAATCTCAAGCGGGGCATGTACGTTGTCATTGCTCACCACGCATAGGAATTCGCACGGCACATCGTATTGTTTAAGTATCTCAAGGCCTCCCATAGCCTCCTCAAATGTTCCACTGCCGTCAGCATGGACCCTGTTGAGGTTATGATAACTCTCCGGTCCGTCAATACTGAGGCCGACATAAAAATTCTCCCTGCTGAAAAACCTACCCAATTCATCGGTGATCAGTGTGCCGTTCGTCTGGATGCCGTTTCGTACAGTGCATCCTTCCGGCCTATACGCCTCCTGGATGGTCACTGCCTTTCTGAAGAAATCAATACCTGCCAGGGTGGGCTCCCCACCGTGCCAGGAGAAAAATATATCCGGCTCCGTTGAAGCCTCAATATGCTGACGTATATACCTTTCCAGCACCTCATCACTCATGCACCCACCCGGCTTAGATCTGCCAACGCCCTGTTTTTCAAGATAATAGCAGTAAGAGCAGTTCAGGTTGCACCTGGCGCCAACCGGTTTGACAAATACCTGAAATTCACGTGATTCTGATGCCATGGCTGAGGTTCCTGTAACGTTTCGTTCAAACAAGTGAATATCTGCCGGTCAGGAAATCTGCAAGCTGGTCATACCCTGACTTCATGATTACTGACTCCTTCTGACCCTCCAGGAATCCGCGGAGACTCTCAGGCATCTCCACTGCCATCCCGATCAGGGGCTCCACGGTACCGGTGAACTTCCCGGGGTGCGCGGTCTCAACGAAGATGCCGGATTTTTCAGGATGCTCCTCCAGGTAACGGTCAAGTCCCAGGCTGGCCACCGCCCCGTGCGGGTCAAGGATATATCCTGTTCTTTCAAACTCTGCACTTATATGCTCCCTTATCTCTCCGTCGTCGAAAAAGTAACCGGATATTCCGGAGTTGATACGGCGGAACTCATCGTCAAACAGCCTGGTAAGCCTTGGAAAGTTGCCCGGATTGCCCACATCCATGGCGCTGGCAATTGTCTGCAGGCTTGTGGTAGGGATGTAGACACCCGAAGAGAGATATTCAGGCACTACTTTGTTGATATTTGTTGCCGCCACCAGGTGATCAATGTCGAGTCCTGACCTCCATGCCATGGCTGCCGCGGTGATGTTGCCGAAGTTGCCGCTGGGCACTGACATCACCTTACCGCCACCGGCACGTCCGACAGCATAGTAGTAGTAAAAGCTCTGCGGTATAAGCCTGGCAATGTTTATGGAGTTGGCTGAGGTAAGCCTTATCCTGCTGCCTGTATCCAGGGTAGTCAGGACCCCTTTCACCATCGCCTGGCAGTCGTCGAATGTACCTTCAACCTCAACGGCGGTGATATTCTGTCCCACCGTTGCCATCTGGTTTTCCTGCAGGGTGCTCACCTTGCCGGAGGGATAGAGTATGATAACGTCAACACCTTCCACCCCCAGAAAGCTGGAGGCTATTGCACCGCCGGTGTCGCCTGAGGTGGCGACCAGCACTACCGTTCTCATGCCGTCATGAGATGCGAAGTACCTGAAGCAGCCGGCCATAAACCTGGCTCCGAAGTCCTTGAAGGCTGCGGTAGGACCATGGAACAGCTCCAGCACCTGCTTCCTGCCGTCAATCTCCCTCAGCACGACGGGGAAGTCAAAGGCCTCAGCGCATATGCGTTCCAGCTCCGTGGAAGGGATATCATTCCCGACATACCTGGCACCGACCTCAATTGCTATCTCCGTCAGTGAGAGTCCTGGCAACCGCTCAAAGAACGACCGTTCCATCACCGGGATCATCTCCGGCATGAAGAGGCCGTTGTCCGATGAGATGCCCCGCATCACCGCATCGCGGAATCGAACTTTCAGACGGGGATCTTTGAGGTTATAGTAATGCATCGACTGAGATATTTATATGTTCAGCAGACTTCTGCTCCCCGGCTGCTGACCGGTGAGAGGTAAGACTTAAATCCTATCCCCTCACCGCCCATCACAAGGCTCATACTATCCATCACTGTGCGGGCTGAGGCTTCTCCCCTGCAGAGAGCAAATACCGAGGGTCCTGAACCGGAGATGCCTGCACCCAGGGCCCCGCTCTCCAGTGCGCTCTTCTTCATCTCGGAGAAGCCGGGTATAAGTCCTGCCCTCCTGGGCTCGGCAACAAAATCCTCCAGCGAACGGCTGATGAGCCCATAATCCTCGCTGTATAGTCCGGCAACGAGTCCCCCTACATTGCCCCACTGTCTCACTGCCGTCTGCAGCGGGAGATGTCTGTCAAGGAGACCGCGCGCCACCGAGGTCTTAACCTCGGTATCCGGCAGTATGACCACGGAAAATAGCTCCGGCGGCAGATGAAGACGCACTATGTCAAGCGGGTGATAGCTGCGCACCAGTGTGATACCGCCGAAGAGCGCTGGAGCCACATTATCGGCATGAGGAGAACCCGAGGCGAGCCTCTCCCCCTCCATGGCAAACGCTACCAGCTCGCTGAGAGAGAAGGCATTGTCGAACAGGAGGTTGGCAGCGAATGCAGCTGCAGCCGAGCTTGCAGCACTGGAGCCGATACCGCTGCCGGGGTGAATTCCCTTCTCAATAATAACCCTGAAACCTGCCGTGACACTCATGGCTGAGGCCATGGCACGGAGTACGGGTCCGACCACGTTCTCATCCGGATCGCGGCTGAGGGTGTCGCAACCCCTGATATCGGCTATCTCAATTCTTCCCGTATCCGTCAGCTCAAGCTCTACAGTATCAAAGGGCTCATTGATAGCCAGCCCCAGCACGTCAAACCCACAGTTCAGGTTGGAAACAGTGGCAGGAGCACATACCCTTACTTTTCTGCCCATCACTTCAGTTGTTTATTATTGAGAGTATATCTGCAAAAATACCCGATGCCGTGACATCTGCGCCTGCTCCGGCTCCTTTTATGATGAGCGGCCTCTCGGAATAACGCTGCGAAAATAGCGAAACTATATTGTCATTCCCCTCAAGATTGAAGAAAGGATGATCTGAGCCGACCTTTTCAAGCGACACTCCAGCACGGCCGTTGCCGTACCTGGCTATTACCCTGAATTTCTCGCTCCGCACAGCCAGGTCTTCTCTTTTCATCTCAAAAAAATCATCAAAGTCGCTCAGCAGCGAATTAAAAGTCAGAGGATCGTATGTTTCAGGCAATGGTTGAGGGAGATAATTTGTAAAATCGATTTCTGATGCCTCAAGTCTAATGCCTGCTTCCCTGACAAGTATCAGAAGCTTACGGGAGATATCGGTTCCGCGGAGATCAGTCAGAGGATCCGGTTCGGTGTACCCCCCGGTCATGGCCTTCACCACTGCTTCACTGAATTTCATTCCCTCGCAGAAACAATTGAAGATAAAATTCAGGCTTCCTGAAAGCACCGCCTCTATCCGGAGGAGCTTGTCGCCAGTTTTTATCATGTTGTCAATCGTCTGAATGACAGGAAGTCCGGCACCAACATTGCTTTCAAACCTGAAGTGAGATCTCTTTGCAATCGCCAGCTTTTTGAGATTTATAAAACTGTCATAGGCTGATGATGCCGCAATCTTGTTGCATGTCACTATTGAAATGCTTCTTTCCAGGATCATCTGATACAGGCCGGTGACCTCCGGACTTGAGGTGTTGTCAATAAAAATTGTATTGGGCAGGTTCAATTCAAACATCTCTTTTTTAAATAACTCGAGCTCAGTTTTGCGTTCACTCTCCATCATCTGCCTCTTCCATTCGGGGCCTCTGATCCCTTTCGCCCTTATCACCATCTTCCTTGAGTTCGCCAGCCCGGTTATCCTGAACTCAGTCCCGTATTCCCTTTCGAAGTACCCTGATTGTGTGAGAACCTGTTCAATGAAGGCGGTTCCCACATTTCCCGCACCCACTATAAAGAGGTTAATCACTTTGTTGGCTGACCGGAAAAATTCCTGATGAATTGAATCAACTGCCTTCCGGCAATCGCTCATTTTGACCACCGCAGATACATTGAGTTCGGATGAACCCTGGGCTATGGCATGGATGTTGACGCCGTTTCTCCCGAGTGCCGAGAAAGCCTGTCCGCTGATGCCGACGGATTGTTTCATCCCCTCTCCCACCATCGCGATTATTGAATATCCCTTTTCAAGAATAGCCGGTTGTACTCTTCCTGATCTGATCTCATACTCAAACTCCCCGTCAATGACCTCTTTTGCACTCTCTCCGTGCAACTCATCAATTGCAATACATATCGATTGCTCCGAAGAGGCCTGGGTTATCAGGATGACATTGATATGGTTCACTGCCAGGGCGGAAAAAAGCCTGGAGGCGATTCCTACAACACCGGCCATTCCGCTGCCTGCAAGTGACACCAGGCATATTCCGTCAGTTGAAGAGACCGCTTTTATGGCATTTCCATTGGGAGAAGCCTTCTCGGTGATCAGGGTTCCGCGATCAGAAGGAGCAAAAGTATTCTTTACCAGGACAGGTATCCTCTTTTCCATAACCGGATGAATTGAAGGGGGATATATCACCCTCGCCCCAAAGTGGCTCATTTCCAGTGCCTCGGCATACGATAACTCAGCAATTGAATTGGCGTCCTCTGTATATAACGGGTCAGCCGTAAATATTCCGCTGACATCAGTCCAGATCTCAAGCAGTTCTGCATTTATCGCGGCAGCAATCAGGGAGGCAGTATGGTCCGAGCCCCCTCTTCCAAGGGTAGTAGGATATCCCTGTACTGATGTAGAAACAAATCCTGACGTGACAATCACCCCCTGATTATCTGCCAGCTTCTCCCTTATGGCTTTTTCAGTGGCCGTCATATCAACCCTCTCCTCACTCTTGACCAGCCTGGTAAAGATCAGTTCCCTGGCATCAACATGAATTACGTCATCAAGCCTCTCTGAAAGAGCATTATATATCACCTTTATTGACATAAGCTCACCAAAACCGAGAACCATGTCTGATGACCTGAGGGTCACTTCACCTATGTTAAATATCCCGTCAAGTATGTTTGACAGCCTTGATTTCATATCCTTGATCTGTAACGCTACACCCACAGCGTTTTCCGACCTTAGCAGGTTCTGAGCCATGGCTACATGCATGCCCTCTGTCTCATCAAGAAGCCGGTGATAGCCGCTGTCCCTTTCCGAGGCCATCCTGAGACAGTCATTCAACATGTTGGTGACCCCGGAGAAAGCAGAAAAAACAGCAACAAGAGGCCGCTCCCGGGTTGCAATGATCTCAACAACTGCTCTGATACTTTCGATACTGCCAACCGAAGTACCACCAAATTTCAATACTTTCATTCCATCAAATATTAATTTAAACATTTACAATTAAGCTCCCCGTCCCGGGAAGACAGATATGTGGAATACTTCCACCTGCGACTGATATTTGTTAATTACTCCCTAACCGGGAGTGGTGGTGAGAGTGGAGGGTGTTCTCCGTGAAAACATGACAGCGGATACGGAAAGGGAATCACAGGCCCCTGACTTGTCTGAGGATATAGCGGCGTAACAATACAACTTTTTTCACTTTAAGCCGTAAAAGTATAAATTATTAATGATTTTGCCATATTACATTTAAATAAATTATTGAAGTCATCTGCAGTCAATTGATATGGCATTGAAGCCGGCTCATACTCTGAAGGAGGCACTTCTTTAGCGGATTAATGCTAATTTTGGATCATTGAGCGAGAACATGATGATACGACTCTTCCTTAATATTATTCTGCTGTTAGTTCTTTCAGGATCCATTCATAGTCAGATCCTGACCGACAGCAACCTGCCGATCGTCATCATCACCACCGACGGAGGGGTCTCGATACCAGACGAGCCCAAGGTCAAGGCCTCGATGAAGCTGATTTACCGGGGACCCGGAGAGCGCAACTATGTGACTGACGAAGATAACCCGGCCTTCCTCAATTATGACGGCCGCATCGGCATTGAGATAAGAGGATCCTCCTCACAGGTCTCCCCCAAGAAGAATTACGGCTTCACCACCCGCATGGTTGATGATGTCACAAATA
>JAVEXM010000069.1:0-14180 GCA_034004025.1 Bacteroidales bacterium
AGAAAGAGAGCACTTTCAGAGGATGGATGCTCCTGTCTTATAAAAAGAGAGCCGAAGCGTCATCGGTAATGGATGGTTTCCCTGTAAGCAATGCCTTTGATGAAGACATAAGGACCTGGTGGTCAGCCGTTACCGGCGACAGCGGGGAATGGCTCAGTGTTGAACTTGATGACGCTTCCACGGTGCATGCTGTTCAGGTTAACTTTGCTGACAACGAATCAACTCTCAGGCCTGACAGTCGGGAGATATACTATCGTTACAAATTACTTGCTTCAGAGGACGGCAGGACCTGGGATGTAATTGCAGACAAGAGCAATAACAATGCTGATGCATGCCATGATTACATACAGTTGGAGAAACCTGTCAAGACCAGGTTCATAAAGATTGAAAATGTCAGAGTACCTGATGGTAAGTTCTCGCTTTATGATCTCAGGATCTTCGGCACAAGGGATGGAAATGCTCCCGCTGAGGTCAGAGAGTTCACCGTCGTGCGGAACGATGCCGACACGAGAAAAGCACTCGTGGAGTGGCCGGCAGACGACCAGGCAACAGGATTTATTGTAAACTATGGCACTGCTCCCGGGAAGCTATATGCATCCGTTATGGTTTGTGATGCGGATTCCCTGATGCTCACCGGCCTGAACAGGGATGTGAAATATTACTTCAGCGTTGATGCTTTCAACGAATCAGGTATTACAAAGGGTACGGTAGTGTTGCAGTAATAGCTGTCAGCCCGTTTCCCCAGGCACATGTATAAGGGAAGAACCAGCGGGGCCGGTTCTTCCCTTTTCTTCGGCTCATATGCCGCGGATCACAATAGTTTCGCCCCTGGCGGGATTGTATTCCTTTGTAACTCCGTTGGCCCTGACTACGCAGGGATTGCCGAGCAGGGACCTGATCTCAGCCTTTACAAGTTTTCCGTCCTTCCAGTCAATGTCAACCTCGTAACCGCCTCTGGCCCTCAGCCCTCTGACCGATCCATCTTTCCAGCTGACAGGCAGGGCAGGCAGTATCGATATTTCTCCGGCATGGCTCTGTAGAAGGCATTCAGCAACTCCGGCGGTGTATCCGAAGTTTGCATCCGACTGGTTGAAGGATATGTTGTGAAGGTTGTTGCCGATCCCTCCCCATGGAGTCCGTGTCATGAAAAACTCCCTGATGACTGTATCAGCCCTGACGCCGTCTTCGAGCCGGGCCCAGTCACATATGTCCCACGCACTTGGCCATGACGTTGATACCCGGCGGGGCTCAAGCCACTTCCTGATAGCATCGGCCAGTTCGGGATTCTCTCTCAATGTTATTGAGTTCCCGGGGAAGAATCCGAAATTGGCTGACATATTATGGCCTTCATTGCCTCTTTTCCAGTCTTCGATCCAGACCTGGAGAAGACCATCCTTACCAATCATATACGGGGGGATACTGTCAAGGGCATCCTTCAGTCTGTTGCTGAATTCGCCATCAATACCAAGCAGTTGTGCAGCTTCGATACAATGAGGGAAGAGGTCTTTTATCAGCCCGGTATTCATTGTAGTTTCAGGGGCAAAGTATGCTTCTTCCGCACCTTCGCTTACAAAGAATCCCTGCTCGGGCGACATTGAGAACGGAATGACAAGGTATTTGTACCCGGGGTGCCAGGTCAAAATGTCCATCAGGAAAGTGGCAGCTCCCTTCATTACCGGGTAATATTCCCTGAGGAATTCAATGTCACCGGTGAAGAGATAGTGTTCCCATATATGCTGGCAGAGCCATGCGCCGCCAACCGGCCACATTCCGTAGCGGGCTGCGTCAACAGGCGCTGTCCCGCGCCACAGGTCAGTATTATGATGAGCTACCCATCCGCCGGCATTGTAGTATACCTTCGCCGTCTGTGCCCCGTTTTCAGAAAGGTCCTTTATCAGGTCAAACAGGGGAGGAGTGCATTCGGAAAGGTTTGTCACCTCTGCCGGCCAGTAGTTCATCTGGGTGTTGATATTGATAGTGTATTTGCTGCCCCAGTTAGGCAACAGCTCCTGGTTCCAGCGAGCCTGCAGGTTCACCGGTTCACTGCCATCCCTGCTGCCAGCAACCAGCATGTACCGGCCAAACTGAAATATCTTTGCAAGCAGGTCAGGGTCATATTCTCCTTTCTTCAGGGCTGCAACCCTTTGATCAGTCGGTATATCATTCTTCGACGGATCCCCGATTTTAAGCCGAACCCGGCTCATCAGGCCGGTGAAATCCTTAAGATGAGCGCTTTTGAAGGTATTGAAGTCTTGGCCGCTGACATCGGCAAGGACTTTTTCACACCTGGCCGCCGGATCACCGCTGATGTCCCTGTAATTCACGTAGCTTGTCGCAGCAGTGAGAACAAATGTCACGGAGTTGGCATCGGTAATAACAAGAGAGGAATCGGTGTTCTGCACGGTTCCTTTTTCAGGCAGTGCGATGAGATCTGTCTGAAACCCGAGGCCCGGTCCCTCAACCTTCGCAACAAGCCAGCTGATCTCTTCGGGAATATATTTCCATGTGCCGCTGAGAGTCAGTCTGTTATCAGTTATCTTCGTGTTTTCGGCGAACGGACTGCTGAGTTTTGCCTTTACGGATACCTTTCCCGGCTTGTCCGCTGAAACCCTCATTACCATGACACGGTCAGGATATGACATGAATACCTCGCGGGTCATCTTTACGTCACCATCGGTATAACTGATTGTTACGGTGCCTGTTTCCATATTCAGTTCGCGACGATAGTCGCTGACAGAATCAGCGGTAACATTGAAATCGAGCAGCAGGTCGCCCAATGGCTGGTAAGCCTGCTGGGCAACCGGCCTTCCATAGAAGTGTTGGTCAGCCAGTTTTTCGGCTTCGTTGAATTTGCCCGCAAATACCAGATCCCTTATCTGCCCGAAATACTTGTATGCATCGGGGTCATTGTAATCATGAGGCCTGCCTGACCAGAATGTTGATTCATTCAGGGCTATCCGCTCATTCTGCACCCTCCCGAATACATTGGCTCCAATGTAGCCATTTCCGATGAAGAGTCCGTCAAGCCATGCTTCCCCGGCCGGTTTATCATACCAGAGAATCATCTCTTTTGCCTCCGGGCTTGTTTTCACGCCGGAGGAACATGCTGAAAACATCAGCACTGCTGCGAAAGAGCCAATAATAATCGATTTCATGATTCTGCCTGATCCTTTATCATATTTAAAGTGTTTGCGAATACCTGGTGACTATTTCCCGAACTGAACCCAGTCAATGTTGACAGGATTTCCATCTTTCAGCACAACATACAGGTTATGAATACCTTTCTTATATTTCTTCATTTTTGCATCCACGGTGCCAAGAGCATTGCCTGCCGGAATCTTCACCTCTCCAAGGAGGAGGCCATCCGGACTTCCGAGCCGGATCTGTATTACCCCACCGGTCTCTGATGAGGCATTGACCTTTACCGATTTGAGTTTCATGCTCCCGAAGTCGACTGCATTGTATGAGATCCAGCTGTTTTTCCCGGTCAATTCTGCCGTCCATCCACTGAATGTATTTACTGTATCAATGAGTTCAACAGTGACGCCCGTCGGGGTTATCTGGCTGAAGCGATCGATCTCGATCCTGCTCTGGGCGTTTGTTATTCCCACTCCGCGGTTGGTTGGAATCACTTTCCTGATTGTGCCGTCTTCATTGAAGGAGAGGCTGTCGATGCAGACCGACCTGTTCTTGTCAAACTTCGGCGAGTATGCGCTGTTGTGATAGAAGAGATACCACTGGTCATTGTACTGCACAAGTGAGTGGTGATTTGTCCAGGTCCCCATCGGTGTTTCGTCCATAATGACCCCGGTCACCTTGAATGGTCCCATAGGGTTGTCACCCATTGCATATTCAAGCCGTTCTACTATGTTCTCAACGTGTGGATATGTCATGTAATAAATGCCATTCCTCTCGAAGAAGAACGGTCCTTCAACCAGTCCCTTGGTCGGCAGATCACCAACTACAACCGGATCAGATTCGAGTTCGGTCATGTTCTCTTTCAGTTTTGCGACAAAGATTCTGCCCATCGAGTAATAGAGATATGCCTGGCCGTCCTTGTCAATAAACACGCTCGGGTCAATGCCCCTTGCCTTTGCAATCGGCTCAGGCTGTGGAATGTATGGTCCTTCCGGCTTGTCCGCTATTGCGACTCCGATCCCGAATCCCCGGCCGGTTTTAAGGTTGGCAGGGAAGTAGAAATAGTACTTTCCGTTTCTTTCAATGCAGTCTGGCGCCCACATGCTGAACGATGTGGGATTGACCCAGTCGACCTTCTCCTGGCTTACAATGACACCATGGTCTGTCCAGTCAGTAAGGTTTGAGGATGAGAAGACATGGTAGTCGGCCATGCAGAACCAGTCTTTTCTGGGGAAGCTTTCCGGGGCAGGTATGTCATGCGAAGGAAAAAGGTACATTTTCCCGTTAAAGACCCTGGCTGTGGGATCAGCGGTGAACTGGTCACGGATGACCGGGTTTTGCGACCAGGCAAACGTGCCTGCCAGCATCATGGCGGCAACGGCAATCAATCTTAAGTATCTCATTATGTATCTATTTATTTCTGTTAACATTTTCCTGTCGGTAGATTTTAATTATTTGCGATCTCTCCGGCGGCCCTGGCAAGGAATAGATAGTCGGCACTGCCGGCCATCGTAACTTCATTTTCACCCCAGAAGAATGGCCAGTCATCCTTGTTCTCCAGGTAATCAGGCTTGAGCAGTATCAGTCCGGGAACGATACCGCCTGCAATTATTGAGAAATCAGCCCTGTTGTTTCCGTAAGCAACTTTTTTTGACCTTGTTCCGACTGCCTCAACAAACGATAGATTCGAATAGGGATGGCATCCCAGGACGTAGTTCATTCCCCGAAGCACATATTCCTTATCCATCACATCCGGGAATGCCTTAAAGGCGTAGTAGTTTGCAATTGCCCAGGCGACGACATTGCTGGTGCCGCCCCATGACCCCAGGGTTATCGGCACGGCATAGGGGTTCTGTTTATCAATATTGTCAAGTGACTTTCTGTATTTGACCACATAGTCTTTCAATTTGGTTTTGTATGCATCATCCATATATGGCAGTGCCTTCAGGGCAGGGAGAAGCTCCATCCCGGAAAAGGCTCCCTGAAAAGCCATTTCGCGTCCGCCACGCGGAGATGCGAGTGAAGACCATATATTGGAGAGGAACCTTTCAGCATATTTCTTCTCACCGGTGGTGATATACAGTTGCAGTACAGCATCAAGCTGAGCGCCTGTGTTCATCATTGACCACAGCATCACAGGATCATTCCCGGTTTTGTTTTTCCCTATTTCATCAGCTTCTTCCACGAGCCGTTTTGCAATTGTCAGGCTTCTTTCTGCAAGGTCATCGTTAAAACCTCTCAGGGCGCGACTGGCAGCTGCCAGGGTGGCTGCCGTGGAATAATCAAGATAAGGCTGACGGGTTGTGAAGGCCCAGCGGTCATCAGGGGTGCCGCTCGATCTGCCGTCAGTCTCATAGGGTTTCAGAGCCGGATTATAAGGAAGATTGTCAGTTTCAGTCATTGCATCTCCGAGGTGATGATACTGATGCAGGGCGGGAACTATGATTCCGGATACAGGGTGGCCGATGTTTTCACACTGTGCAACCAGGTTCAGCGTTCCATGCTCAATTTGTTGGAGGAGATCAGGTTTCCCGTCAGGGCGATGAATATCAACATACCTTGTCTTCTGGTCTATGAAAGTCTGATCCCTGTCAGGCCTGAATTCTTCCCATGCTTCGACAAACCTTGTTATTACTTCGTTGTGCGTACCGGTCTGAATGTCAAAGTCACCGGCATCAAACCATCCGCCGACAGCCATATTCGGAATACGCTCGAAGGGTTTGAATCTCGTATCGGTAGTGTCGCCCATCCTGTAACCGTCGAAATGCTGGTGATTCAGTGGTGCCTGCAGACAGTCATCAAGGAAGGGAACTCCATGCCAGATGCGGTAGGCTTCGTTAACAGTCATATGATCCATCTGAACGGGGAACCAGACATCGAGAGTAGGATGCCAGACATTTTCATAAACGTCAGGTGAGATAACGAACGGGTTCGTTTTCTGATCACCGTATGAGATATAATAAATGCCTGGCTCCCTGACTGAGGAAAAATCAAACCGGGCATAATTATATCGCAGGAATTTGCCCCACATCTTGACAGGGCCGCTGAATTTCTCCACGGACCTGCCATCAGCCGTGACCTGGAAAACCTGTGCCGAATTCAGGGGCGTGTCATTCACGTCAAGTTCTATCACTGCAGCCTTTTCCTGCCCGGGGACATATCCTGCCTGCGAGAAACCTATGACCGGCTCCCTGGTCCAGTCATGCACAGCATTAACCTCAAGGTGCCATGTCAGAACCTTTCCCGTTTTGTTTGCCGGGAGAAGGCTGCGTACAATAAACCATCCGTTTTGTGCAAGGTTTCGACCATCTAAAAGCATAAGGTCAGTATCTGTCCCTTTGATTATCACCATTCTGGCAGGATCATCAGGCGCCAGCGTCAGTGTCCTGCCCGTTGCAAGGGGCAGAGGGACAATGAATTCACCCAGACCTCTGTCATCAAAAGTGGTATGTCCCGCATACTGGGTAATCTTTTTGTCTGAAGATTCGATTCTTGTGTTGCCGGCAGGATATCTCGGGAAATTGCCGGGTTTACCGTCAGCCAGGTAGGTCTTCTCGAAGTACGCCGAAGGGAGGAATTCAAGATTGAAGCCGGCACTGCCTTCAAGCTCCCGCGGCAACGGCCTGTCAAGATAAACGTTTATCTCCACGCCGTTGTCCCTGGCAGTAACACTGATCCTCGAATTGAAATCGAAGTCCTTGTATTTCAGCTCTGCGGTTATGGCTTTGTTTGCTTCATCAACCTTGCGTCCTGTTACCGCAGGTATGAGGTCCCACTGTTCAGGAGTGTTCTGCAATCTTACTGCTCCGCCTGTGGAAGTCCTTACTCCCTGCTGTATAATTTCGATTCCCGCAGTCTTTTCATCGAAAAAGAATCCCGTGTACTGGTTGCTGTAAACGAGGATATTCACTCCGCGCGTTTCAAAATATCCCTGGTCATTCAGCCTGAGAAGCTGACCGTTAAGCATTACTGTGCCAAACAAAAAAACCAGAAAGGGAACCATGAAGATCAACGCCTTCCCGGGGTATCTGCTGTAATTTAAGTTGGTTTTTATCACTTCTTTTTTTTGTATATGGTTGAGTATATTAATTCTCAGTTCTTTCATTGTTTATGCGGAACCAGTCGAAATCGACGAATCCTCCAGGCTCCCGGGTGGCATAGTTGAACAGCCCGTATCGGTATCCCATGAAATGAGGCATGGAATACTCCATTTTCAGCTGATTGCCAATTGGTTTCCATGCTTTACCGTCAAAGCTGTAGTAAAAGTAAGCTATGTCCCTGCGGTCAGTGAAGTCACATTCGGCCTTAAGGTAAACTTTTTTTCGCGTCAGCGGTATGTTTTCAATTTCTTCAGGGATGCCTGACTGTGCATTGACCATGACAACCGATCTGACCCCGTTGCTGAATTTAACCCCTACGATCCCGTACTTTTTCTGAAGGAGAGCCAACCCTGCATAATCACCTTCCTTCATTCCCGAAACATCAATCAGCGTTGATCCGGAACATTCAGGACCGATGGTGCGCTGAGTAAGGGTATTTCTTGCCTGCGTGAACAGAGTATCAGTTCGTCCGGCAGTCAGCCTGAGATATCCTTTTCTCTGAGTCACTGACCACAGGGTGTTGTCAGGGTTGTGATTCCATTGCCATACAAGCGGGAGAGGGGGATCACCCTTCTTTCTTTTGAATTCATCCGGTGCGACGATTCCGGGTATAAGTCCTTTGCTGGCAGGAAGATCAAGCATCTCAGGAACCTTGCCGTCAATACCTATTACCGGCCATCCGTCCTCCCAGGTCATCGGAACGATATATGGTATCCGTCCCACAGATCCGTAATCCCGGAAAAGGTATGCAAACCATCTGCCGTCAGGGGTATCGGTCAATCCTCCCTGGGCTACCCCGAGATCCTGAAACACGAGTTTTCCTTCCCACGGTCCGGTCAGCCTGTCGGCCCTGTGGACAACAACTGTACGCATTCCTCCGCGCGGCCAGGTAATATTGAAAAGGTAATATTTGCCGTTCATCCTGAACAGCTGTGACCCTTCTCCCAGACTGCTGACAGGTCCTGACGGTGCACTGGCATTTTCAATTATTACCTGGTTGACACCCCCGGGTTTGACACCTGACAGGTCAGCATTCAGCTCCACGAGTATCAGCTTCCTGTTTCCATAGATCAGGTAAACCCGTCCGTCATCATCAAATACAAGGGTATGGTCATGGAAACTGGGACTGAATGATATTTCCTTCCATGGCCCCTTTTTTATATCCTTTGTCGACCAGATATAGGTTTTGTCGGTTGTTGAGGAGAAGGTTGATACATAGTAGGTCTCATTGTGATACCTTATGCAGCTGGCCCATGATCCTTTGCCGTAGGCATTTTTCCCGTCAACCATGTTCAGCTGGTCATTGTCTCCAAGGGTGCTGTAAGCATAGTTGATCATTTCCCAGTTGACAAGGTCACTGGATTTCATGATGGGCACTCCGGGAGACATGTGCATGGTGGTGCTGCTCATATAATATGTGTCACCGACACGTATTATAGACATGTCGGGAACATCAGCAAAAATTACCGGATTCCGGGCCTGGTCCTTCTGACCGGTGACTGTAATGCAAAAAAGGGCATTGATGAGTATCGCGAGGCTGAAGCAATATCTCTTCATGATTGTGGATTTAAGGCAATATTCAGAGTTTAATAATTGTCTTTTTGCCATCATAGATTGTCTCTTTATCCCACTGTTTAACTATTTCGGTTCCTGCGCCCTTATCCCTTTCCACAATGATAATTTTGAATTTGCGCTCCGGGAGCATCCCCGGGAAAGAACCCTTGCGGTCACTGATTGTCAGTGTTTTTCTGGCATCATTCCAGGTAAAAGTAATAATTGAGAAGGAACCTTTCTCATAATTATAATCATCGTTTTCGTCTTCATACAGTGTGAAACTGCCGTCAGCGCCCGGATAGAGGCGAATAGCAAGATCATCCCATTTCTTTTCCGTGGCATACTGGACATCGGGGCCGATGGGCAGGATTGTCCCGGCCCTGACATACAGAGGAACAATATCAAGAGGGGTTTCCTTTTTCAGTATCTGTCCTCCCTGATGTTTGCTGCCAGTCCAGAAATCGTACCAGTCATTGCCTGCAGGGAGGTAAAGCTCTCTCGTACCGACTGAGCTGAAATCCTCTTTTGTGTCCTTCGAATACATAGAAGTGGTTACGGGGCACACCAGCAGTGATTTCCCGAACATGTACTGATCGTCAATGTCAAGAGCATTCCTGTCACCGGGAAAATCCATCACCAGTGCCCTCATCATTGTTGACTTGCTGGCCGTTACATCCCATGCCGCCGAGTAGATATAGGGCAGCAGGCTATAGCGCAGTTTTATAGCCTTTTCGATAGCATCGTACACCCGGTCACCCTTTTGCCCGAACTGGTAAATCTCACGGGGGGCATCTGCCCCGTGTGAGCGCATCATCGTACAGAAAGCTCCGAACTGCATCCAGCGGGCATACAGTTCACGGTACTCAGCATCGTCAAGTCTTTTGCTATACCTGCTCAGAAAGAATCCGCCGATATCGCTGTTCCAGTAAGGTATCCCGGTCAACGAAAAATTCAGTCCGGCGGAGATCTGGTTTCTCAATGCCGGCCATGATGCTGTGACATCACCTGACCATACATTGGTTGCATAGCGCTGCTGACCGGCAAATGCAGACCGGGTAAGGATGAACACACGTTTATCTGAGCTGACTGCACGCTGGTTCTGATAGACACCTCCTGTTGTCATCAGGGGGAAAGCGTTTCGGACTTTACGGAATGAACCAAGGTATGTCTTGTTGTCAAGATCTGAAGGTTTGAAATCCATATGGTCAGGTTCCGATGAATCGATCCACCATCCGTCGATCCCCAGGGAGAAGAGGCCCTTGTTCAGATATTTCCAGTAGATCTGTCGTGCTTCCGGATTAAAAGGGTCATACGGTTTTACACCTGAAGGATAATCCATTATCGGTGGCCACTTGTCAGAACCGGACATGGGCCAGGTCTTGAAATCCAGGAGGGCTTCAATCTTTTCAAGCTCCCTGTATTGCCTGGTCTCCGGGCCAAATGAATTCCAGACTGAAATTATAATATGGGCATTCATGCCATGTACATCATCAACCATCTTCTGTGGATTATAGAAGTCAGAGTTGAGGAACTCCATGGCATTCCAGAGGTAATTGTTGCCCCAGTACTGCCAATCCTGAATGATGCCATCAAGCGGCACGCCCAGTTCACGGTATTTCCTGACCACACCAACAAGTTCATCCTGGCTCTTGTAACGTTCCCTGCTTTGCCAGTAGCCGAAAGTCCAGAGCGGGAACATTGGCACCTGGCCTGTCAGATCACGCATGCATGCGATCACACCGTCGGCATTGCCTCCGTACATTACGTAGTAATCAATGGACTCGCCCACATCTGATTTGAATGATGTGATCTCAGGTGTGTCCTTAAATACCGTAGGGGAATAATTGTCCCAGAACAGACCGTAACCTTTCACTGAAAGGAAAAAGGGAACATAGTCATCTGTATTTCCCTGAATCATATTCAGTGTCACGTTGCGCCGGACCATTTTCCCGTCCTGTTGTTGCCCCAGTCCATAGATGGCTTCATCCTTTCCCAGTACGAATGCCTGGTATGCACTTAGGGTACTTAGGCCGGCATCGGAGAATTCCGTAAAAACGGAGCCGTTATCAGCTTCGCTCAGGAGCAAGGCTGATAACGGCGTCCGGAATGAAATTTTCCCGTTTCCCAGGTTTACGGATACAGTCAGGCTTTTGCTTTTTATGACCAGTTCATCACCCTTCTGTCTGACCGAAAGATCCACTTTCCCCGGTTCCATGACAACCGAAAGGCTCTCCCTGTTGAAAGTATTTCCTTCCGGCCATTTAAGTACCCTCACAATTGACGGGCTCAGGAACCGGATCTCGGTGCCGATGCCATCAACTGCACACCTGATGCCCAGATCAGTCCTGGTGTAGGATTGTCCGAAGCTGGTAATACAGAATGTTGATATCAGGACCAGAAGTATGAAACAGCGCTTCATGATCAATATTATTTGCCGGTTTGAACGGACACAATTACCGTGCAGGCAATTCAGTCTTGATTAAGGTACATCGATATTATATCCCTGCAGGGAGAGCATCCTGGCAGCGTACCTTCTTCCGAGAATACGATAACCTTCCGGTGTGAAATGAAGGTGATCAGGCATTCCGGGACAACCCTCGGTGGATATCACCCAGGAGTTCGGAATAACCTGCGGAAGGGTGGCAATTATAGCGTTCATATCGGTACATATTCCACCTTCGGCAGCACTTACCATCTCACCGGCAAGAAAAGGCACCTTTTCAGGCTGGAGACCAAGGTCGTTCAGCAGGTTTTCATAGACCTTGCGGACTTTGCCGGGCCATGTGGTGTCGCCATTGTCTGACTCACCCTGATGCATCAGTATCCCCTTTATAACACCATCCTTCTGGGCCAGTTTTGCCATCTCAACAAGCCGGCCATAGGGGTCACCATCGTAGGAGTTGATCATCGGGACCATCCATCTTGGTGCAGTTGAGACATATTCTTTGTAAGTCTCCTTGTCAAACAGCTGTATTTTGCAGCCCCCGATGGAAACATTGATGACTCCGACCCTGATATTCTTGGGGAGGTTTTCAACCATTGTCCTGCCGAAATAATCGGCGGGTGACAGACCGGTCCTGCACCTGGTAAGAGGCGGAATGGCCGGATACCAGCCTCCCTTGACTCTTCCGAGGTTCGGACAGTCAAGGGTTTCCATCACCATGAACCTTCCGTCCACTGTTGTGTCCTGAGGCTCAATTTTGGCAGCTCCTTCCATATTCGACTGGCCGAAGCACAGGTAGATGTGGAAGTTCTGATCCTGTGCGAAGCTCCTGGCTCCTGACAGAAAGGCGACTGCAATTACTATAAACAGAAATTTCTTTTTCATGATTTCCAATCAAATTGGGTTTTACCAATATAGCCTGAATAATTCTGAATGCCTATTTAAAAAGCCTCGGAGCAAATTCATTCAGTGCACGGCGCCAGGTCAGCCATTCGTGTGCCGTGCCCTGCGATTCGTGATAAACGATGTTTTTAATTCCATGGGCCTTAAGGGCGTCAACTGCTTCTTTCGGCGTCCGTTCTTCGGTGCCGGTGCTGATAAACAGGAGATTCATCTGTTTGTTGAAGGATGCAGGATCCTTGAAGACGCCATTGAAGCCTTCAGAAAGGTCCTGGCCGGGACGTGAGAAGAAACCGCTGAATGTGCCCATCCATGCGAATTTATCCATGTTGGCAAAAACTGTCTGAGTGGTCTGGAATCCGCCTCTTGACAGACCGGCCATTGCGCGATTCTGCCTGTCATTCTTTGTACGGAAGGTTTTCTCGATGAACGGCATCAGGTCCTTGATATATATCTGGGTCACATCATTCGTAGAGGCTTTGCGGACATCGGAGTTGGTCTTTATATCGCCGCAGTCCATCACCACTATCATCGGAACAGCCTTGCCTGACTGAATCAACCCGTCCATGATATTTGCCATGTGTCCCTGGTTTGACCAGCCGTTTTCATCCTCGCCCCAGCCGTGCAGCAGGTACATGACCGGATATTTTTTGTCAGTATTGCTTTCGTATTCAGCAGGTACGTAAACATTGCAGTGGCGCTCCATGCCGTTTATTTCTGACCAGTAGTAAAGCGAACGGACCTGTCCGTGAGGGATATTTTTATTGAACCTGTAATAATCACCTTCGGGTCCTTCGGGAATCTCTATACCTGATGATTCCCAGTTGCTGCCGAAGAAAGCTTCGGTATTTCTGTCCATGACCGCCACGCTGTCAATCAGGATGGCATAATAGTGGAAGCCGACCACCTGCGGGTCGGAGGTGCATGTCCATACTCCTTTTTCATCCTTGGTCATGCTGTATTTTTTCCCGGCAAGATCAAGCGCCACATTGTCGGCATGGGGTGCCACCACCTTAAAGATTGCCTGGCGTGTCTGGGCATTTACTGCCGGGTACTGAGCAAGAAAAGTATTTGTTGATGAAGGTTTGTAACCATCAGGAAGCGGTTCCTGCTGCTGGCCGCGCATTCCGCCTGCAAACTGGGCAGAGGCAATACCGCAAATCATCATTACCGAAAGAAACAGTGCAATTTTTTTCATGACATGAATTGTATTTGGTTAAACTATAACTGATTGATCAATTGACTTCCTGCAACAGGTTTTCACCTGAACAGGAGTTGAGCAAAATTATACAGGTTGTTCCGCCAGACGGGCCATGTATGTCCTCCGGGATATTCACTATAGGAATATTTCACATTCAGCTCGTCAAGTTTTTTCATCATTACCTGGCAATTGTTCCAGGCAATATCCTCTTTGCCTCCCATGCTGATCCAGAAGAGTCTAAGGGAGCTGATCTTTTCCGGATTGTTTTTAATGAATTCATACTGTTTGGCAGCCAGATCGTTATGGGCAGGAATCATCCATCCGGAGCTGAATACCCCCAGGTAGGGGAACATCTCTGTATTTTTGATTCCGGCATACAGTGTCTGTAATCCTCCCATTGAGAGTCCGGCCAGGGCACGGTTGCCGGGATCTGTCTCTGCACGATAATTTTTTTCGACGAACGGGATGATGCATTGGGTGAGCTCCCTTTCGAACATCGCCAGTGTCATCTCTCCGAAACCCATTTGCCCGGTTACATTTCCGTCAGGCATCACGATCAGCATCGGCTTTGCCTTGTCAGCGGCAATTAGGTTGTCAAGAATAAGGTCCGTCTTGCCCTGTATTGCCCATCCTCTCTCATCTTCGCCACCGCCATGGAGGATGTAGAGTACAGGATATTTATTGTCAGTGTTCTGATCATAGCCGGCGGGCTTGTAAATGTAGAACTGGCGCCAGGTGTTGAATACAGTGGAATAATATCTCTTTATTGCTATTTCTCCGTGAGGGACATCCCTTGGAGCATAATAACCGTCACCGCTGAATGGCACCTCAATCCCGCTTGCAT